>JBEEIB010000277.1:0-36317 GCA_041167675.1 Verrucomicrobiota bacterium
GTAGAATAACAGGCATTCGAGTGTGTATTTCCGCGACCAACTCGTTGGGTTGGCCGGTGATAATCGTGCAGGTCCGCAGCCACTCCTGAGTTTCCGGGTTCTGCCAACCCTCCCAGAGACCTGCGAAGACGAACGGTGAGTCGTCTTTCATCTCGATCGAATACGGAATCTTCCCTCCAACGACTTTCTTCCACTCATAGAAACCGTCTGCAGGAATCAGGATCCGCCGTTTTTTAAAGGCGCAACGAAACGAATGAGCGGTGTCAACCGTCTCAGCCCGCGCATTGATTGTTTTGAAGCCGATTTTCTCGTCCTTAGCCCAATACGGGACTAAGCCCCAGCGTAAGCGATCGAGACTGCGTTGCTTGGTTTCTGGGTTGAACCGAATCGCGAGGACTTCCTGACTTGGCGCGATGTTATAGCTTATCGGCCAGTCGGGCTGAGATGCGGTCCGAGAAAATTTGGCGATGCTGTCCAAGTCGATCGATAAGGCAACGGTGCAAGCACAGGTAAGTTCCCAATCAGCCCGACTGCTGCCTGTGCTATGAGACGCGAAATGCTAGACCGACGAACACGAAACAACTGCATCTACTGCGTTAATTGTGTTCTTCTCCTGTCTGCTACCTCCTATCTGCTGGCACCCGTATGCTCGCCACGATCGGCCGATGGTCACTGGCCTGATTCCAATCGATTGAACGAAATACATAACAATGCTTTCGATCGATCGACTCGAGCAATAATCGGTTGGTGAGGATGTAATCAATCCGCGCATAGGTATCGCTAAATTTCTGGTAATAGGTCCAATGGTCGCCTGTGTAGTCCGATAACCACAGGTCGGTAAGATGCGTCGGACTCTGACGATCGCCCATTACCTCCTGAATCGCCGGTTGTTCTTTCGTATCGTTTAGGTCGCCGTAAACCAGCAACGGAACGTCGGGCGCTTCCTTCATGACCCGATCGATGTGATTCCGGAGTTCTTGCGCCTCTTGTCGTCGCACCAACTCCTCCCCCTCCGGAATAGGCAACTTCGATTTTAAATGCGCCCCGATCAATCTCACGTGGAAGCCGGCAGAAATCTGTACGGTCACGTCGAGAATGCCTCGCCGAACCGATTCACTCACATTCGGTATGTGGATTGGAACGTTAGGCTCTGAATTGCGGGAGGTAATCGGAAATCGGCTCAAAAGAGCGATGTGCCGCGCCGGATCCGGACCATTCACATATTCCGCGTCAACAAAACTCATTCCTGCTTGGGCTAATCGATTCCGAAAGCTTTGGAATTCATCTGGTGTGCCCATCTCCGCCACGCCAAGAAGATCGGGATGAATCTCGTGAATGATTCGCAGAAGCGGCTCTATCTCTTTCTCTGGTTTAGGCGAATGAACGAGTGTTCCGTTTTCTCGTCGATCCATGACAAGATAATTTTCCAGATTGTAGTGAGCAAAGATTGCCGACTGTTCGCCATGTACCACCGACACCAACGCGACACCTAGCAGGAATAGGATCAGCGCAAGCCAAGCCCGCTCCAAACGCCGTATTTCTCGATCCCAATTACAGTTCATAAATCTGTTATAGAGTAGTCGCTAAACGTATATATAACAAGAGTATTTGTAGGTTTATATACGGAATTTGAGGTCAAACACCCATTCTCTCGGCAAAGGACCCACCAAAATCGTTGTAACGTTTGTCCTACGACTCGTGCCCGGGCTTAATCCGTGCGTTAGATCGGTTCGCGCAAGGCAGTGCCGTTATTGTCGGTGTTTTCCGGATACCTGGCCAATCATTGACGCGTTCAAAGTCACCGACCCAGTCTATCGTGGCAATCTTTGATCGAAGCGCAGCCGAGCCTTACCGGCCCGTCACTGCAGTATCGCCGAGCTTTTGGCGGCCGAGCAAGGGGTGCGCAAAGAGGATCTTTTCATCAACCTTGTTGAGGTCGCGCGCGAAAATTGGTCCTTTGGGAACGGTATTGCCCAATATGCCGATGCCCCGCCGCCTCATTTGGCAAAGCAGTAGGCTGGCGAAGTCGGGAAACGCGTCCTTACCGCTCTCCGATCAGGACGGCTGCGGCGGCTGCTGAGCAGGCGGATTCTGCTGCGCTACCGGCTGACTCGGCGGTGGCGGATTTTGCGGGGCCTGATACGGCTGTTGGTTCGGAGCCGGTTGATAGGGCGGCTGGACCGCCGTCTTTACCTCATTCCCGGCCGCATGCAGCTCCTTGTCAAAATCCTCTCGCGCCTTGCGAAATTCGTTCATGCTTTGCCCCAGGCTCCGCGCCAATTCAGGAAGTTTTTTGGCACCGAACAAGACCAGCACTATTACCAGAATGAGTACCCATTCTGACGGCCCCGGAGCTCCAAACGCGAGCATATTCATTATGTTAATTCTTTCTGAAATTAAGACGCGACTCCGCTACCAGAAGTTACGCCGCGATCATTTAAGGGTTTTCAGACGGGAAATCAAATCAGCCTTACTAGTGAGACCAACCACTTGATCTTTTACTTCGCCACCCTTGAAGAAAAGGAGCGTCGGGATGTTACGGATCCCAAACCGGCTGGAAAGAGTTGGACTATTGTCCACATCCACTTTCGCGATTTTCACATTCTCGCCTTGTTCCTTCGCAATCTCATCCAATACCGGAGCGATCATACGGCAAGGCCCACACCAGGAAGCCCAAAAATCGACTAAAATCGGTACCGGAGATTCGCTGATCGCCTGATCAAAGTTGGATTCGTTTAAGTGTATTACCGATGCTGTAGACATAGAAGAAGCAGTAGACATAGGTTTTAGGTGCTTTGGTGGCCAAAAACGGCCACTAGCTAAAAGCTACTAAACACTCTACGATAAGCGATATCGCCGAAAAAGCGAGTACCAACGCAGCGAGCGGCACGATCCAGGGATCCCTTCGCGAGGGAGGCACCTTCGCCATCAACCTCTCGCTGGTGTTCACCCCTGCTGCCAATGTCGACACCTCGGCGTGAATCTCCGCCGCTGACTTTGGTGGAAGCGGAATACGTGCCAATTTCTTTTTGTCTTCGGGCATTTGGCTTCTTCTCATTACCGGCGGTACCATGTCGCTTGTCAAGGGCCGAACGAATCCCCTTGCACCTCTGCCGTTTTGATCCCAGCTTTCCCTCTTTTCTCGTTTATGAAGCTACTGGTCACCGGAGGCGCCGGCTTTATCGGCTCCCACCTTGTCGAAGCACTCGTCTCCCGGGGCGACACGGTTTCGGTAATCGATAACTTCAACGATTTTTACGATCCGGCCATCAAGCGCTCCAACGTCAGCAACTTTCCGCGCTCTGTTCGGGTTTACGAAGTTGATCTTTGCGACCAGGCCGCCACTACCAATACATTAGCGGAGCAAAAACCAGACGCGATAATCCACCTTGCGGCGCGCGCTGGTGTCCGGCCCTCGGTTCGCTCGCCGGAGCTTTATTTACAGACCAACATTTTTGGTACATTCAATCTTCTCGAAGCCGCTCGAAAAAACGGCGTTCGGCGGTTCGTTTTCGCGTCCAGCTCTTCGGTGTATGGAGCAACCCGCGAACTTCCGTTTCGCGAGGATCAACCTCTCCTGCAAACACTGAGTCCCTACGCCAGTACGAAATTGGCCGGCGAGCATCTTTGCTCAAACTATTCGTACCTCTACGGATTCGAGGTTGTCTGCCTCCGATTCTTCACCGTCTACGGTCCGCGCCAACGTCCCGATCTTTCGATACATCGGTTTACTCATCTGATCGCGAACGGTAAGCCGATCGAAGTATACGGCGACGGTTCTGCTGCTCGTGATTTTACTTATGTCGATGATATCATCCACGGTGTCCTCGGCGCGATCGATTTCCAAGGTTCACCGTTCGATGTCTTTAATCTGGGTGAAAATGAAACGATCAATTTGCTCTCTATGATCGGCGAAATCGAGAAAGCGCTTGGGCGCAAGGCGACCATCGAATTTCGCTCACCGGTTCCAGGGGACATGCCGCGTACTTTCGCCGATATTACCAAGGCCAGAAAATTGCTGAATTACCAGCCTGTGACTTCAATCCAGGAAGGGATACCGAAGTTTGTACACTGGTATCGAGAAAAGCACGCGCACCGATGAAACCTACACAAATCGAGACGGTTGAGCAACTTTGCCGAGCGCTCATCCAAATACCCAGTGAAAATCCTTCCGGCGCGCCAGAGAGCAAAGGCGAAGCCGCAATGGCAGAGTTCGTAGCCGATTTTCTGACTAATCGGGGCGCAACCGTGCAGTTCGAATCGATTGCGCCCGGACGTCCGAACGTCTATGGCTGGTTTCCGGCTCCGGCGACTTCTCAATATCGTATTCTATTCGCCCCTCATCTCGACACGGTTCCGGCGCGAGGTATGACTATCGACCCGTTTGCCGCCGAACTTCGCGACCGCCGGATCTATGGTCGCGGCGCCAGCGATACTAAGGGGCCAATGGCGGCCATGTTATGGGCGCTCGCCACCACTGACCTGTCGCAATTGGGAATCACGGTCGGTTTTGCCGGGCTGGCGGATGAAGAAGCAGACCAAATTGGAGCGAAGACCTGTGCGAAAAACGTCAAAGCTGACCTCGTAATTGTCGGCGAGCCAACTGATCTGACCGTGGTCTACACCCATAAGGGAACCGCTTGGACCGAATGGGAAGCCCGCGGAAAATCAGCTCATGCCTCTACACCGGAAGCTGGCGCCAATGCCATCGAGTTATTGACGCAAGCTTATGCCGATTTGAAGCGCGCTTTTCCCCAACTCTGTGCTGCTCCCGAAAACGCGCTGCTCGGCCCGCCTACGATCAGCATCGGAACCGTTCGCGCCGGAACAAAAATCAACGTAGTACCTGACCGCTGTATCGCGGAAGTCGATATCCGAACGGTTCCCGGTCAGGAAAAAATGGTCACTGCAGTGCAGGACTTTCTAAGTGACCGGCATCCTGCGATCACTGTCCGACCACTCAAAGTCTCTAATCCAATGTATACGGATCCGAACCACCCCTTAATTCAAAATTTGGTGTTGCACGGTGCTTCCCTCGCTGGCGCCTCCTGGTTTTGTGATGCCGCGCATTTTGCCGATCAAGGAGTTCCGGCGGTCGCCCTCGGACCTGGTTCGATCAAACAGGCGCATACTAGCGATGAATTTATTGAGCTCACCGAACTCGAGCGCGGCGTTCAATTTTTTCGCAACTTTCTGCTTTCCTTTCGCCAATGAGTGACGCCGCAACCAAATCAGCAATCTCGCCGACCCGAACCGAAGATTTTCCCGAATGGTATCAACAGGTCGTTCGAGTCGCGGAGCTCGCCGAGAACTCCGAAGTACGCGGCTGCATGGTCATCAAGCCATGGGGCTTCGGCATCTGGGAAAACATCCAGAAGCAGCTCAACGCGATGTTCAAAGCGACCGGACATCGTAACGCCTATTTTCCCCTCTTCATTCCGCTCAGCTACATGGAAAAAGAAGCCGAGCACGTGGAAGGTTTTGCCAAGGAGTGCGCAGTCGTAACGCATCATCGCCTGGAGGTCGGACCCGATGGTAAGATGCGGCCGGCCCCTTCGGCTGAGTTGACCGAGCCATTGGTAATCCGTCCGACTTCTGAGACCATCATCGGTACAACATTTTCGAAATGGATCCAATCTTATCGCGATCTACCGCTCTTGATTAACCAATGGGCGAACGTGGTTCGCTGGGAGATGCGTCCGCGCGTTTTTTTGCGAACCTCAGAATTCCTTTGGCAGGAAGGACACACGGTCCATGAAACCAAGGAGGAAGCCGAAGCCGAGACGTTGCAGATGCTTAAAATTTATCAGCAATTTGCGGAAGATTTCTTGGCGATTCCCAATTACGAAGGCGAGAAAACCGAGAGTGAACGGTTTCCCGGTGCGGTTACCACTCTTTGCATTGAGGCAATGATGCAGGATCGCAAAGCTGTACAATCGGGTACCTCCCATTTCCTCGGCCAGAACTTTGCCAAAGCTTCCAACATCCGGTTTCTTTCCCGGAACGGGGCCCAGGAGTTCGGTTGGACAACCAGTTGGGGTGTGAGCACTCGTTTGCTCGGCGAGATCATCATGGTGCATGCCGATGACGATGGCGCCGTTCTTCCACCGAGAATTGCGCCCAGCCATGCCGTTATCCTCCCCATTGTACCAAAATCGGAGCATCGCGCTGCAGTTTGGGAAGCCGCTGACAAACTGGCAGCGGAACTTCAACAACAGCGTTACGCGGGCGAACCAATTCTCGTCGAGGTAGATCGACGCGATCTTGGCGGTGGTGTCAAAAATTGGGAATGGATCAAACGCGGTATCCCCGTTCGCATTGAGCTTGGTCCACGCGATCTGGAGAAGGGGACTGTTGCGTTTTCGCGACGGGATCGGCCGGTGAAAGAAAAAGCGTTTTTGCCCAGTTCGGAGGTCGTCCAAACTCTTCCGGCAACCCTCGAAGAGATTCAGAACAACCTATTCATTCGCGCGAAAGCCTTCCGTGACCAGCACACCGTGCGCATTGATTCAAAAGCAGACTTTTACGATTTCTTTACGCCGAAGAACGACGAGCGCCCCGAGATTCATGGCGGCTTCGCGCTGGCTCACTGGTCGGGCGAATCGGATGTCGAAGCGAAGATCAAAGAGGACCTCAAGGTTACTATTCGCTGTATTCCGTTTTCCACCGAGCTTCGCGGGGAACCTGGGAAGTGCCCGTTTTCCGGCAAGCCGAGCAAAGGCCGAGTCGTCTTTGGGAAAGCGTACTAACGGCAGGGTCCGGCTCCCGCCCATACGCGTCAACTTAAGGAGGCGACACGGGGAACGGGCGAGTGGACGAAGGGCTCTGTCGGCGTGATCTGCCCTTTGCGGCAGGGCGAAAACCTCGGCGCTTTTGATCGGTGCGCCCTTTGGTTAAACTTCCCCATGCGCCGGGTTTGAGCCATACGTTGCCCGCCGATTAGAGTGACTTCGGTTTGCGACTAAACCGGCTCAATCGCTACGCAGGTCTTCAGACTGCCCGCATCATAAGACTTTCCATCCCAGGTTAAAGCAAAGGCCGATACGCGCGTGTCCCGACCGAAGATCGAAAGGGATTTAAAAAACCCCCTGTTACGGCGAAAGAAGCACCCTTATATTCGCGGTTCCGTGAACTTTCAGCTTTCTTCTGAGTATAACCCGCGCGGTGATCAGCAAGGCGCGATTGATCAACTCATTCGCTCGCTGCAAGCCGGTAATCGTCATCAAACATTACTCGGCGTAACTGGATCGGGAAAGACTTTCACCGCAGCTAATTTGATCGCCCAACTGGGAAAACCGACTTTGGTTATTTCCCACAACAAGACTTTAGCGGCCCAACTCTATAGCGAGTTTAAGCAATTCTTTCCTCGGAATGCGGTCGAATATTTTGTCAGCTATTTCGATTACTATCAGCCCGAGGCATACATTCCCCGAACCGACACTTATATCGAAAAAGACTCGTCTATAAATGAAGAGATTGAGCGGCTTCGCTTGTCCGCCACTAGTTCTCTGTTGTCGCGCAAGGATGTGATCGTGGTCGCGAGTGTCTCATGTATCTACGGCTTGGGTTCTCCAGAAGACTATGAGAACATGTCCTGCCAAGTGTACCGAGGACAGCCGATCTCTCGTGAGCTTTTCCTGGCCAAGCTAGTTGATATGCTATACGAGCGAAACGATATCGCTCTGTCGCGCGGAAAATTCCGAGCCCGAGGGGACGTGGTAGAAGTATATCCGGCAACCTCGGACGAGGAGGCAATTCGAGTCGAATTCTTCGGAGACGAAGTCGACCGGATCACTGAGTTCGATCCGCTCACTGGCTCTGCCATCAACGCTCCGGACCGATTCACCTTTTTCCCAGCGAAACAGTTCGTCACACCCCACGAAAAGATGCGCCGCGCGGTTCAAGCCATTCGCGTTGAGTTGGATGAGCGCATTGCCTGGTTTGAAGGGCAAAACAAATTTTTGGAAGCGCAGCGGATCAAGATGCGCACCGAGTTCGATCTCGAGATGATGCAGGAAATGGGATTTTGCAGCGGGATCGAAAATTATTCACGCCACCTGAGCGGACGAGCGCCCGGTTCGCGGCCTTATACGTTACTCGATTTCTTTCCGAGAGATTTCTTGCTCGTGGTCGATGAATCACACGCAACTATTCCCCAGATCGGCGGGATGTATGAAGGTGATCGATCCCGAAAACTGACCTTGGTCGAATATGGATTTCGGCTTCCTAGCGCGCTGGATAATCGGCCGCTGAACTTTCCGGAATTCATGGAAACGAACAGCCAAATTCTCTATATCAGCGCAACTCCAGCCGAATTTGAAATCCGAAACAGCGTGGTTGGCAATCAGAGCTATATCCCTCATTCCCGGGCGCGAATCGGACAGCAAGAGACCGAACCGGTGCTTCTGCCGATGTTGACCGGCCGTGCCGCTCCTCAGCTCGATGTTCACACACCGGCATCACATTTGATCGCCCAACAAATTATTCGGCCAACTGGTTTGCTGGATCCCCGAATCACCGTGCGGTCCCTCAAGCACCAAATCGACGAGACCATCGAATACTGCCGGCAGAGAGTAGAAAAAAGCGAACGAGTCTTGATAACCACGTTGACCAAACGAACGGCCGAAGATCTTACCGATTACCTACGCGATGTCGGGTTGAGAGTGCGCTATTTGCATAGCGAGATTGACGCGATCGAGCGGGTCGAAATCCTTCGCTCTCTGCGAGCCGGTGAGTTCGATGTATTGGTCGGAATCAACCTGTTGCGGGAAGGGCTGGATTTACCCGAGGTCAGCCTCGTCTGTATTCTCGACGCCGATAAGGAAGGATTTTTGCGGAGCCAGACTTCTTTGATCCAAACGGCCGGCCGTGCCGCCCGTCACGTGAACGGCGAAGTTGTTTTATTTGCCGATTCTATGACGGAAAGCATCCAGCGGCTGATCGCGATAACCGAGTATCGGCGAGGGAAACAGATGGAGCATAACGAAGCAAACGGTATCACTCCGACTAGCGTGCGTCGCGCCGTACAGGAAAGTTTGCACACTATTCTCCGCGGACGAGATCTGGAACAATCGATCGTGCGGGAAACGGGTGCAGATCTTGATCTGACCGAAGTACTCAGAGAGCTCGAAGCTGAGATGCAGGTCGCGGCAGCGAATCTGGAGTACGAACGCGCAGCATTGTTACGCGACCAGATCAACGAACTGAAAAACGGCACCGGCCTTGCCCAGATTGAGCCCAAAAACCGACGTCCGGTTTCTTATCGTTCAGGTAACGGTTCTAAGCGAGGAGCAAAAACAAGGAAGCGGTAGAGACGCGTCGGCGTGATAGTAAGGCGAAACAGATCCAGCGAAGGCGGGATCTGTGAGCCTTCGGTCGATTTTTGGCTCAGGGCGCCAACAAACTCACCAGCAGCTTACTCAATACGAGGCGAGGTTCGAGCTGGGTGGTGACCAGCTGGATATTGGCTTTGAGGCATTCTTCGAAACCGCGAATCAACTGCGCCAGAGAGAATCGGTGCGCTTCACATGCCGCAATCCCTAGGCCGTAAACGTTGATGTTCCCATCTTTCCTTCTTGGCAGGAAGTTTTGCGCTGCCTGGGGTAGTCGAGCGATTATGCTATTGAATTGGTACGGAGCACTGGGCGCCTTCACGCCGTATGTCTCCAATATTTCTTTTGTGACCAGGAGATTGCGAACCGTTGGAATGATCGCGGCATAGAGAATCCCGATCGGCGTTTCTCCTTGAAACAGCAGTTGATCCAGGAGCGCCAGAGCGGCGGACAGTTGCCGCTTAGCAATGGCATTGCCGAGTTCCCAGATCACGCCGGTCGCGGTTCTGGCAACTAGATTGCGGACTGATTGCGTGTCGATCTCCCGTTTTGCGCCCAAGTACAGATCGATCTTCTCCAGTTCATTTCGAAGTTGTCTAGTGTCCGCACCAGCTAACCGGACAAATACCTCTAGGGCTTCCGGCTGAAAAATCAGTTCTCGCTCCGCGGCCAGGCTTCGGGCCAAGCTTTCTGCCTCCTCCTCCCACCCCGATCGGCTGGTATCGATTCGATCGAAATGCTCGACTGTGGCTACCTTCGTTATCGATTTATAAAATGAACGACGTTTGTCTATCTCGGACGCGCTTAGCAAGAAAACAACACCCGAAGGCATGCCCGCGGAGAGAAATTGTTGCAGCTGATCAAGCGCCGCGATCACCTGAGCAGATCTGCCCGTTACCGTATCGCCACAGAAATTGACATCCTTTAGCCAAACCAGTTTTCCCGGTCCAAAAAATGGCAACGTCTGGATTGCTTCAATCGCAGAATGGATTCGACTCACGGCTTGATCAGCGTTATCCGCAGCTCCATCGATCAAATCTTGGCCAAAATCGCCGGCGTCTTTTGGCGTGAGCTGCTGGGCGAGCTCGCGAGCCCGGCTTTTCACTGCGCCCTCATCTGAGCCGACTACGGCATAAATCTGCGCGGTCTTGGGAGCTACAGCAGTCTTCTTCGGAGGCATCGAGCATTCCTTAATCGAGCAATAAGTGCGTGTAAACCGTCGGACGTGCCGGCGCATAGGTCACATCGCGCACGGACGATACCCCGCTCACGCCTACCAGCCGATATGCCAGCCCCCTCACCTTTCCAAAAGCATACTTCCATTCTGAACGCGAATACTCTGAATCTCGCGTGATTGCCGAATTTGGTTCAGCCAAGAAAGCACTTGGTTAAGAAAAGGTTCCACTTGTTCCTTAAAGCCGCGAAACGTTGTCGGATCAAGCGCCTGGCCTGCGCTGGTGACTCGAGAAACGTTGACCGTTACCTTCCCCCAAGAGACGATCGGGCGCAGGAACACTTCATAATTCAAATATTTCGTCTTGAGTGGCAACTTTAACGGCACACGAAAACGTAATTCGGCTTCATTCTCCCGGAGCACGATCGTGGCGCCTTTGGCGAGAAAGGCTAGCTCAGGCGCATCCTCCAGGAGCGCGTTGACTTCTGCCTCGGACAAAGAAACCGAGCGAATCTCCGCGTTACTCATGAAATTGTTCAATTTCCCACGCGCTTGCGAGTAGGCGCCTGGAGGAACCTCGCTACGGGAAACGGGAAGCGGTTGATCGGAGGCCGTTGCATAGAGACTCCAAGTGATCCGCCCCGCAAAAAAAACAATGACGCCCAGCAAAATGATGAGGAGCAAGGCACCAGCGCATCCCCATGTTCCGCAACAACCACATCCCCCTTGCCGACGGGTTTCGTAGGCCATAAATCAAGGCTCGCGCGAACGAAGGACTAGTGCGCCAAGCTTGCGGGCCCGGCCTGCACTAGTACAAGATCCGGCCGCATTGCTCACAATAGACGATCTCCCGTGCCAATTTCGCTTTGTGTACGGTGGTCGTGGTATTTTTCATATGACAGCCCATACAAACCTCGTGTTCCACCGGCACGATCGGAGTACCATTTTTGCTGGTGAACAGTCGTTGATACCGGGAAAGCAAGTCTGGGTCGATGGCAGCCGCCAATGTTTCGCGCTCGACAGCGGTTTCGCGAAGCCGCTGCTCCAGTGTCTCTTGTTTCTTGGTCAGCGCGGTCAGCTGTTGTTCCGCTTGAGCTCGGCTCGCCTTTAATTCCGCCTCCGCTTGTTGAGTTTCTCGGCTCGCGACCTCACCCTGCTCCATCAGAACGATTTCTTCGTCTTCGATTTGTTCGATCTCTTGCTCGAGTCGAGCGATCGATTGCCCAATCGTTTGGAATTCTTCATTCTTTCTCGTTTGCGACTGTTGAATCTTGTATTTTGCGATGGTATCACGCCGGCTGTTCGCATCGAGCTCCAGTTTTTTCCGATGCACCTCGATTTCTTTCCCTCGCAGCTTCATTTGGTCGAAAGCGTCGATTCTGTTTTTTAGCGTTTGTTCAATACGTTGCCTTTCCAACGGCACAGAATTGAGTTCGATCTGGTGAGCTTTGATTTTTTGGTCTCGGTCTTGAATAACCAACAGCTGTTCGATCTCGGGCAGCATCGTATGCTCAGTCTAGAACAGGAAATCGGAAACGGAAAAGCAGATTTCGGATAGCGGATTAAGGAATGTACGGCGTTTCATTCCACAATCCGCAGTCCGGCTCGGACCGCCTTGCCGGCGGCCCATTTTGAATGCAACGACGTCACCATTATATGTGAGACGGCACACTAGTACACTTCCACCGGCGATCGTTTCCCATCGTCCGGACTTCGGTGCTTGGCCAGCTCAGGCCCGAGCACCGCAACTCGGAGATGCCAGACCTGATCATCCAAGGATCGAAAAGCTTCCTCGGAAAAGGAGGTCGGCGGAGCAAGATGACGTTTGATCCCGGCGATTGCTGACAACGCTGGGTCAAGCAGCTTGCTCGGAAGGCGGCGGAGTGTGTCATATGCTTCGCGTACCATCGCGATGCGATGGCAAATCATCGCAAGATGATTTCCGGCAGTAACTGCTCGAGAGATGGCTTCCGCAAATCCGACCTCATTGATGATTGCACCCATGTCGAGGTCATCCGTCATAACTAGTCCATTGAAACCAAGTTCCACTTTCAGTAGATCGGTAACCACGCGCTGGGAGAGGCTCGCTGGAATCTTTTCTGGATCTAGCGCCGGATACCAGGCGTGCCCGATCATCATGCTGGAAACTCGGTCGACAAATGCTCGAAAAATCGTGAGTTCGCACTCCTCGAGTTCGGTTCGCGAGCGCTCAATGGTAGGAAGATTGTGATGGGGATCCAGGCCGGCCGCTGCATAACCAGGGAAATGCTTCCCGCAACTCAGAACGCCAGTCGAAAGTAGTCCATCGTGAAAGGCTCCGGCAAATTGGATCACCTGAGGCACCGAAATGCCCCAGCAGCGGCCGCGCAGCGAATTGTCCGCCTCATCGTCAAACGAGATGTCCAAAACTGGGCAAAGATCGAGGTTGAACCCAAACAGTCGGAGTAAGTTGCCGGTGAGTTCTCCGTGCGCTCGAATGAGATTCTCGTCACCTTTTTGCCGAAGCTGCTGGGCGTTGGGCGGTTCATTGCCGATCAGCTTTAGACGTGAAACGCGGCCGCCTTCCTGATCAATGGCGACAATTGGCTCGATGACGCAAAGGTCGCGCAGATCGTCCACTAATTTTCGTAGCTGACTCGGGGTGCGAATGTTTCGACCAAACAAAACAAAACCTCCAGGCTGAATTTGCCGAAATGCATTCGCCGTCTCGGGGTCCAACTCGGGACCAGGAACTCCGACGAGCAAAAGTTGACCCGAATCACTTCGTTCCATAGGCTGAGCCCAATGATACGGGAGAGTTGTGAGATGGCGATGATAACTTTTTGCTTTCAGCATTAGTTGGCCAGAATTTGATGAAGATCGCGATTTACGGCGGCACATTTGATCCGATTCATCACGGACACCTGATTCTGGCTCGACAAGCTTTAGAAGAACTGAATTTAGACTTGGTAACGTTTGTTCCGGCAGCTGAGTCGCCCTTTAAAGCCAATCATCAAAGCGCTCCGGCAGAGCACCGACTGCAAATGGTAAAGCTGGCAATCGAGAATGAACCGGGCTTCGTCGTGGACTCCCTGGAGATCGATCGCGGCGGAACCTCCTTCTCAATTGATACCGTGCTGGCCATCCGAAAGAAGTTTCCCGATTCCGAGCTCTTTTTTCTCATAGGTGAAGATAACGCCGATCACTTGGCACAATGGCATCGATATGGAGAACTGGAGAAGTTGGTTCGGTTCATTGTTTTGAGTCGAACCAGTAAACGTCTACCGAAACGCTATCCTGTCATTCGTCGGCATTTCGAGATCTCTTCGACGGAAATCAGGAACAGGGTTGCTAATCGCCAGCAGATCACGTATCTGGTTCCAGAAGCTGTCTTGCGGTATATTCAGGACCATAACCTTTATCAAGGAGAGCGCTTATCGGCCCGGAGGAGTTAGTACGGCGTTGCGCAGAACTAGCCGAGGACAAAAAGGCCGAAGATATCGTCGTCCTTGATTTGCGCGGCATCTCATCTTTCACCGACTTTTTCGTGATTTGCTCGGCCACCTCCGAACCGCATCTCAAAGCCGTTAGTTCGGGAATTCGAGAAGGTTTGCACCGAGAATTTAGCTTGTCCCCGCTTTCTTCGGAAGGAGTCCCGGCCAGCCAATGGCTGGTGATCGATTACAACGATGTGCTGGTTCACATTTTCCACGCTGAGAAACGGCGGTTTTACGCGCTGGAAAATCTCTGGAGCGATGCGCCAAGGGTGAGCTATTCTCTTTGATCAATTTGCTATGTTGAAGCACCGGGATGCCATCGTTCGCCTTCTCACCGACGAGGATCCGGCGACCATCGATCTAACCAAACGCCAACTCGTTTCCTTCGGACCTACGATTATTTCCGACCTGCGCGAGTTGCTGACTTGCGGCAACGATCTCGTTGGCGGCCACGTCCAGGACGTGATCGCCGAGATTGAGACCGAAAATGCTGAAAAGAAATTAGAAGCTCTTTGCGCCGACGTCGCTTCGGCTCAAGTCCTGGAAGAGGCTTGTTGGTTGCTTGCTCAGTTCTTCCTGCCCGGCCTCGATGTTCCCGCCTATGCGAAGCGATTCGATCTCTGGGCATCCGAGTTACGCGAAAAGACGATCGCCACCCAATCGGATCTCTCTCGAGTTCAAGTTTTCGGAGACTTTTTTTCGAAGCAACTCGGATTCAGAGGCAACTCGGAAAACTATTACGATTTAAAAAACGCGCTTTTGCCTTTTGTGATCGACGCTCGCCGCGGGATCCCGTCGTCGCTTTCGCTCGTCTACATTTTCGTGGCGGCGCGCGCCGGATGGATTATTGATGGGGTCAATTTGCCCGGCCATTTCATTGTCCGCCATGGCAGCGTGCTCTTTGATCCATTTCACGGTGCGCAGATTCTTTCCGTTCGCGATTGCCAGAACATCTTTCGCCGCCAGGACCTGCCAATGGGCGATGACAGTTTAGATCCGCTCAGTCCACGTCTTATCCTCATGCAAATTCTTGCCAACCTGGCGTATATCCTGGAAGGCGAAGAAGAATTTGAACAATCGAGTAAGCTTACCTCCTGGATTCGTCTGCTTAACCACGCATGAGTGCTGCTTGGCCGGTAGAAGTCATTAACACTGGTACGGAGCTTTTGTTTGGCAGCGTGGTTAACACCCACCTGGCCTACCTCGGACAACAGCTCTTTTCGCTCGGACTTCGAGTCGATCGCCAAACCACCGTCCCCGACGGTCTAGCCATTGCCGATGCAATTCGAGCGGCGACATCTCGTTCCCGACTGGTGATTGTTACCGGCGGACTAGGCCCTACTTCCGATGACGTAACGCGCGAAGTGGTGGCCGAGTTAACCGGTAGACGCCTTCAGTTCGACGAAAGTGTCTTCTCCAAAATCGAAGCGCACGTATTGAAACGAGGATTCCATCTTTCCGATGCGATCAAGCGCCAGGCCTACATTCTTGAGGGTGCTACGATTTTGCCCAATGACTTTGGTACAGCGCCCGGGCTTTACCTTCCCTCGGCTGCGGCGTTTCCGGACCTTCTTATGTTACCCGGACCCCCACGGGAGTTGCGCCCGATGTTTCAAGCTTACGCAACTCCGATCATCAGAAAGATCGTTGGCCACTCGGATTTGCGCGCGATGGTCTTTCGCACCAGCGGAATTGGAGAGTCCGCCATCCAAGAAATGGTAGGAGCAGATCTGGACACGATCCCTGCGGTTGAGGTTGGCTACTGCGCGCATGTGGGTGCGGTCGACCTCAGGCTCATCGGGACCGGGAGCGCGGTTGAGCAGGGTGCGACCATCGTCCGCAATAAACTCGAGTCGTATATCGTCAGCACCGACGGGAAAGCGTTAGAGGAGATCGTGGTAGAACTCTTGAGCAAACGGAATGAAACATTAGCCGTAGCCGAATCATGTACCGGAGGCTACCTGGCAAGCACAATCACCGACGTATCTGGCTCCTCGGCGGTATTTCTAGAGGGCAATGTCACTTATTCCAATGAGGCGAAAATTCGCACCTTGAATATTCCGCAACTGCTCATACAGCGCTTGGGAGCAGTCAGCGAAGAAGTTGCCGGTGCAATGGCCGAAGGAGCTCGAACTCGATCGGGAGCTACCTACGCGCTTTCTACCACTGGTGTAGCTGGGCCAACCGGTGGAACGGAAGAAAAGCCGGTGGGAACGGTATTTATTGGTTTTGCCTCGGCAATGGGTTCGACCGAAGTACAGAAGCTCTTTTATCCGACCGATCGCCTCACCTTCAAGCAAGTCGTAACGCAACGAGCGTTGGATCTGTTACGAAGAAAGTTGTCATTCTCACCTTAGGCGAGAATGAAATAGCAGATAGCAAATCGCAGATATCCGGTAGCAGCGTGTCTGCCATTGCGTCAATGATGTGGTTGACCCCGACTCCGACAACCGTGTTAGGCATAACTGAGCCCATTGATGTCCCGGGGTCCGGCGGTCCGGGAGGACAGCGCACTACCGCCTATTCCTCATTTGCTATCTGCTATTTGCTATGTCATTCGAGCCTAAGGCGAGAATGACCAATCACGCCATCAGATGCAACAACGCTTCTTGCGAAAACTGATCATGCGGAAGCTCTCCAGTGACGTACCCCTCGCGCATCGTAATGATGCGCCGGCTCAGACTGAGCAATTCAGGTAATTCGGAAGAAATCATGAGCACCGCTACTCCTTGGCAGGCGATCTCATCCAGAAGCTCATAAATCTCCGCCTTCGCTCCGACGTCGACGCCGCGCGTCGGTTCGTCGACCATGAGCAACTCACAACTCCGGGCCAGCCATTTCGCGATTGCCACCTTTTGCTGGTTACCCCCGCTGAGACCTGCTGTCACGGAGTCCAACGAAGGCGCTTTTACCCGTAGCCGGCTGGTTAGCTTCTGCACTTCCGTGCGCTCTTTTCCTTGGTCGACAAATCCGAGGCGACTAAAGAAATCCAGATGAGGTAACGAGATATTATCCAAAATGCTCATCATGAGGACCAGCCCCTCCTTTTTGCGATCTTCCGGCAGGTAACCCATTCGCCTCTTCATCGACTCATTCACGTTGCCAAGACGGACCTTCTCTCCTTTGACGTAAACGTCTCCGGTCGCCTGTCGATCCAGTCCGAAAATGGCCTTCGCGACATCGGTTCGTCCGGCACCCACCAACCCCGCCATACCCACTATTTCGTTTCGCCGGACAGCAAGTGAAACTTTCTCAAATTTTCCAATCGAAGAGAGATTCTCGACCCGCAAAATCTCCTCGCCTGGCGCCAAATCAAGATGGTTCGGTCGCTTAGCCAGCACGTCGCGACCTACCATTTGACGGATCAGCCGTTGACGATTGGTCTGAGCAATCGGCTCGGTGGCAACGTGCTTACCATCTCGCAACACACTCACAAAATCGCAGATACGAAAAATCTCGTCCATCCGATGCGATACATAAATAATGGTCGTCCCCCGCTCCTTCAGGCGGCCGATCAATCGGAACAACTGCTCACTGTCGTGGACCGAAAGCGAACTGGTGGGCTCATCAAAAATGATGATTCGCGCGTTGATTCCGACCGCGGCGGCAATCTGTACCATCTGCTCCTGGCCGGTAGTCAGTTGGGCTACCGGCGTATGCACGTCCATATCGACCCCGATTTCCCCCATTAGTTCCCGAGCCCGCGCAGCCAGACGTGCTCGATCGACAAATCCAAACCTCTCGGGCGTCATACCGAGCTGCAGATTCTCCGCAACGCTGAGATTCGGGCAAAAAGCCAGCTCCTGGTGAACCAAAGCAATGCCAAGTCTCTGGGCAGAGAGCGGATCGGTAGGATGGACTTCCGCTCCTTCGATTTTAATGACACCGGCGTCGGCCGTATAGATGCCGCCAATGATTTTTCCCAATGTACTTTTCCCGGCGCCGTTCTCGCCCATTAACGCATGGACGGAGCCTTTTTCGAATTCAACGGAAACATCGTCCAGCGCCCGAACGCCAGGAAAGATCTTTGAGATATGTTCAACGCTGAGAAAGGCCACGGTGATGCGTTATGTCGATTCGAATTCTCGTTGAAAAACGCCAGCGCATTTCCCCCTCTGGGCCCGATTCCGGAACAAAGAAGTGCCCTCGAAGTTTCCTCCGAGAGCACAGTCGAAGTTTTAGCGTTAATTAACTAGCTCATTTGGGTAACCACTTTTCCCAATTCTTGGCAAACTCATCTACGTTTGCTTTGGTAACCGGGATCAGGTCAGCCTTTACGAAGCTCGAAGGAGGATCCTTGTGGTTCGCAGCCTTATCATAAAGCATTTTCACCGACTCGGTGCCCCACTCATAGACTTGCTGGGCGAGTAGCACTTGGACGTGACCGTCACGCAGGTACCCCAGCTCAGCCGGCAACGCGTCGACGGCAACCACTTTGACGCTACCAGGCGCGAATTTCAGTGCATTGTCAGTGAAGAGCGGCCAGCCGCCCACCATTGCCCATCCGGTAATCTCCGGATGCGCTTGCATCACCTGCTCAACTTTCGCAGCAGCATCTTGGGGCGTTTCTTTGTGATAGTAGGTGTCAATGATCTTGATGCCTTTTGATTTCGCCGCCTCTTCCTTTACTCCGGCGACTCGTTTCTGCAGATTTGGCGCATTTTGGTTACCGGCCAAAATCGCAACGACTCCTTTGCCGTTCATTTCTTTGGCGAGTTCTGACATCACCTTGTGACCGCAATCGATATCGTCGGTTCCGAAATTGGCGAGCCGCTTGCTCTTGGGCACGTCGGAATCAAAACAAACGACCGTGACGCCTTTAGCAACCGCCGAATTGATCGCGTCGGTGAGCTTGTTCGCGTCGGAAGCGCTCACGGCGATACCGTTCGCTCCAGCGTTCACGAGTGTTTCGATCGCTTCTACCTGTTTTTGCGGATCTTCCTCGTTCGGCGTACGCCAATCAATTTTGATCGTTACACCATTCTTTTCGCCCAAGGCTTTCGCCTCGTCTTCTGCGCCGGTCTTCGCTGCTTGGAACACCGGGTTATTGTTTGATTTGGCAACTATGCCAAAAGTGTAGGTTTTTTCCGCAGCAAAACTGCCTGCTGCGAGCAAGCCGACAAGGCTTGCGACGGCTATTGTTGTTTTTCTAGTCATGGGGATGGGGGTTAAAAGCGGAGGGATTCGTGATGGAAAACTTTCAGTTTTGGGCAGCCGGGACTGGGGTGTCGCTTGTCTGAACGACCTCTTTCTTGATATGAGCAGTACGCGCGAGCAATCTGCGATCACTAATCCAGCGATTGAGCTGATCCAGAAGCACCGCAGTTATAACTACAGCACCTGTGACGATTTGGCTATAGTTTTGCGGAATACCCAGGATGATCATTCCGGTCGAAATCATTTGCAAAATCACGGCCCCAAGGACCGCCCCCAGAGCGCTACCTTTACCCCCAATCAGAGAGGCGCCGCCGACAACTGCAGCAGCGATGACGGTCAGCTCGTATCCTTGGCCGTCGCCGGACGATCCGGCGCCATAATAACCCAGAGCCAAGACCGCTCCGATGCCGGCGGTAAGGCCACTAATCGTATAAGCAAGTAATTTAACCCGACCTACTCGAATCCCGCTGTAGCGACTCGCGGTCTCGTTACCGCCAATGGCGTAAATTCTGCGTCCGATCGTCATTCTGGCGAGGAAAATACCGCCAACCACGCAGACCAAGATCATTACGATCAAGGGGACAAGGCTGAGGTCGCCGATCACACCCTGCCGGACAAAATCACGAAAGCTTTGCGGAAAATCTCCGATCGACTGGCCGTTGGTTGATACGAAAGCGATGCCTCGATAAATCGCCATCGTACCGAGCGTGATGATGAATGGATGGACATTGAAACCGACGGTCATCATGCCGTTGAGGAAACCACAAAGCACTCCCACACCGATCGTCACTAAAACACCAACACAGGCCGCCCAAGGACTTCCGTCCGACCCGAATTGATTCATGTAGATGGCTCCCGCGACTGCTGCGAGCGCGTAAACTGACCCGACTGAGAGATCAATTCCGGCGGTAATAATAACCACCGTCATCCCAACTGCCATGATCGCGAAGAAGCTCGTATCTTTGGCAATTTGGGTAAGGGTCTCCGCATTAAAGAATTTGTTTAGTTTAACCAGAACCGGAACCTCTTGGCCATTCGCGTCCGTTTGCATGACTCGGGTCGGCTGGCCATCGGCTCCGGTAACGATCTTAGGTCGCTCAACTTCGCCGCCAAAAATCGTCAGTAACAGCCCGAGGACTAAGATTACGAGGATTAGGCCACCTTCGGGGAATTTCGAGAAATTAAGCCTGAACTTGGGGACGAACGACATGGGGACGGTCTCTCCTCTGTATTGTAACCACTCGGGAAGTCAAGGGTTGGACTGAGGAATGGGGGTGCTTTTGCGGCGGTTTGGCCGGCCGCAATTTTATTCAGTGGGGAATTTTTTTATAGTCCGAAAAAAAGTCTATCCAGCATTCTTAGTTCTCCACCCTGACTACTGTGCCCACGTTCACCTTCGCGTAAAGATCATGAGCCACCTGCGACGGTAACCGAATGCAACCGTGCGACGCCGCGTAGCCAGGTAGGATGCCCACATGCATACCCACGCCTTCCCAAGTAAGGCGCATAAACCAAGTCATCGGTGCCCCCTCAAAATGACTACCGCTCGGCGCACTATCGATTAGCGCGCTGATACCGCCTCGAACTACCCGTCCGCGCGAGTCAACAAAGTTGCCGTATACATTGGAATGGTGATCAGGATCTTTTTGCAGAATCGGAAACGTACCAGTGGGCGTAGGACGCGCCTTCTTTCCGGAGGATACGGGCGAATCGATCGCTGTTTCGTCACCTGCCTTTACCAGAAGCCGCTGCCGGGATAAGGAGACCACGATCGAGATGTTTTCCGGCGTCAATTTGTCATAGGCGGCTTTATTAATAACTGCCGGGGCTTGTCCGCCGACCAGTTGGCTCGGCGCCGTGACTTTCGCCTTTTCCTGCGACTTAAACCACAAAAAATCGCCACGGGCTGGCAGCAAGCCAAAAACAAGTACGGAGAGAATTGACAATGCGGGGCAAAGGCTCAACCGAGGTGTTAAATAGTTCATCTGCTGCGTGATAGTCCGTTACGGATAGCGGATTTGCTGATGACGAACAATCTAAAACCAGGCTGGCATCCTACCGGGACGAGCTCGGTCAATTAAACGTAGAGGCCATTCCACGGCTAAAGGGCATCCGTAACCCCGCAAGGGCGGGTCAGTGCGAGCTTCGGGATTCGAGTCGGAAAGGGGCCGCGGCCACTCAGGATCCAGTGAAATCAGCCCAGGGCCCGGGGGATCACCGTTTTTGCTGCTAAAGCTGTGGCGCCGCGAGCTGGTCCTCGCTACCGTTTCCTCGTTTTCAGCATCCTTTTTGGTCCAACCATGCTTCACTTAATCGATTCCCTCCATCTGAGCACTCCCGAGGTTATTTGCGTTGCGGTTATCGAAGCCGCGCCAGACCACCTCATCATGATCGACTGCGGTCCGGCTAATGTGTTTGCAAATGTCGTGGGCGAACTGCGAAAGCGCGGGCTAAATCCCGAGCATGTTCGAGAGCTTTTTGCGACACATATTCATCTCGATCACAACGGTGGAGCTTGGCGCTGGCAAAAAGAGTTTGGCACGATCATCCACGTACATCCGAAAGGAGCGCCGCACATGGTCGATCCCACCCGGCTGGTGGGAAGTGCAACCCGGATCTACGGAGAGCAAATGGACTATCTCTGGGGCGCGATCGAAGGAATCCCGGAAAACGCGGTCCGAATCACGCACGACGGTGAAGCAATTCGAATCGGAGAAGTGGATTTGCAGGTGATCGAGACGCCGGGGCACGCTCAACATCACAATGCTTATTGGCTCTCTTCCGAGCGCCTCCTTTTTGCCGGTGATATCGCCGGTGTGGCTATCCGAGGTGGTCCGATCCTCCCCCCGTGTCCTCCTCCCGATATTGATATTGAGGCCTGGCTCTCCTCTATCGGAAAAATCGAGAAGATCGGCCCGGATCGGCTCTGTCTGACTCATTTTGGCCTATTTACTGATCCCGAGTTCCATCTCAAAGAGTTGAGCGACCGTCTAATCGCTTGGGCGGAGTGGATCAAAAATGCTTTGCGAGCTGGCAAATCCGAAGAAGCCATCGTCGCGGAGTTTGCGCAATTTGCCGAGCAAGAAATACTGCGTTCCGGTATTGGCGAGAAAGGAGTAGCGGTCTACGAACAGGCCGATCCGGCTGCTATGAGTGTCACCGGTCTGAGCCGGTATTGGAAAAAACATCATCCGGAAGCGTTGGCGGTCAGCGGTTAGCGGCGCTCCGTTGCATCTGTCATTTGTTTTTTCTCATTGGCTATTGGTTATCGGGCATTGGCTATTACTCACCTCCTCCTGTATCTTGCCTCTTATGGAATCTTCTAGTCCAAACACTCCAAGCTGGAATTGGAAAGAACTCGAAGAACAGTTTCGAACCCGGCCGTTGGAGTCTGCTCTCGTCTCGGTCGTGCTGGGTTTGCTATTGAGTGTCTCTCCGATTCGGGGCCTGATTGGCCTGGCGTTTCGTCTTGCGCTTTTCGCACTCAAACCGGCCCTGCTCATTCTGGGGAGCTTAAAACTCTACGAATACATCAAGCAACAATCTCCAGGCACCGGTGAAAAACATTAATGGATCATGTTCCGAATTAGACTCCTGTGGGTAAGGCGCGTTGACTAAAGTTCCTTTGACCCTGGCCGCAGGAGCTGTTAAAGGAGTTCGCGAACAGAATGAAATTTCTAGCAGTTCTCGGCGCACTACTGGTTTCGACAGTCTTGGTCGAGGCCAATGCATGCGACGATTTTGGGCAAGCGGTCGATACCTTTATCGTTAGTATCCGCGATTCTGGAAAGAAGTTGGACCAGGTAGCCAATGCCCACGATTTCGCTCAAGCGCTCAATGTCTTTTCTGACGCAACGGAGACCTTTACTAAACGGGTCAAGGAATTAGGACCGGATCTCGTCAAACTGAGCTCAAGTAACCCTGATACTCCCCCGGCCGGGTGCGATAAGGCGCAAGAGCGGCTCACCAGTTTCGAGTCGGACTTGAATTCAATCGGAGCGAAATTCGGTACGGAAGGCCAGAAGTACATTAATGATGACGAAGTGAAACAAGCCTTCGAGCGGCTCAAGAACCTCCAGATCAAGGAGAACTGAGGCAGGTGGGCACCGTTGCGTAATCAGTAATCGGTGATCAGTAGTCAGTAAAACAAGCAAACTCGTTCCCTCGATGCTTTGCTTGGTTTCCTCCTCCATCGGTTGCCACCCACTATCTGTTTTACTGATAAGTTTTACCGATTACTGATCACTGATTAGCGATTACTAGCGTTCCTGACTCCTGTATCCTCTATCCTGCTGCAATGTGTGGACGTTATCGGCGCACCACTCGCGAAGAAGAGCTCGCACGACGATGGAGCATTCCTATCCCGGTTCAGAGCGATCTGCCAATCTCCTGGAATGTTGCTCCGAGCACCGCTGTCCTGGCGATCCGAATTAGGCGAGACACCAAGGCGCAATCCTTCGATTGGCTCAGATGGGGTTTGATTCCCTATTGGTCGAAAGATAAGCGTATCGCGTATAGCACGATTAATGCCCGGGCCGAGTCTATTGATCGGACCCCGGCGTTTCGACAAGCATTCCAAAAACGTCGGTGCCTGATTCCGGCGGATGGATTCTACGAGTGGCGAAAAACTCGCCCGCCCAAGGTTCCGTTCCACATATCGCTAAAGAACGAAATACCATTTTGTTTTGCCGGAGTGTGGGAAGCTTGGCAAAATCCAGAATCGCAGGAATGGCTGCTCTCCTGCTCGATTATTACGACTGAGGCGAACGAGCTGATCGCCCAGATCCATGACCGGATGCCGGTGATCTTGCGGGAGGCAGAATTTCCCGTCTGGCTAGGCGACACCAGCGAGGCAGACCTGAAGTCTTTGCTTCGGCCTTATCCTTCGGAGGAAATGCAAATGTGGGAGGTCAGTTCACGGGTGAATTCTCCGGTCAACAACGATTCCGACCTGATCACACCGGTGCCACTGACGAGTTGAAGGGTTAGCAGTTGGCAGTTCTCTTGGAGCTCCCCGCTCTCCGACATGCGCCATGATCAAGGCTGCGACCTTTCGGCGAAATGCTTCCATCTGCTCGTCAGCCGAGCGGCATTCATGGGCGCTTTTTGAACGACGGTGCAAGCAAGAGTTTACTGAACGCAAGTTTGAAACTGGAATTTCCATTCTCGATTCAGTCTTGGTCAACGATAAGAATCGATTCTAAATTCTGGCTTCTGGATTCCAAATTCTGTTAGGCAACTGCGTATGCGCAAAGTTAACACCAACCAGATGGCGGAGGACAGTTGGTCCTCACCCAAAGGAAAATTTGTCGGGGCCGGCAAGCAGGTCTCAGAGGCATTGGGACGTAATCCGCGATCCACTGATCTGATGGAGCGGCACCCCTTTGATGTAGAGATCTTGCGCATCCCCCCGGGAAAGACCCCCTATCCCTATCACTCTCATAGCGCGCAATGGGAGTTCTATCAGGTGATCTCAGGCAGCGGCATCGTCCGGCACCAAGATGGAAAAACTCCGATCGAACCCGGCGATGCCTTCATGTTCGAGCCGGACCAGCCTCACCAGCTCATCAACAACAGCACGGACGATCTTGTCGTATATGTCGTAGCGGACAATCCGATCGGCGAATCAAACTATTTTCCAGACAGCGGGAAGTGGTTCGTCCGTTCGCCGGAGCGCCGGCTGATGCGCTCCGAAGCGCTGGAGTACTATGACGGGGAGGAATGACCACGAAATGCGGAATGCGGAGTGGAAATCCGGATCGTCGGACTTCCATTTCGCAATCCGCATTCCCCATTCGTCTTTTACCTCTCCGCCTTCTGCCCGCCGGCAGCGATGATCACTCCGATAATGACCAGCCCGGTGACCAGGAAGCGAATGCCCGCACTTACCCCGAAAGTGTTGAGCATCGTGAGCAAGAGGACAAGGAAAAGCCCAGCTCCCCACAGGCCGGCCACATTGGCCCTTCCACCGCTTACGGAGGTTCCCCCGATCACCACCAATGCAATCGAGGTAAGGAGATATTCGTCGCCAATCTCCAGTGATGATCCCCGGAAATAGCCGGCCAACAGTGCTCCGCAGATCCCACCCAGGGCACCACTCAAAACGTAAGTCGCGAACCGGATTCGTTCCACCGCGATTCCGGCCAACCAAGCGGCACGAGGATTCTGTCCGATTGCCAAAACCGATCGGCCGTAGATCGTGCGATGCAAGAGAACCCCAACTCCGATCGTAAAAATCACTGCTCCAATCGCCAGGAAAGGGATCCCCAGTATTTGCGCCGTAGTGAATTCAGCAAAGGCGGTGGGCGGCTTGACTTGCAGGCCTCGACCGTAGCTGATGCCAATGGATTGAATAATGAAGCTAGCCGAAAGGGTCGCGATGATCGGCGGGATCCGCAGAAGCCAGATGAGTAGATAATTAGCAATGCCGATACCGCTGCCCGAGGCGAGCGCAGCGAGAAGACCCACCGCAATCATGGAATCAGAGCCACCCATCACTTTCATCGCAACGGCGCTGGCCAAACCGATATTGGCGGGCAACGACAGATCGACATTGCCTGGTCCCAGCGTGATTACGAACATCTGGGCGACGCCGGTGATCACGGAAAAGACCGCCAGCGCCAGCCCGGCAGTGATCATCCCCCCGGCGCCATATCCACGAGTGAATATGATCGCAGCGATCCAAACCAACAGAGCGCCTACATAGGACCAGATCCATGGCTGAGCGAAAACGCCATTTCCGCCGGTAGATCTCATGCTGTTCTCCCATCGATTCGGTTGATAGTCGCGCGGGCAGCGAGAACGATGATGAGAATAGCGCCTTGCGCACCGACCTGCCAATCGGGTGAGATTCGCATAAAATTGAGGAGCGTACCGGCAAGCGTCAGCGTCAGCGCTCCGATCACTGCCCCGATCGGTGATACGCGTCCACCGACGAATTCTCCGCCACCGAGGATAACGCCGGCGATCGAAAGCAGGGTGTAACCTTTGCCGATGTTGGCATCCGCTGAGGTGGCGAGGCCGATCAGCGCTAGACCGGAAAGGACCCCGAAAACGCCGGCGAACGCGAACATGATGACTTTGGTCTTCAGCAGCGACCAGCCGGCCCGGGCGATCGCATTCGCATTGCCGCCCGAACCACGCAAAATGGCGCCGTAGGAGGTCCGCATTACGCCGAAATGAACGAGAGCCGCGATCGCAATGGCAGCAATGATAGGGAAAGGGACATAGGGCGTGTGGAAATTCATCAAATCGTGCAACCAGGCGGGCGCCTTACCGCCGGGCTTGGGTAAGACCAGGATCGCGAGACCTTGCCAGACAAACAGCATGCCAAGAGTGACCACGATCGAGGGGACATTGCGCAGATGGATTACCGCCCCAACCAATGCGTAAACGCAGATGCCGCCCAACAGAACGGCGCTGCCAAAGAGCGGGTAGTCGCGCAACCAGGTTGCCGCCACACAACCGACGAAGCTAACGAACGTACCGATCGACAGATCAAGATCGTTGACAGTGATGACAAACATCTGGGCGATGGTCGCGAGTGTTACCGGAATGCCTAGATTGAGCATCAGGTTAAGGCCAAAATAGCTGATCGCCCGAGGATTGAGCCAGGCGATACCGAGAAGAACTAGCGCGAATGAGAGCGCTGGCAAAGCCGCGCGCAAAAACCGGCGAGGCGCTTTGAAGGCGGCTAGAGGGATTCGTACGGCGCCCGCGCCGTTGGCCGAACTCATGATTGAGCAACCTCCTCAAAGGAGGATTGAATGACTCGTTCCTCATTTAACTCGCCGCGCCGAAGATCGGCGACGATGCGGCGATTGCGGAACACATAAACGTGGTCGCAGTTCTCCAGTTCTTCCATCTCCGTCGTGTACCACAGGAAGGTGCGCCCGCCATTGGCCTCGGAGCGAATGAGATCGTAGACCTCGAGCTTGGTGCTGATGTCGACGCCGCGCATGGGGTCGTCCATCAATACGATCTTTGCTTCCGAACCGAGCGCCCGGGCAAACAATGCTTTCTGCTGATTCCCACCGGAAAGCGACAAGATATTGTTGCGCATATTGAGCGTGAGAATGTTGATGCGCTTCCGCCAACGTTCGGCGAACCGGTCCTCGAGCTCTGGAGAAATCAAGAAACCGCGGTGCAATGATCCAATTGATCGAATACCGACATTCTCGGCGATCGACCAGAGCGGGAAGATTCCATCGGTTTGCCGGTCACCGGCGACGAGCGCCACCGGATCGGTCACCTTGATACCGGGGACCCGCCGACTTGCGCCCTTGAAAATAGATAGTAGAAGCTCGGTCTGACCGTGACCGGAAAGGCCGGCGAGGCCAACAATTTCACCCTGATGCGCGGTCAGTTCGATGCCATCGCGCTGTTTGCCTGGTCGCGCGCGGACTCGGACGGGAGTTGTGCCACGAGGAACGGCTTCTTTCGTCGATCGCATTTTGCTGGCCGCTACACCGCCCATTGTGGTGACCAGCTTATCGCGACTGAAAGCGGAAGCGCGATCGGCTGCCACCACCTTGCCGTCGCGCATGACCACGATGCGATCGGAATATTCGAGAATTTCGCCCAGGAGATGCGAAATCAAGACGCAACCAACACCGTTCGCTATCACGCGCCGCACGTGAGAGAGCAGTTGTCCAGCCCGATGGCTGTCGAGCGACGAGGTCGGTTCGTCAAGAATAACGAAATGGAGCGGAGCCTCGGTGATTGTGAAGGCCCGTGCCACCTCAACCATCTGGCGTTGGCCAATCGAGAGATCGCCAACGACGGCATCGGCGGAAATGCCGTTGCCTGGAAAGATCTCGTCGAGTTTGTTACCAATAAGGTCGCCAGCGCGTCTCCGCCATCCCCATCCGGCGATCGAAGGGTGAAGAACTCGCGCGTTCTCCGCGACTGTAAGATTCGGGCACAGCGACAACTCCTGAAACACGCAACGAATGCCGAGCTTCTGGGCAAGGACCACAGCATAGTCTTTCTGTAGCTCAGCGCCGATGATGATTTGGCCTTTGTCGGGAACGAGCGTGCCGGCAAGCACATGCATTAGCGTCGACTTGCCAGCGCCGTTATGGCCCACCAGTCCGACGCATTCTCCGACTCTGACTGGGAAGTCGACTCCCGCAAGGGCGCGGACGGCGCCGAAATGTTTTTCGACTCCGTCCAACTTGACGATGTCCACTGGTAGTCCGGACATGACCCCGATCAATCAATCGCACAGAAGCGCCCGCATGCCCCGAACGTCGTTATTTCTTTGTGCTATTCAAATTAGCTTCGATCGCCTTCTTGGCTTCATCCTGCGTGTATTCGTGGCTGGCCACACCGCCAGCCGGGATGTTCGGGAGTGCGGCCTCGAAGTCATCCTGGGTGAACGCGAGATAAGGCACGAGCAGGTCATGCGGGATGTCCTTGCGGCCGTCCAGGATCTGCTGAGCGACCCAGAAGGCAAGTGTCGACACGCCGGGTGCAATCGATGCGGACCAAGTCGTATAACCGTTCTTAACCTTCTGCTCTTTCCACCAAGCGAGTTCGTCCTGGCGATTTCCCATAATAATGATGGGTAATTTGCGTCCGCCTGCGTTGAAAGCTTGCGCACAGCCGTAGCCGTCGCCACCCTGGTCAACCACGCCGACAATTTCGGGGAGCGAGGGCAGAACCGTTGCAACCGCTTTTTGTGCCGTAGTCTGGTCCCAATCGCCCTCGACGCTATTGACGATCTTGAATTCCGCATGCTTCTGGACTCCCTGTGCGATCCCGGAATGGATCGCGTCATCGATTGAGGTACCAGCCAAGCCACGGATTTCTAAAAGGTTGCCACCCTTGGGCAGCCATTTAGCCAAATGTTCCACTTCCTGCGCGCCATAATCTTTGAAATCGACGACTACCCGCCAGGCGCCCGGCTCGGTAACGATTCCGTCGAACGAAACCACCACGATACCGGCATCGATGGCCTGCTTGATCGCACCATTCAAGGCATCTGGTGAGGATGCATTGATAACGATTGCATTATAGCCCTGAAGAATCAGATTCTGAATCTGTGCTGCCTGAGTCGGGACCTCCTTGTCAGCCGTAGTGAACACATCGGCAGCAGCAACGATACCGTCAGCAACCGCCTTCTTCGTTACAATGTCGTAACTCTTTAACATGGCCTGCCGCCAAGAATTGCCGGCATAGTTGTTGGAGAACGCTATGCGCATGCTCTTGGTATCCGCGCGAGCCGGGTTGAGCAATGCGATGCTTGCCAAAGCGACCAGCAAAACTGTGCCGCAGGTATTTCTTTTCATGAATTTACTCGATGCTGGAGAAATGGTTTTGGGGGATGGCGCAGCTGGTCCCGCTACCTGCGCCTGACACGCTCACCTCGACCAGGAAGAGTGCTTCGAGCGATGGGATAGAAGGCTAGAGTAGAGCCCAACACCGGTCAACCTGGAATAACGGCGACAGCGCCGATATCGCCGGTAAAGAACTAAAAATCTGCGCTCGGTGTCTGGCGTCCTTCCTACCACCGATCAGCGCCCTGTTTGTTTTCGTACTACTGAGCGGCGATCGATTTCCGCTTCGCTTTCGTTCTCGTTGTCGCGTTTTCTGCTTTTCAAGACATGCTATATTTAATCGGTATTCTGGACTACAGACTGCTAACGAACGCCAACGACTATGGAAGCGCTGAAAAACGAAAAGTGCACCGCCTGCCGACGCGATTCTCCGCGAGTCACTGAAGCGGAGATTCTCGAACTCAAGCCTCTGATTCCCGAATGGACCCTGGTTGAGCGCGATGGAATCCAGCGACTGGAACGAGTTTTTCGATTTTCCAATTTTGCGGAGGCTCTGAATTTTACCAATCGTGTCGGCGCAATCGCCGAGGACGAAGGCCATCATCCCGCCATTTTAACAGAATGGGGCCGAGTAACGGTTACTCTTTGGACTCACAAGATTCGAGGTCTCCATCGCAATGACTTCATCATAGCGGCGAAACTCGATGCCCTGTGAGACGGAGTCGCGCCTTACCTCGAAGAAGAGCCGGCTCCGAGTTGGCTCATCAGGCCCATCACATCATTCTTGACCCAGCTCTCAACGAGGCGTCCGTCGATAATGCGTACCATTGTTAATCCGGTCATTGTTACCGCTTTGCCCGTTCCCGGAATACCCAAGCGGATGCCCCGATGCGTGCCTCGCATCGTGGTCCGCGAACAGACAAGGTCTCCCTCGGCTACCTGTTCGTCGATTGTGATCTCGAGATCAGGGAAACCGGCGCGAAACATGGACACGATTTCTTTGATCCCCTCAGGCCCCGACGGTGTTCCAGGGGGCGCATCGCGGTAGACATAGGATGGAGACAAGACCTCGTCCAGCGTCGCCAGCCTGCCCTGGTTAAACATCTCCCAAATGAATCGCCGGTAGACAGCTTTGTTTCGATCGTTGACCATCAGATCACGGCTACCAGTTGTAGTAAGTTTCTCAGACATATCAGTCTCGCGTATTGAATGCTGGTCTAAAACAGCTCGCTGACAACCCTCTGGCAGGAGGGTGCGAGGCCTTGAATTACCGCAACGCGATCTTTAACCAATCGCAGCGTCTCCCCGGCGGGTTTATATGGGTAACAATCAGTCCCGGTTAGCTCGGTCGGCGAGTTCCTTGTGCAGGGAAATCTTTTCGTCGAATGACATGTCTGCTTCCGCGTTCGCCCTCATGGTTTCTTCGACGTACTCCTTAACGGTTTGGCCGCTTCTATACGCCCGTAACTCCAGCTCTTTGGCGTACGGTTCTTCGAGTTCGATCGTTAATTTCATAGATAGAGATCAGAATCGTCGGATTTTGCGTGTCTCTTCGACCGTCTGACGAGACGAAGGGCGTAAAACTTCAAAATGGCGCCTCAATCGATGATTTGAGCGGTGACGAGCCTTATCCGATGAAATTAGCGAAACCTCCCTTATTCCTCAGCAGAAGTCGGCTTTTTCTCTTGCCTAGCGATCCCTCAGAGCCCCACTCCAACACAATTGTAACTGTAATTTCCGCTAAATCTTCCCAGGCTGCGTCCGATTGGGATCAGGGATGCGAAACGATGCGCCGCCGGCGTAAGTTGTGCTCGCCCCCGGAGACGCCTTTCAACCGCATAAACCAGGTATGCAGAAGGCAACTCAATTTCCTCTAAATAACGGCATGGCATCAGGCCCGGCTGCGAGTAATCGCCTTTCATCTCGGCGTTCAGCCGAATGGAGAGGAGATTACCATGTCCCGCAGTAAATCGGGCATTACCGATCAAAGACCACTGTCCCTCGCTCGGGAGGCTCTCGAAAACCCTTTCCGCCTTTGGGGACCGGAGATCACGGAAGAAATCCTTCAATTGGCGCGCAATCGCGTTCTTGATGGCGGCAATCTTTCGACTCGGAAGGATCTGCCGAAGCGCGTCGTTAAGATGGCAATTATTGCCACACTGGCACTGAACCCGCACGAAGTCCTCTATCAGGGCGAGGCGGCCATCCTTTACGGTCTTAGCCCAACGACCGTTTCATCCCGACAAACCACCGGCGAGCTCTCCGTGAGAGTCAATGTCGGCAAGTAATGAGCTGTTATACTCGTCATAAGCAGAATGAACTTTAGTAAAGCCTAGCCCTCGTCATCTAAGATAGTTCTCCAAGTCGCGCGGCTGTTTGGACGATAGGAGGGTTAACTATATGCCAAGTAGTGACGTCCAGGACACCTCGTGGAAGGCAGTAAGCGAAGAATTGAACCGCTTGCACTGTTTAATGCCGAAGTACCAAGGCCAATTTCGATCGGCGGGGCGCGATGACATAGTGGAAGATCTCGAATGGTGCCGCTTCCTGTTGATGAATGCTGAAACCGCCGCCATTAACTTTGTTAGGAAAGGGTTGTCCTAGCCAGGTAGGGCAAATAGGCTTCCGTTTCAGAAAACGCATCCGCATCGCGGAATGGACTCTCGATGGTGAGTTGCGCCAAACGACTTTTCTTGGTTGGCGGGACGATAAGGATCGAAAGGAAGTGGTGTTAGAGCAAACGCAAGAGAGCTGAGATACGAAAGTGGCGGTTCAATAAAGACAAGTAGCCGGGAAAAGTTGCACAACGTCTTCCCGGCTAGTGCTCTTGTTTGTCGTGGCTCTCTTTTTCGGAGAGAGGTTGCTCTAAAAGACGGACTTTGTGCATTGGCTATTCACAATTTTTCTACGTCTGCTTTCGCATTCTTGGTTCGATATATGTTCATCTGCACACTTTTGAATGGGCGCGACTCCTGAAGCGATTCGAAAACTCTTGGACGAACTTGAAGCCAAGCGCACGGCGCCCCTGGCCCAGCACGCTTTCGAGTCGGTATTTTCCCCGTCCATGCGGTTTGACCATCCAAAGTCGTCCAACTTTCAATAGTAACCGTAATTTTCGCTAAATCTTCCCAGGCTGCGTCCGATTGAGATCAGGAATGCGAAACAATGCGCCGCCGGCGTAAGTTGTAGCTTCCCGGGGGGCGCCTTCCAACCGCATAAACCAAGTATGCAGAAGGCAAATCGATTTGCTTTAAATAACGGCCTGGCATCACGCCCGGCCGCGAGTAATCGCCTTTCATCTCGGCGTTCTGCCGAACGGAGAGGAGATTACCATGTCGGTCTTTGAGCGGCTCCTTGCGATTGCCGACGAGGGAACCTTAGATCTCGCCCGCGCAATGATCGGAAAGCCGGAACTGGCCCTGCTGTTCGCGAAGGAGGCGCTCAAAAATACAACTGAGGTTCTTTCGCCAACCACTGTGGCCATAGTCCTAAACATGACTTCACGGGACGCATTAGATAAGACAAAAGAGCTGCGCCATCTGCGAACGACCGGTGCGGAACGATTGAACCTCATGAAATTTGCGCGCGAGGTCGAAGCTTTCCACGAGGAATCGCCAAGGCTCAATGAATACCACTAACGGCGCGCGGCTGCGCCAGAGCGCGCAAAGACTAGAAATCCCTGACGCGCCGCTTTCTATGGTCGCGACTCAGTCCGTGGAGGCAGCATGCCACAAGTATCTCCAGGAGCGGGATGATATACAAGTTGACGAGCAGCTTTTCCGGAAGGCCAGTAAAGAAGGGAGCTAGGGGCAATAAGACGAAGGAAGCAGCGGAACGCTGTGCTGAATCAGGCACTTTCCCAACGCGATCCGATAGCGATGGGCAGGTGTATCTATGATCGTCCGATAACCGAAGCTTTTTCATCCGCCTTTTTAACGACTAGTTGCGAGACCTTCGGCCGCTTCTTGAGGAACGGTCGATTCGGTAGCGCGCTCCAGAATCCGTATCGGGAACTGGAACGAGCCGAAAATCTTAGTCGGACCGTCCTAATCGTCGCAGATTCCTTTCGATCGTTTGGCCTCTCGGCACGGCCAGTGGACTATCAAAGTTGATTATCTGGGTCCATCAGGACAAGGGACTGGAGATCGATATCAATCTACAACTAGCGAGCCGCGCGGTTGATGATACTAAAGCTTGTGCCGGTCCTCTTAATTCTTCAAGCCAGGTGTCCGACCAAAAGGCCAATGTTCCTTAATGGTAAGCGACGGTTCCGCGTATCGATCCGTATACGTTCTGATAATCCCTTTCCACTCGGCTAACAGATAATCTTCCCTCACATCATCATCGCCATCGCTCGGTTCGAAATAAATCTTGCCCTCTGTCTCAAACCACCCATTAACACGGACGAGCAACAGTCCTCCGGAATAACCACAAGCCAAATACCACAACATCGTTTCCTCGTATGAATCTAACAGCTCAGTCGGGAAGTAATCAGTAACTGTCTCTATAACGATCGGTATCCGCTTCTCAACTAACTCTCGAAAAGTGCGGTAGCTGCGCCCGACCAGCTCGTCGGTTTCCGGAAACTCATTAGCCCCGAGCCGGTCCCGAACTAGCCAGTCGAGAACTGCTTCGCGTTCTTGTGGCATCAGTTTCGGTAACTCTTCTAAAATTTCCTTAATGCTCATAAAACAAGGCCCTGGAGGGCTATTGGTTTCGCCCGTTCAGTAGCCGCCCCCGCCTTACAAAGCCTCTTCAAAAACAAATACTCGCTACATGGCCCGCTTAAGATAGCAAGCAATGCATCGTTCCCATACTAGAAATTTCTGGGGGGCAGTTCGTTGGTGGGGTCACGGGATTTCACGGACCACCCCCCACGCATCTGTGCGGTAAGCGCGCAACGCTCCAGGCATGTGAGCACGCCAGGGCGCGCACCAATACCGCGACGCATACGTACATCGGGCGGACTCTCGAGTCGGCCTGCCTACCTTTGATTCGTAAGGCTTTGACTTGTGACGAGGCTGTTGGTGCAAAGGCGCAGCTATCTAACAAGTTCCTGTTATTCGCTACTAACAGCACTCGAAAACAAACAGAAAGGATATTATGTTTGATGTTAGTTCGCCAACTGCTTCAGCTAACATCCTGCCAATGAAGTCTGGAAGCAGATCTTCTGCAGCGCCCGGTTTCTGATCTGTCACCGCCGAATCAGGATGCGATTGGCTGCTCGGGGTAGTCGTCGGGGACGGCGTCGCAGCCGGTGATGGGGTTGGTTCCAGGTCAGCATGCGGATCTTCCAAACGTCGCCCTCACGAATGTAAATCACTGACCAATAGCCCTTGACTTGGATAGGGCCGCCGTTCTCGCCTTGCCCAGTGTCACTCCATTCTCCGGTTGCCTACAACTCATTGCCAGCCGTACCTATCAAGTGAGGAGCATTCCCATCGAACTTGGTGATGTGGTTTTTGGGTGCCATCCCTTGTACAGGTCTGTATACCATTTCTCAATGGCTTGCCGACCGTTGACTGGTCCTCTGTCCGTCACAAAAACCGCGTCCTCCGTGAAGAGCGCGGCGATGGCTAATTTCGGTCCGCTTGGGTTGTGCGCCTTCATTTGTTGCCAATGCGGCGACCAAGCGTTGTAACAATTTCTGTTTGCTCATTTTGCGGGCTAACCCGCGGAATTCACCTCCTGCACCTGAATCACGCTCGAAATTGAGTCTTCATTTCAACTTTGAGATCCAGGGCTAGGCGGGTTGTTCAAGGCTCGCGCAAAGTGCGGAGCGAGCGACCCGAAGCGGGAAAGCCACCAGGAAGGGCTCAGGGCGCGGAATGGGAGGCGTGGCGAGTTTTCTAACCATCGTGCGCTCGCATGCTGTTGGCCCTAAGTCCAGTCATCTCTCCCGTTTCCACTCAGACTGGAAAGCGTCAATCCGGTTTTCACCGGTTCGGGAAATGCTCGGTTTCCATGGGTCACTAAGCCCAACTGGTTAATACCAAATGAAACCGAACAATCGGCGCCCACTATAGCGCTGCCAATCCACGGTTTCTTCGCCTTCCCGCCAATCGCCGTGCCCCCAACCAGTGGAATGACCGGAGTGACCGCCACCACCATGCCCACCAACACCGAAGCCTCCACCGTGGCCATCGCCTCGTCCACCATGTGCGAACGCGGCGGTGGGCGCGAGCGCCAGAATCCCGGCCAGGTCATCCGCTCAGGATTTCATTTTCCTTTCCGGCTCTGCCAATACTTGGCCCATGCTTCTTCGAAACCGATTCGAAAATCTTTGATCCCGTGCGCCATTAAAAGGCCGCTATGGGTAGCCAGAAACGCATTCCAGCCGGCCGCGAATGCTTCATGCATCTCGGCTTGGACGGAGTCGCCTAGACCCCGAATAGCTTTCTTTATTTTCGGTGAACTCATTACCTCTTCAAAGATCCCTTGTTCTTTGAGGAAATCGTCAAAATCACTTCCCCGATGCGGACTGGGTTTTTCTATTTTGGCCATCGCGAGGGGTTCGAGCCCCGGGGTTTTATTAGTTCCGATCAGCGATCCACACAAAGAGATTCACCTCACATTGATCGGGAGCGCAATTATTTTCGGATCTATCTTGCCGTTGGCACTTAGCCCGGTAATCACGGCAAAGAGAAGCGTCATGCTGCTGGCTATGCGCTGCAACCACGAGGGGGGACCACGCAAGCCACAAGCGTGTGGCGCGTGTCTGCCTGGAGAAAAAAACTGGAGCAAAAGCGGCCGAAATTATAGCGATTATTACCGTTCGTTGCCTCGTAAAAACCTCACTAAAGCCCGCTCGGGATTCAGCCGATAACGCAGATGCAGGAGTGAGTTACCTGCACATAGAAATAAAGATAAAGCATCGAAGAGATCGGAAGAGCACACG
>JBEEIB010000278.1:0-22809 GCA_041167675.1 Verrucomicrobiota bacterium
CGTCGCGGTCAATCCAAGAACATAGCGCGCTTTCGCACTACGTAGCACCTGTTCGAAGCTAAATGCGGAAAGATGGTGGCACTCGTCCACGATAATGTGGCCGTACTTCTCTACAATATCGTCGACAATGTGCTTGCGATTCAGGCTTTGAATCACGGCAACATCAATGCGACCAGACGGTTTGCGGCTTCCCCCGCCAATCTGACCAATACTTTTTTTAGGTAAATCGAAGAAAAGCGCCAGGCGTTCGCGCCATTGATCGAGCAGCTGCCTCCGGTGCACGAGAATCAAGGTATTGACCTTACGAGCCGCAATCATCCACGCAGCAACAACAGTTTTCCCGAAAGCGGTGGTTGCCGATAGGATACCTATATCGTGAGCGAATAGCATCTCGGCCGCCTGCTTCTGTTCAGGCCTTAACTCGCCATGAAACGACATATCGATAGGCATTCCCAAAAAGCGCTCATCACGTATCTCGACCTCTGTCCCATGCGATTCGAGCAACGCTATGATCTGTTCGAAACAACCTCGAGGAAGCCCCAAATGCCGAGGAAACTCTTCAGCGCAACGAATAATGCGCGGCTTACCAAAGGTTGATAATCGCATGGCTTGCGTCCGATAAAACTCTGGATTCTGAAACGCAGCCAGCCGCATTAGGCGGTTTAACATTGCGGACGGCAGATCTCTCTTTTCAACGTAGACTAGGTTAGCGAGTGTCACGCTCGTTTTGGCGGGCAATGTTTCCCGGATCAGTTGCTTTGGCGGGTCCTTTGACACCGAAATCGACCAAGGATCTTCTTCGGCGTCTTCATCACAAAGGCTTAGCCGGACTCCAATAACCCTTCCAGCGCGCTCCGCTTCAACAACGATTTCTTCGACAGCCGCAGACTTTAAACGTCGGACCGATGCTAACGCCGCCCATTGATCTTCATATGGTTCTAAAGACTCCTGTAGGAAGATGCTATTCCCGGCCTTTCTCGGAAAGTGCTGGAGAGGGAGCGCTATTAGATTACCAAAGCCTCCCTTTGGCATAGTGTCCTGATTCGGAAAGAATCGGTCATAAGAATCCAGGCCTAGTTGGTGACGCTGCTCCATGGTTCGTGTAAGGACCGCCGCCCCCATTTACGTACCAGTGAAGCTTTCAGTGGTTCGGCCAGAAAAATCCAGACGTGCGCACCGTTGCCGGAACGGGACCGTTCAAGATAAGCCGGTATATCCCACATCGAGCACGTTCTCAAAAAAGCTATGGCGTCCTGTGCCCAAGTTGTCTTGTCAAAGTCGACCGCCAAGAACCAACAGGTTGCGTCCTGCAGCAGGGGATAGATCCCAATGGTTTGCTTTCCCAGTAAATGATCACGAATCACCTGATCAGTAACGGGCAAAAAGTTTCGCTTTTCCTTCGCTTCGACCTTCGATTTAAACCATGTACGGCCGTCTTTAACGTAAGCGGGAGAGTACCCGGATTTGCCGCCCTTGGCTTCCCATCGTACGGCATATACATCCTCCCTACCTCGAAAGAGTGTTCGAAAAAGCCGAATCTTCTCATCACTGGTGGATTTAGTATCCAAGACCGACGGCTGCCCGATCTCCGAACCAAGGGCAACGCCGGGAATCCTCGATTTGATATCTAAGAGTTTCCGTAGCCGCTGATTCTGTGCCAAGAGCTCGCTATTTTCCGCGAGTGCTTTGGCCAACCTGTTTTCGGCATCTTCAACTCGATCGATAGAGTCCACTATCCCTAATTCAGCACGGACTCAGTCGCGTTGCACGCGTAACATCTGCAGTCCGAGACGCATATCCTTGCAGTGAGGAAAAGCAGAATCGGGAGAAACTAGAAGACCTCAATCAGACGATCACCCAAAGCTATGCGGCGCAAGATTTCAAGCCACACTGGAATCAACCACCTTGAAAGCGTTTGATTGGAACTGTTACCAATCCGTAACCAAACGATCACGGGCTGGTTCTGGTCAAACAAGCAGCGATCCGCAAAGTCCTCATCTTTCGTGATGAGGGCCGCACCTTCTTGAAGGGCGTAACCCCAGATATCAGTATCGTTCGCGTCGCGCAGACCGACCTCGCGCACCGCGACGGTATGACAGCCATTCTCACGTAGCACCCTCGCCAAAGCCGGCGGCAATGCGCATAACAATGAATTCTCACGAAACCCTAAGGACCGCAGGGTTAGCCTGGGCAGCAGCGTATTGCAGGCATTCTTTGATATCTTCCGCCTCCAGATCAGGGTAGTCCCTCTAGAATCTCTTTCTCTGACAACCCAGCTGCCAGCAGATCCAGTACATCTTTCACACGGATACGCATTCCTCGTATACAAGGTCTGCCGCCGCACTGCTCTGGACGAAAAGTGATTCGGTCGAGGTAGTTCATCTTTGGGATAAGTGATTTGTCACACCGGTTATGACTCAGTAATAACGTAATGGCCGGTTTCGTTCCAACACCTTCGGTCAGGAAAACGCGCCATTCAATGCGCTACCAGCGGCATCATGACCAGCAAGGTCCCGAATGAGACTAAGATAAATAGCCACAAAGAGATCAGAGAACGCAAAGAGAGACCCTTTCTTTGCCGTCTTGGCTAACTTCGACAAAGCCGTTCCGTTTGTTTTCTTTGCGATTTTTGCGTTCTTTTGCGGCTACTTCTTCTCGTTAGTTCTTCGAGCCTCCGAATGCATCTGGAAGTTGCGGCAGGAGAAGATTTTGGCTCAAGCGTCTCGTCTTCTCATAGCCGTGATCCACGGCTAGCCGGGGTTTCTTGCCGGCCGCGACCGCTAACTCATCGCACCGGATATTTTCCTTTGTTCGATCGTGACCTTTGATCCAATGAAACACGCAATGATGCACCTGGCAGAGCTCGCTAAGCCGGGTCCAAAGGTCCGTATTTAACACATCCTCGCGTAGCCTCGTTTTCCATCCGTTTGATTTCCATTTCTTGATCCAGCCTCTCTCGAAAGCGTCGCGCACATATCGAGAATCGGTGAAAATCTGAACTGAACACTTTTGGTTTAAGCTTTCCAAGGCCCGTACAACGGCCATCAGTTCCATTCGATTGTTGGTGGTCAGCTGATATCCTTCAGCGATCTCTTTGCGGTGTTTTTCGTACAGGAGGACCGCGCTGCAACCACCGGGTCCTGGGTTAGGCGAGCATGCGCCATCGGTGTAGACTACTACATTCTTCCTGCGTCGATTTTTGTCCAATGAATATGAGTTCCTGAGTAGTCGAGATATCTCCGAAAGCCATGGCCTTTGCAAGTCGGCAGGGCGGCGCAGCGCTTTTGCGGATCATCAAATCTGGTCGAAACGCTCGACGAAGTACGGCGCCCGGGATGCCAAGCGAAACGCATGACAAATGACAAATCGCTAAGAGGCTGAATTCGGAGGCTGGAAGCCAGAAGTTGTCGGACCTTTGCTTCCTTTGCTATCTTTTGTTCAAGGATGTTCTTTACCGACTCCGTGTGAGCGTGTTTTTCTGCGATCTCGTCGTTCCGCCGGCCGGGCCGAGGATTGACAGGTAAGAATCTTACAAGTAAGAGTAGGAACAGCCATGAAAATAACTTCCAAAGGTCAAGTTACGATCCCACAAGCCTTGCGGGAGCGGTTTGGGCTTTTGCCCGATACAGAGGTTGAGTTCGTCGCGACAGCTAACGGTAAGGAGTTGCGTCTGGTCAAGTCCTCGAAGCCATCGAACCGTGGTCGAGCGCTGGTCGAGCGCCTACGTCGACGAGGTACGGGCAGACGTTCCACGGACGAATTGCTTAAGCTGATGAGAAGCGAGGCGTAAGGCTCGATGAAGATCCTGGTCGACAGTAGTGTCCTTCTGGATGTGCTGACCCAGGATCCAGACTGGGCAGCGTGGTCCGAAGAAAAACTTGCGGCGCATGCTGAACGCGATCTGCTGGCGATTAATCCGATAATTTACGCGGAGGTCTCCGCACACTTCAGCACGATCGAAGAACTCGATGAGGCGCTTTCTCCCGAGGATTTTCAGCGTTTGCCGTTACCATATGAAGCTGGATTTCTAGCGGCAAGGTGTTTCCTGCTGTATCGCCGCCGAGGAGGCCAGAAGCATGCGCCATTGCGAGATTTTTACATCGGTGCGCATGCTGCTACCGACGGGCTGATGCTCCTGACTCGTGATGTTTCCCGTTACCGCACGTATTTCCCTTCCATCCAGCTAATCGCCCCAGACAGATGAGGCGAAGCGAATGACAAATGACAGATGACAGATCGCTAAGGGGCTGAATTCAGAAGCTAGAATTGTCGAGCCTTTGCCTGACCAGGACGGAAGAACACCCTGTTCAGCCGCCTGCCATGGCGCCAATAATGAGGAACGGTTCAACGCCAGATATGACTTCGCCCGGCAACGGAGTCTCGGGCGGTTCGTGCGAAAGATCTTCTTTGCAGGCGTAGAATCTGACGAACGGCCGACGGCGCAATGTGTTGCGATCGCGGATGGCTCCGCGAAGCACCGGATATCGCGCCTCGAGAGCGTCGAGAACCGAGCCCAGAGTGGTTGGTTCCACCAGTTCAAGTCGCACATCGCCGTCCACGCGCGCCAGGGTGCGCAGGTGATAAGGGAGCGCTACTCGGATAGTCATTGCAAGGTCTGAACTTCGACAGATAAAACCGCGGGGAGATCGCGCACAATGGGGTTCCAAGTGTCGCCATTGTCGGCAGAACCATAGACCTGCCCGCCGGTGGTTCCGAAATAGACACCACACGGCTCGAGCGAGTCAACCGCCATCGCGTCCCGCAGCACGTTGACGTAACAATCCTTTTGCGGCAGACCTTGGGTGAGCGCTTCCCATTCGTTGCCGCCTGTCCGGCTCCGATACACCCGCAGCTTGGCGTCCGGCGGATAATGTTCTGAATCGCTCTTTATCGGTACAACATAGATCGTTTCCGGCTCATGGGCGTGAACCTGAATCGGGAATCCGAAATCTGAGGGCAGATTGCCACTGACCTCCTGCCAGGACTCGCCGGCGTTGTCGCTGCGCATGACGTCCCAATGCTTCTGCATGAACAAGACATCCGAGCGAGATGGGTGCATCGCGATACGATGAACACAGTGTCCGACTTGTGCGTCCGGGTCAGGCAATTCGTAGGGCGATTTCAGACCGGCATTGGCTGGCTGCCAGGTTTTGCCTTCGTCATCAGTGCGGAAAGCGCCGGCCGCAGAGATCGCAATGAAAATTCGGTCGGGTCGATTGGGATCAAGAACGATCGTGTGCAGACACATCCCCCCTGCCCCGGGCTGCCAGAGGTGGCCCTTGGCGCTGCGCAATCCGGGAAGCTCCTGCCAGGTCTTACCGCCATCGACAGTCTTGAACAGCGCCGCATCTTCCACGCCCGCGTAAACGGTATTCGGATCGCTCAGAGACGGTTCGAGATGCCAGACACGTTTGAACTCCCACGGATGTTGCGTGCCATCGTACCACTGGTGAGTGCCGGGAACGCCGTCATAATTGAATTCGTTACCAGCGGTTTCCCAAGTTTTTCCGCCGTTATCCGAGCGCTGGATGACCTGACCAAACCAGCCGCTGGTCTGCGACGCATACAAACGATCCGGTTCAACGGGCGAGCCTTTGACATGATAAATCTCCCAACCCGCGAAGTGCGGTCCGCTAACTTCCCATCGGTCGCGCTCCCCATCAGCCGTCAGAATGAATGCACCTTTCCTGGTGCCAACCAATACTCGTACTTTGCTCATATTGTTGTTCGCTCAAATGATACGACGAACGAGCGGCCGGAATCAGGACTTTTGTTTTGAAAAATCTCACGCAAAGACGCAAAGGCGCCAAGACGATTTTAAAGTAGAAGTTTAGCAAAGGAAGCAAAGGCGAAGCGCATGACAAATGACAGATGACAAATAGCAGAAATGATGAGTCAGGAGCTGGGAGCACCGCAATTTCTCGCTGGTTTCTTGCTCCTAGGGCAATCGCTTAATTGTGTCAGTCAAAAGCGCATAGAAGCCATCGGCATCGATTTCGTTAATCCAGAAAGCGTTGGGAGAGCGCCTCGTCATCCCACGCCAATCGACCACGGTTTCGCCGAGGGTAAACTCACCTCGAGTCTCAACCGCAACATTAACGTGTCGACCGGAGAACAAGGAGGGCGCCAGCAAGTAAGCAATTACGCAGGGATCATGCAAAGGGCCGCCGGCCGATCCGAGTTCTTCGATCTCTCTCCGAGCATGTGAAACCAGGATCGCAGCAATGAGTCTGCCTACACGGTTTCCGACGTCTTCCAGCCGTTTCACGCGCGGCTTTGTACTCAGCGCCTTTTGGGTTACGTCAAGCGGCAGGACGATAATTGGGATGCCACTTTCAAAAACGATGGTCGCCGCATGCGGATCAACATAAATATTGAACTCGGCGACGGGCGTTACATTTCCTCTCGTGTGATAAGCGCCCCCCATGAGGACGACCTCCTTTATTCCGCGCTTAATGCCGGGATCTTGGACCAGCGCGACCGCCAAATTTGTCATCGGCCCAATCAAGCAGAGCGTGACGCTCTTTTCCGGAGCATTGCGAAGGGTGTCGATCAAGAAGTTAACCGCATGATCCTTCGCCAGTTCGACTTTCGGTTCATCTAAAGGCACACCATCCAAACCCGTCTTGCCGTGGATACTTTCGGCTGTAACCAATTCGCGGACTAATGGTCGAGGACAACCCGCGTAAACCGGGATGTCCGTTCGGTTGATCCACCCCAAAACGATCCGAGCATTTTTCGACGTCAAGCTTAACGGAACATTGCCGGCAACGGTGGTTATTGCACGAAGATCCAGCTGGTCGTGCGCGCCGAGGGCAAAGAGAATCGCGACGGCATCATCTTGTCCGGGATCGGTGTCGATAACGATGGTTCGCCTGGATGGATCAATTGGCATGAAAGTAAGTTAATGAGTGACCGGACTCTTTGCTACCTTTGCTAACTTCTGTTTAAAAAGTGTTCTTGGTCTTTTGCGAACTTCTGTGAAATCGCCAAATAAAAATCGCCTCTTAACCAGCTCCGATCGTAACTTGCGTCCAGATGTGCCTTGCGCTCCTTCAGAGCGGCACGCTTTTGGGTAACTTACCCAGGGTTCCGCAAAGCCTTCACCCTGGTCTAAGTTCTGTAACGCCTTTGGCGTAGATCGGCCTTCGGAAGACTATCGTTGCTCGTAGGCCTGCTTTAATTCTCCAACATCAATTTTGTCCATCTGGAGCATGGCCTGCATGACTCGGTTTGCTTTTTCAGCGTCTTTATCGTTTAACATCTCGCCCAAAACGGTTGGGTTTATCTGCCATGAGAGTCCATACTTGTCTTTGAGCCATCCACATCTTCCTTTCTCTCCGCCCGCGGATAGCTTTTCCCAAAGCTCATCTACTTCATCCTGTGTTTGGCAATTCACGGATAGAGATATGGCTTCAGTGAATTTGAACAGTGGACCGCCGTTCAGCGCCATGAATTCCTCTCCATCGAGCTCGAAAGTGACTAGCATGACCGATCCTTTAGGTCCGGGCGCTGCCTCTCCATAACGAGAAACGGTTCCGATCTTCGAGTTTTTGAAGATGGAAGTATAAAAGTGCGCGGCCTCTTCGGCTTGGTTATCTAACCAAAGGAATGGGGTGATTTTTTGCATAGGTTATATTGTTTTCAATATCTCAACGAACGACTCGCTCCAGACAACGTGGAGCTATTTTCGTGAGAGCAGCAAATTTGCCGCGGATTTCCAAACATCACAGGTCCGATGCGGTAATAGCATGGGACCCGATAAGACGGCTCTATTTCACCGGCTGATGGGTTCGCATGAGCTGGTATTCATGCCAAATCAAAACCATCACGAAGATGTCGAACACGGTAAGCACGATTAGCCCAACTCCGTGCGTATAAGAGAAACGGTAAAGTTGATAGACAATAAAGAGTCCCAATACGATCAGGGATGCCGGATACGACCAGAGTTGGTTCTTGAGCAGACCGATGACCAGCAGCACTTTGACAATGCCGTGGCTGAACAGATAAAAGGCGTAGAAATTCTTGGTCTCAACTGAGAAATGTTGCGCTGCGGCGAGCAAATGGGTCGCGATGAAATCGTTCGGGTTCTCGATCAGCTCCTCTTGGGTCAGCATATTGACGAGGTTTTTGATCGAGCTTGTGCTGAGCAGCGCCAAAGCGACTCCAGCAGCGCATTCAATCACTGCGAAGGCGCCCTTGATGAAGACGCTGACCTGAAAAATCTGGTGAATGCGTTTTTCATTCATGCCTGCGGGACGCATTACAAATGACAGATGACAGATCGTACCGCGTGAAGCGCATAGCAAATAGCAAATAGGGTGGCTACCACCCTGAACGGAGATCCCGCGGATTAGGATTGTCGCAGGTCGAGCGACATGAAGACACTGTTGGGGTCGAGCACATAGTCGGCGAAGGGCGGGCATTCCACGAAGCCATGCCTCCGATAAAAAGCTTGCGCAGGCCGAAAATATTCCCAGGAGCCCGTCTCGAGGCTGAGGCGCGACATGCCTCTTACTCGTGCGGTCGCAATGATGTGGCGCAGCATCGCGCTTCCCGCTCCCTTTCCGCGCATGGACTGAGCGGTATGCATCGACTTGATCTCACCATGATCGGCCGAGAGTCGCTTCAGTGCGCCGACCCCCAAGAGCGTTTCAACGTCCCAGATTGTCCAAAAGCTGATGTCAGGCGATTGCAGCGCGGTAAGTCCAAGGCGTGCGCGCTACCCGGCGCCGTTTCCGCCCGGGCACTGGTCACATGGATATGCAGGAGATCGACGACGCGCAGATCGCCCAGGTCGCCTTGGACGATCCGCATCATGGCTGGCTTCTCCCGACCACCTTACGCGGCCTTTCCGCCTGCATAGCGGCGAGGGCGGATGACCGCCAATGCAAGGCGATAATTCGGAATCTCACGCAAAGACGCAACGAACGGAAAGCAGAATTGGAATTTAGATGCTAGAATTGTCGAACCTTTGCTCCCTTTACTAGCTTCTGTTTAAAAAGTCTTCGTGGCCTTTGCGATCTATTGTGAACGTTTAACGGATTCGGTCACGTCTTTACAAGCAACTCACGCAAGGTTCGGTCCGAATACTTGCGTATTTCCCAATCTTCAGCCCGAAGGTTGCTGATCGCCGCGGTGATCCCCTCTCGAATCAACCTCCCTAGTGATCGCTGGTTATTGGTTACTCGAACGCTTCGCGAATGGGTCTCGTCCGGTGATAGATCGTTCTTCCAGCTGTTCTCGCCACGTTCGAGATGGTATCTGCTGTGTCCACAGCGGCATTCGTAACATGTCGAGCTGTCCAGTGTAGCGGCCCCTCAGCGTCGGCTCTGGACACCGCATACGGCGACAGCAGAACGACGGCTACTATTACGCACATCTTCTTCATACTTGTTTAATATATACAATTTGACGTATTCGCGACCGAAGTTATTCGCGGCCTCGGAATACGGAGGACGGAAGAAAAATCTCACGCAAAGACGCCAAGACGCTAAGATAAGACGAAGGGATAAAAGTTTTAGATAACAAATGACGAATAGATCCGCTCGGGCGAGGACGCAAAGTAGCCGCAGCTTCGAGGCTGCTGCATTCTAAGACGCGTTTACTCTTCCTCCTATCTTTCCGTCTTTGCGTGAGATTTTTCTTCCGTCAGGCCTTCTACTTTAAGGCGGTAATGGTTTACTAATAAGCCTGCGAAGAGGATTTCTTTTTTGAGGCACTGAGTATTTACAGAATAGGTTCTCGCAACGATGTTAAGTGGAATAGGAGAACCACAATGAAAGCGGATTCAGCGCTTGTAATGAGCTTCTTTAAAAATGAGGTTCCTGCTGGCAGTGTGCGGATCAATCTGAAATGGCCAGACAAACACGAAGTCACCGACTTCAAGTTGGGTCAATTGGGCGAGATGGTGAGCTGCGAAACCGAGACTGATCAAACCGGATGGGTGATCGTCAAACGTCGCGGCAACATATCCGTCGGAGACAAGGTTCCTTTGCTATAGAAGGTCGACGGTAGACTTCCAAAGGCTTGCCGATCCTTACCGCTCCTTACGAGTCTTACGCGCTGTACACGCAAAGACGCAAAGGCGCGAAGAGCGCAAAGCAGAATTTGGAATTTAGAAGCTAGCATTGTCGAAGCTTTGCTTCCTTTGCTAACCTGAGGGCTGCGCTACGCTTCACCCTAGCCCAGGGTTCCGTTACACTTCAGCCTGGGCTGAGCTCCTTACACCTTTAGCGTGAATGAAGTGCGCGGGGAAGAGCGGACACCACCAGTTCGTTAGTACGGATCGCCGTAGTACGCGTCGTAACGATGTACGAGCCCGGGTAATCTGGCTACTAGTAAGGGTAATACGGATAATACGGATAATACGGATAATATGGGTAACCCCAATAATAAGGATAACCCCAATCCCACCACCACGGGTACCCATAGAAACCGGAAACGAAGAAACGATTACGACCGAAAAAGCGATGGCCGTGAAAGTCCCCGAAACGCCCGCCATGAAAGCGCCCAAAATCGCCCCGGTGAAAGCCTGCGAACCGACCCCCGCCGTGAAAGCCTCCGCCGCCGTGAAAGCCTCCGCCGCCGTGAAAGCCTCCGCCGCCATGAAAGCCTCCGCCGCCATGAAAGCCTCCGCCGCCATGAAAGCCCCCACCGCCACCGTGACTGCCTCTGCCGCCCCCTCCCCCAACCCCCCCGTGAGCGACAGCTTCGGGCGCCGAAGCGAATAATCCGGTAGCAACAATACCGGCCAGGAGAAACTGCAACTTCATAACAACCTCTCTTCTTTTATAATCGCCTATTTGCCGCACACCTCCATTGAAATTTTCGACAGTCGCAGCCTGAAAGGGATCACGCCTTCTGGTTTCGGCCGTTCGCTTGATCCGAGGATTTGTCGGTGATGTCAGCCCGGAAGATTTCATATCGCTGGCATCGCTCGGACCAAATTTTTGGCGCTTCTCAGGCAGGTCTGACGCCAAGGTTAACCCCCGCAGGGATCGCTAGATCCGGAGGGTCAAGCAATCGGGAAAAGCAAAGCGAGTATAACGCCGTCAGCTGCGAAACTGGCCAAGACGCCAAGCTGCGAAGAAGGGTGCAAGAGAGCTTTGGACGGTGATCGGTAAACCAATCGCCGATGTATCCTTCCTTTGTTACCTTTGCTAACTTTTGTTCAAGGATCTTCTTTACCGACTCCGTGTGAGCGGGTTTTCTGCGATCTCGTAGTCTTACGCTCCTTCAGAGCGACACGCGTTATTGGTACTTAACCCAGGGTTCCGCAAAGCCTCTGGGCTAAGTTATCTTACACCTTCCGCCGTCGCCAACTTGTTAGCTATTTGGTCTTGATGGGACGCAGGCTATGGCGGACAAGTCGGTGTGTTTGCCATCTGTCATTTGTCATGCGCTTCGCCGGTCATTCGCTTCGCGGGCGGCGCGGTACTTTTGCGGATCATTAACTCTGGTCGAAACACTCGGCGGAGTACGGCGTCTGGGGTGCCGCGGATTCTGGCGAACAGGATATCGAGGCTTTCGCGAGCCATGACGTCGAAGTCTGAGGTTGCCGTGGTTAGCGGTGGATGAAAGAAACGGCCCTCGGGCATATTATCAAAACCGACTACCGAGACTTCGGAGGGGACCTCGATCCCGGCCTCATGCAATGCCAGCAAGGCCCCCATCGCAATGAGATCGTTCGCAGCGAAAATCGCGGTAAATTTTCCGGCCGCAGTTTTGATCAGTTCTTTCGTCGCATCGTACCCGCCGTCCGGTGTCCACGGAGTGTGTGTGGCCGGACCGGGTTCAAGTCCGGCCGCCTGCAGCTCGGCCAACCATCCTTTTCGTCTGAGCTTCGAGCTTCGATATGGCTGGTGGCCGAGGAGTCCGGCAATGCGAGTGTGGCCGAGTGAAATCAGGTGACGGGTGGCCAACCTGGCACCACGAATATGGTCCACACGAAACGACGGGAATAGTTCGCCTCCGTCGATGTCGAGCGTGACAAACGGTATACTTCCCATGGCAGCCGCCAGTTCCCGTCTATCGATTTCGACCGGAACGTCGACGATGAGTCCTTCGGCCGAGTTCGCGATCAGCTGTTCGGCTCCGGCCTTGGCGTCAGCAATGGTCAGGCTCCGCAGCCCAAAGATCATGAGCGTGTAACCGTGTAATCGCGCTTCCTGTTCCAGACTGAGAATGGCGTGCGCCGGCCCATAAACTCCGGGATCATCGGTCACCAGTCCGATCAACGTCGAACGCCGATTAGCGAGAAATCTGGCCGCCGTGTTCGGCTTATATCCCAACGCATTGATTGCCTGTAGCACCCGTTCGCGAGTTTCTGGAAGGACTCTGGGATGATTGTTAATGACCCGGGAGACGGTCTGCTGGGAAAGGCCTAGTACCTTGGCGACATCATTGAGAGTTGGGCGCCTGGCATCGGTTGGGGAACGATGTCTCATAGGTTCGATTCGGAGGTTTCGGCGGCTGGGAATAACTGATTCACAAATAAATAACGATAGCCGACATAGGGTTTGACGCCCCACCATGTTTGCGCTAACATGGCCGCGCTTTCCAGCCTTTTCTTTAACCAGTTCCCCCACCCTCAATACCCTCAGGAGGTAGAAATTTATTGTGAAATCAACCCCCTTCATTCTGGCAGCCAGCCTCATGCTGGCGTCCAGCGCCGGCTTTGCCGCCGATTCCAACACTTCAGCTAATTTGCGGTTAATGGCGTTTGGCAGCGCCGCTCAACTCAAAGCGGTCACTAACGCTGTTGCCCGCTTCAATCAGAAGTATCCGAACGTAAAGGTGGAGATTGCCATCGATCCGATAACAAACGGCTGGGGCGATTACGTCACCCATGTTCTCTCGCAGTTCAACGCCAACAACGCCTATGATGTTTACGGGACGGCAATCGAAACGTTCCGGACATTCGAGACTCGCAACCTGTTCATTCCACTCGACGACTTCATTGCCGCCCATACGAGTTTTTCCGATTTCGATCCGTCCCTCTTCAAGTACGCATCCTACAAGGACAAGACGTACTTTATTCCGATCGGATGGAACAACATCATGATCAACTACAACCGGAAGCTGTTCAAGGACGCCGGCGTTGACTTGCCCAAGGCAGGTTGGACCTGGGATGAATTCCGTGAGACCGCCAAGAAACTGACCGTCCGCGATGGAGCGGGCAATGTGACCCAATTCGGCTATGAGGTTCCGAACCAGTTCTTTTTCGTGCAGCCGTGGTTCTTCTCGAACGGAACGTCGGTCCTGAACGCAGATTGGACCGCATCCAACATGCTTGACCCTAAGGTGGCCGAGTCCCTGCAGTTCCTCTACGACCTGATCCACGTCGACAAGGTGTCGCCGATTCCCGGTAAGGACGCGATGAACAACCAATTCATGGCTGGACAGGTTGCGATGATCTCGCGCGGTCATTGGATCGTAGAGAACGCGATGGCGGCCAAGCTGGACATGGATATCGCTATTCCACCGACCAAAGTAAATGACTACACGGTTATCGGGTTCGGCGGTTATGCGGTCTCGAAGACGTCGAAATATCCGGACCTGGCCAAGGAACTGGTGGGTGAACTCACCAGTTTCGAAACGCAAAAGGAAGAGGGCGAAAGCGGAGGGGGAGTGCCCGGGCGGAAATCGGCGGCCGAGACCGCGACCTTCCTCGCCTACCCGCCGAGTGCAGCGCTCTATTATCAGACACTGCCGCACACGCTACCGGTGCCATCACCGGCCAATTTCCAGGACGTCGAGAAAATCTTTATCCGCAACTACATCGCAATGATGTCGGGTGAGATCTCGATCGCAGACGGCGTCAAACGCGCCGATCGGGAATTGAACGAATCGTTCAAGCGTCTCGCCGAGCATCAGGCTAAGTAGCGACTGTTGGCGGCAGCGAATGCGACGCGAGCCCGCAAATCTCACACGCCATATGGATCCAAACGCTTATTGCGGGCTAGAAAGCGGCGGAATTGTCCAACGTAACCGGAGTATTCCGCTGCCAGAGCCTGTATCGCTCGAAAATCTCTAAGGGAGAGCGATGCAGGCTTCGGTCACGCGGACTAAATCCGACCTCGAGAAGGCGCAAACGCGTGCCGGTTACCTTTTCATCCTGCCGTCCTTCGTGCTCTACGCCGTTTTCGTACTGGCGCCGGTCATTGTTACCTTCGTGCTCAGCTTTACTTACTACGATCCGATGGCCGGATCGCGCTGGGTGGGACTGGAGAATTTTCAGCGTTTCTTCACCGGCGACCGCTCGCTGCAGATTTTTTGGAACACGCTGTGCTTCGCAATCTTCGCGGTGACGGGAAACGTCACCGTCGGACTTCTCCTCGCGCTCGCCCTTAATCGCGCGATGCCCGCGTTCCTCCTCTATCTGTTCCGCCTGGCGTATTTTCTGCCGGTGATTATAGCCGCCGCCTTCGTCTCGATCGTATGGGGTTATTTCTACGGCGACGATCTCGGAGTCATCAACTACTACCTGATCAGGTTCGGCATCACTCCGCTCCACTGGCTGACATCGAGCCGCACGGCCATGATGTCGATCATCATCATGGACATTTGGAAGAATTCCGGCTTCTTCATGATCCTCTTCATCGCGGCTCTACAGGGCGTGCCGAAGACGATCATGGACGCTGCGATCATGGACGGTTCCTCCTACTGGCGCCGATTCTTCCGTATCGTGTTGCCATGGATCTCGCCGGTCGTCTTCTTCGCCATCGTCTATGCCTCGATCGGCGCGTTGCAGGTCTACGAATCGATCGTCATCCTGACCCGAGGCGGCCCGGGCGACGCTACGCGCTCCATGTCGATCCACATCGTCGAAGAAGCCTTTGACAGTTTCGAGATCGGCTACGCCGCTTCTGTCTCGGTTATTATGACGTTGGTTATCCTGATCATCACATCCATTCAGCTTCTCGCCTCACGGCGATGGGTCCGGTATTGAGCCATGCAGACCAAAGCCACACAGCGTTGGATCGACCGAATAATCATTGCGGTAATGGCGGCGCTGGGTGTGGTCATGCTTCTGCCGTTCGCCTGGTTGTTCAGTATGTCATTCCGACCACCGGCCGAGGCATATAAGATGCCGCCCAGCTTTCTACCGCCCACTCTCGACTTCAAGAACTATTGGGCTGTCCTTACTTCCAGCGTACCTTTCCTGCAGATCTATTGGAATAGCGTCGAAGTCGCCGTGCTCGTCACCCTCGGCCAGCTCGTCACCTGCACTCTTGCTGCTTTCGCCTTCGCCCGGCTGAAGTTCCCCGGCCGGGATAGCATCTTTTTCGTATTGTTAATCGGGCTGATGTTCCCCGCGCAGGTAACCATCATCCCAATCTATCTGGGTTTCGCTAAGGTCGGCCTACTCAATCGTCCGATTGGCCTCGTGCTCATGTACCTGACGTCGAGCTTTGGTGTCTTTCTTGTCCGCCAGTTCATGCGCTCACAACCAAGGGCGCTGGAGGAGGCAGCGTTGATGGATGGAGCCGGTTATTTCAAGATATTCTATCGGATTTCGTTGCCGCAGTTGAGGCCCGCGCTCTCAGCGCTTGGAATCATCACTTTTACCCAGACTTGGAACTATTATTTCCAAGCACGCGTACTGCTTGAGCCGCAACAGGCAATGACACTGCCAATCGCGATGGATCTCCTTCGCGGGTACCTCGCCTCCGGCAATCTTTCAGTGGTCATGGCCGCCATGAGCATGGCCGTATTGCCCGTAATCCTGATCTTTCTGCTGGCCCAGAGGTTGGTGGTCGAGGGCGTCACCATGAGCGGGATCAAGAATTAGTCTGCCGCTTGGAAAGCGGCTCGGAATGAAATTAAAAACGAGTTGAACAAGTTGAATAACAAATTCCTGGGTTTGTGAGCGATGCCAGAGGACACACTAGAAAACAGCACGCGATTGTTGCAGAAGCCCACTATCGACAACCGCTTCGTTTATACCGGCGAAAGGCTCAAATATGTCTCCTTTCCACTTGGCGGCATCGGCACCGGCAGCGTGTCGTTGACCGGTAGCGGGCGACTGATCGACTGGAGCATCCGCAACCGGCCGGCTATCCATCAGTTCAACGGCTACAGCCATTTCGCCATCAAGGCAGAACAGGACGGTAAACTGCTCGGCGCTCGCGTACTGAACGGACCCTATGAAGGGATCCCGAGCGGTTCGCCCAGTGCGCGCAAGTTCGACGGATTCGGTTTCGGCGCCAATCGCGATTCGATGGCCGGAGTTCCCCACTTTGACGACGTCTCGTTCATCGGCCGCTTTCCGGTAGCTGAGCTCGAGTTCCATCATGCGAGCTTTCCGGGCCAGGTGCGGATGACGGCGTTCAGCCCGTTCATCCCGCATAGCGACCGCGACTCGTCGATGCCGGTCGCGTTTTTCGAATTCTCGGTCGAAAACAATACCGACGCACCGATTGACTACACGTTAGCCTCGACCCTCGGCAATTACGGCTGCGACAGCGGCATTCACACGTTCATCCGAAAGAACGGGCTCAGCATCCTCCACTTCACCTCGGCTGACCCGGGAAGTCCGGAACAACGCGGCGACCTCGCCATCGTTACCGACGGAGACGATGTCGAACATGTCGACTACCATTTCCGCGGACAATGGTTCGACAGCCTCGCTCGCTACTGGCGAGAATTCGCGCGGGCAGGCCGCCTCCGCGAACTCCGCTACGAGAAACCGCGCGCAGTAAGGAATATGTTCCAGCAGCCCGAGCACGGCACGGTCGCGGTGCGCACCCGCGTCATGCCGGGCGAGACGCGGCAGGTGCGCTTTACGATCAGCTGGAATTATCCGTACGGCAGCATCTACTGGTTCAACCGCGATCAACCTGGCAGTCCGCCCTTTGCCGGGACGCCTCCGACCTGGAAGAACTACTACGCGACCCAATGGGCGGATTCGGCGGCGAGCGGGGCGGACGCTTTCAAGCGTTGGGACACCCTCGAAGCGCAGACCTTAGCCTTCCGCGATTCGCTCTTCGACTCGTCGCTGCCGCCGGAGATAATCGACGCAGTCAGCGGCACACTTGGCATCCTCCGTTCGGCAACATTCATCCGGCTGGAGGGCGGTGAGATCTGGGGATGGGAGGGCCAGCACATTCAGGAAGGCTCTTGCGAAGGGAGCTGTACCCATGTCTGGAACTATCAGCAGGCGCTGGCCAATCTTTTCCCGGCACTTGAACGAACGCTACGAGAAACCGAGTTCACCTATAATCAGTTGCCGAGCGGCGGCCTGACTTTCCGCCAAAGGCTCCCGCTCGGTTCAGGTTTCGACATCATCGGTCCATGTGCCGACGGACACTTCGGCGCGATCGTCAAAGTATATCGCGAGTGGAAGAACCTTGGCGACGACACCTGGCTGAAACGGTATTGGCCGAACATCAGGCGCGCAATCGAGTACGCCTGGTTGCCGGATAACCCGGATAAATGGGACCCGGACAAGACCGGCGTGCTCTGGGGCCGTCAACATCATACCCTCGACATGGAGCTGTTCGGTCCAAGCTCCTGGTTGACCACCATGTATCTTGCGGCGCTGAGGGCTGCTTCGATCATGGCGGACGCTATGACCGACCTGGCATTTGCCAAGGAGTGCCGCGAGCTGGCGGCAAAAGGCGGCGCCTATGTCGATCGCGAGCTCTTCAACGGCCGCTACTACACCCAGAAGCTCGATCTATCCGATCGTTCGGTGCTCACCCCCTTTGATCCGCACCGCAAGGCGGGCGTGCTCAGTGAACCGTTCATGGAAGCGTACTGGTCGGAGGAGTACGGTGAGATCAAATACCAGATCGGGGAGGGTTGCCTCACCGATCAGATCCTCGGCCAGTGGCACGCCGATATCGCCGGACTTGGCGATCTGCTCGCCCCGGAAAACGTGCGGACTGCGCTGAAAACCGTGTTCGACGAAAACTACCGGCCGAGCTTCCGTGATCACTTCAATCCGTGCCGCATTTACGCTTATGAGGACGAGGGCGGACTTCTCAACTGTACCTGGCCGGATGGGACCACCAAGCCGGCGTTGCCGGCTCCTTACGCAGAGGAGGTATGGACCGGGCTGGAATACATGATGGCCTCGCACCTCATCCAGCGGGGTCTGGTCGATGAGGGCCTCACGGTCGTTCGAGCAGCGCGCGCCCGTCACGACGGGTCACGACGCAACCCGTGGAACGATATGGAGTGCGGCAGTTATTACATTCGGGCGCTGTCGAGCTACGCGCTGGTCAATGCCTACTCTGGCCTTTCGTTCGACCAACGATGCGGCGAGATCGGGTTCAGCCCCGCCCGCGCCGGCGACGGGGTCTATTTCTGGTCAGCCGGGCGAGGTTGGGGCGTGGTCGAACTGAAAGGATCGACCGTGACGCTGACAGTGGAGGGCGGCGAATTGGTCGTGTCGAGACTTCGATTACCGGGCCGCTCGGGCGCAGTCACGGTGGAAGGCCAGGCGGCCGAGCGCAACGGTGACTTGATCCTACTCGGAAGGCAGCACACGCTGAAGGCCGGTGACCGGCTGGCGGTGGAAGTAGACGGATATGGCCAAGCTTGAGCTCAAAAGCGTTCACAAGAGCTTCCAATCGCTCGAAGTGATCCACGGCATCGATCTAACGGTCGAAGACGGATCCTTCACCGTGTTCGTCGGACCCTCCGGCTGCGGGAAATCGACCCTGTTGCGGATGATTGCCGGGCTGGAAGAGCTGACCTCCGGCGAAGTACATATCGGCGGCATACGCTGCGATCATCTCCTGCCGTCGGCGCGGGGCATGGCGATGGTGTTCCAATCCTACGCTCTCTACCCGCATATGAGCGTGTACGAAAATCTCCGTTTTGGCCTCGTTAATCAGAAGATACCAAAGCCCGAGATCGATGCCCGGATCCGGCGTGCGGCCGATATTCTACGAATTTCCGAGCTGCTGGCACGGCGGCCTTCCCAACTCTCAGGTGGTCAGAGCCAACGCGTAGCGATCGGTCGTGCGATAGTCAAGGAGCCGGAAGCCTTCCTCTTCGACGAGCCCCTGTCCAATCTCGACGCGGAGTTGCGCGTCAAGATGCGGAGCGAGATCGTCGGTCTGCATCGCCGGCTGAAGTCGACAATGGTGTATGTCACCCACGATCAGGTTGAGGCCATGACGATGGCCGATACGATCGTGGTCCTGCGCGACGGTGCCGTCGAGCAGATAGGCACCCCGATCGAACTTTATGCCCGACCGCGGAACCAGTTTGTGGCCTGTTTCCTCGGCACCCCACAAATGAATCTGCTGAAAGCAAAGGTACGAACGGTAACCGAAGAAGGAATGAACCTATGCGTCGATGACGGACGAGGCGCTATCAATGCCACTGTGGGTGGAGCTTTTGTCGGCGCGGATTGCACCGTGGGGATTCGACCCGAACATCTCGCACTATCCGATGACGGGGCGATTGCGGGAACCGTCATCGCGACCGAGATGCTCGGCTCCGAGACGATCGTTTTCGCCAATCTGCAATCCGGTGAAAATGTCACCGCCTCGATCCGCGGAATTCGTAGCCTTCCGCCGAAAGCGATTGTTCGATTTTCGGTCGACCCCAGGTTCGTTCATGTATTCGATGATAAAGGGATCACGCTTCCGCCGCTACGGTCGTGGCGCGAGGATTACGTTGAGGGCGGCGAAGAAGAGAGAAGTAGGAGGCGAGAAGAAGGAAGCAGGAAGCAAGAATTTAGAAGCTAGGAGAGGAGCGGGCGAAGCGCATAGCGCGCCAAGCGCATTGCAAATAGCGAATAGCAAATCGCAAATCGCAGATAGCAGATAGCAGATAAACCGAATACGGAATACGGTGGCGGCGGGTCTGGAGCTAACTCGGTAATCCGTCATCAGTAACCGAACCCGCTGTTAACTTTTGGTTAAAAATTGGTCTGGGCCTTTTTCGATCTTACGGCGTTGGAATTGCCGCGGGACGAACTACTGAGTTTAGCGTGATCACCGGCAGGCGACCGTCGCTTTTCCATGGGTCGCCACCGCCGTTCCGGCCTTCGGGAGGGTCTAGGAATAGGTCTTCCCATTCGATGTTGGCAATCCGACCGGTGCGCCGAAGATCATCGATCAGGCCGTCGCGCTCTGTATCCACATCTGGTGCGATGTGATGGGTGATCTGTCCAGTCGTATGGCTGAATCCGACGGTTCGGTCAAAAGTGATTGCGCCTAGCCAGTAAGGCCTCCCGAAGTCATCCTTGCCAGGCACCTGCCAAAACCGCACATGATGGCGTTGGCGTGCATCATTACTCACAGGTTTCTCAAATGCGAGGTCCTCCTTCCGGCCAAAGAGAAAAAGGTTGCTGACTGGCGCATCAATGTAAGGACGATGAAAAATTGTGCTCTCAGCGATGCGCAAACTGCTTTTCAAAGTGATTGGATCGGCGGGATACCAACCGGCTTCTAACAACGCCGAAAGGAGATCGTCTTCGCTTCCGATGATCGAAACGTTCAAGGGATCACCGGGGATACCTGCGCCGGTTCTAGTGATCCGCGGTCCATTAGTCAGCACTGGATGGCGGGACAAATGTACTTTCCACCATACGGGCGCTAATAAATAGGCAGTCACTAACCAGATTGCCAAAAGTACAAGAAACGCGACGGCGACGGCCCGAATCGAAGGTCTCCTCATACAAGCGACTCCATAAGGATGTTAAATTGAATAGGAAGAGCCACAATGAAAACGGATTCAGCGATCGTATGAGCTTGTTCAAAATGAGGTTCTTGCTGGCTCACGGATCAATCTGAAACGGCGAGACAAACACATCGATTTCAAGCTGGGTCAGTTGGGCGAGTGGTGAGCTGCGAAACGGAGAATAGGATCAAGGTCTCAATTTCCCATAGCGTTTTTGCGTGAGATTCCGCGAAGACGTTCATTTGAGAGTGGAAGGAAATCCGCTACATTCCTCTGCTCGATCGTTGCAGCTCCCGAATTTTTTTTGGTGAACGAGACAGCAACCCATTAGACGCCGGCCTTCTGAAAGCGAAAGCCAATAGCCGATTGATGATCGACAATCTGTGATGGTGATTGGCAAACTAGATGGCTGGCGCCGATTGGCACCATTGAATCCAAACAAAGGAACAGAATCATGAATCCCTCTGAAGGCAAAGGCAGAGCGAGACGTACGGTTATCGTTTCTGAATTGACCAACGGTATTTTGGATCCGGCAGAACCAATGCTCGGCCCCTTAACAGCTGGTGGAACAATCCTCGGAAACACGGCGCCAGGATGCTGGGGACCGATGATCACCCCGCGAATTCGAGGCGGTCACGAAGTAACGCGACCGGTATTTGTGGAAGGAGCTATGCCCGGAGACGCGGTTGTCATTCGGATCCGCGATATCAATGTCACCTCACTGGCGACAGCCTCGGGCCATGATCGATGGGTGGAAGGGCATTATGTGGGCGATCCTTACGCCGCACCTCGTTGCCCGAATTGCGGCACACTCTATCCTGATACCTATGTTGAGGGGATCGGCCAGCAAGCGGTTCGCTGTGTGAAATGCAATACTCCGGTCACTCCGTTCCAGATCGTCAACGGTTATACGGTCGTCTTTGACGATACCCGCCAGGTTGGGATCACCGTCCCAAAAGAGACGGCGGAACGGATTGCGCATTCCGCCGCTCAATTCGCCGCTTTGCCGGAGAGTTCGGCTCAGCATTCCATCCTGACGTTTGCCCCTCATGACTTGGTTGGTGTCGCCGCCAGACTCCGGCCGTTCCTCGGACAGCTCGGGACAACTCCGGCAGTCCGAATGCCCGATTCCCATAACGCCGGAGATTTTGGCTCCGCGCTGGTAGGTGCTCCGCATGAATACGCCATCTCCGCGGAACAGTTAGAACTCCGAACCGATGGGCATATGGATATTGATGCCGCTCGAACTGGCGCCATTGTCCTCGCCCCCGTAAAGGTACCGGGAGCGGGCATCTACTTCGGGGATATGCATGCACTCCAAGGTGACGGTGAGATTGCGGGCCACACCATGGATGTTTCCGGGACTGTAACCTTGGAGGTGGACCTTTTGCCGGGACGAACGCTCGCAGGACCTGTTCTTTTCCCGCTGATTGAAGACCTGCCACCGCTGGCTCGGCCATTGAACGATGGAGAGAAAGGCAGAGCACGCCGATTGGCTGCAAAATGGGGAGTCGAAAAGATTGAGGAATCAGCACCGGTATCCGTGGTCGGATCGGGTCCCGATTTGAATAAAGCTACTCAGGTTGGCCTCCAACGAGCTGCCGAGCTTCTCTCCCTGAGCATTGCGGAGGTGATGAACCGCGCGACCATAACCGGCGGGATCGAGATCGGCCGGCATCCTGGTGTCGTACAGGTGACGTTCCTGGCGCCCCTGACTGCCCTGGAGAAAGCGGGTCTGCTTCCTTTTGTGCAGGAACAGTACGGGATCGGGTAGGCGGAAGAGGACACAGGCGAGAAGACAGAAGCCAGAAGCCAGAATTTAGAATCTAGGGCGAAAACGCATGGGGATAGCAGATAGCAGATGGAGGGGAGCAGGGAGCAATTCAGAACATCGGTAACTCTTCTGGTTCAGAACATCGGTAACACTGGGTTAGGTTTTAGGTTACGATTTTTCTTTGTTTTTGCCCAGCTGCTTGCGGGGGAATATCGGCCCGTAAGAAGCTGAGATTGTTTTGGTCGATGTGGCCCAGCAGCAATCGAACAAACCAGATTTCGATGAAATCCCCTCCGCCGCCTTTGAGTCCGACCGACCATCCGGCCAAGCTCCGACTCAGAAAAAGCTTCTGGTCTTGCCAGCTGATTTGGCCATGCTGATCAACCTGA
>JBEEIB010000279.1:0-11769 GCA_041167675.1 Verrucomicrobiota bacterium
GCCATATTAGCGGTTTCTCGGGAGATAAGGCTCGAATTCATCACGCCATCTGTCCGAGCGAAAAGGAGGTAACTACACAAGCATGAAGGTTTTGGTCACCGGAAGCGCTGGACACCTTGGTGAAGCGTTGGTCCGCACTTTGAAGGACTTAAAGCACGAGGTCATTGGTGTTGATATTCGCGCATCTCCGTTCACCACCGAGGTCTGTTCGATCCTTGATCGCCCTTGCCTGAGCGGATGCATCAGCGGGGTGGACGCTGTCTTCCACACCGCCACTCTGCACAAGCCTCATGTTGTCACCCATAGCCGGCGGGACTTCATTGACACCAACATCATCGGCACACTCAATCTGCTAGAAGAGGCGATCGCGGCAGGGGTTAAGTCGTTCGTCTTCACCAGCACAACCAGCGTTTTCGGTGATGCTCTGGTTCCGCGTCCCGGAGCGCCGGCGGCTTGGGTAACGGAGGATGTTACGGCCATTCCAAAGAACATCTACGGTGTGACCAAAGCGGCCGCGGAGGACCTCTGCCAGCTGTTCCACAGGAACCACGGACTTGGGTGCATCGTGCTCAGGACATCGCGTTTTTTTCCCGAAGTAGACGACAATCGAGTCGTACCGGAAACCTACGCTGACGATAACGCCAAGGCGAACGAGTATCTTTTCCGGCGGGTAGATATCGAGGACGTCGTCAGCGCGCATGTGTTGGCCGCCAACCGCGCACCGGCGATCGGTTTTTGCCGATACATAATCAGCGCAACCACACCGTTCCTGCCCGACGATCTAAGAGACTTGCGTACAGATGGGCCGTTGGTCGTGCGGCGGCGCGTTCCGGGCTACGAAGCTGAGTACAAGCGGCGTGGCTGGAAGATGTTTCCGAGCATTGAAAGGGTGTACGTCAATGATCGGGCCCGTAACGATCTCGGTTGGAAACCACGTTTTGACTTCGCTGCTGTTATCGAGAGCCTGAAAGCGGAAGATGATCCGAGAAGCCCTCTGGCGCGGATCATCGGGTCAAAAGGATACCATGCTGAGGCGTTTGCCGAGGGACCTTATCCTATCGGATGAACCTGAAGCGAGACGGGTTTCTCGCCCTGATCGAGAAACCCGCTGTCAATTGGACACCCCTATGACTTTTCCAACTGAGGCATGGTTCTCTCCGGTCTTGATTATGAAATCCGCTACATCGGCACGCGAGATGGTGAAACCGAAACGGGGCAGGTGGCTTTCCTTTACCCGATACTTACCGGTCCGCGGCTTGTCGGTCAGTCTGGGTGGGCGAACCATTGTCCAATCGAGTCCGCTCTTTCGAAAAACATCTTCCATCTCAGACGCATCACGGACGACGTCCGGGAAGAACAGGCGGCCGAAAAGGTGCGTTGGCGGGATCATCGAGTCCTTGAACAGGAAAGCAGTCGACTCGACTACCACGCGCCGAATTCCCGCTTGAAGCATTCCGCCGGTTAACGCAGCGGCGAAACGCTGTAAAAGAGTAGCGTCGGCTTTGGCTAGGGGCAGACGCGGACCAAAACCGGATAGCACCGCATCCTGACCTTCCAGCACCCGCTGGAGCTCGGAGCTATTCAGTAGATTTCCTCGAATGACGATGAGGCGGTCACCAAACCTTTTGAGTGCCTGCGGTGCGCGAACAAATGCCGTGACCGAGTGACCACGGTCAATCGCCTGGCTGACAATCTCCAGACCGGTGCCGCCGGTTGCGCCTAGTATAAGTAGTTTCATAATATGTTTTTAGCGTTTCATAGGTTCTTGAACGAACACCCGGCAGAACTCTCCGCCTGGCGCTCATAGTTCAAATACACGATCGATCATGGGTCTCGTTACCCAGGAGACCGGCGAGGAAGAGGTTTTGTGACAAAAGGTCTAGGGGTGAGTCACCGGCAACCCCGATAGATGTTTCTCTGGATTGGTCAAAACCCAAATGGCCTGGATTCGCCTCGCCCGGACGTGAAAACTTAGGACGGAAAATGGTTTGCCGTGGAGATAGCCGATCAAGCCGCGTTGATCATTCCGCATGCCTTTCCGCTCCAAGGCAAGGAGTTCCAATTAGTTGCAGTTTCTGTCTACGGAAGCGCCCTAGCTCTGGAAGCTTTCGTGGCTAGCCGCCGATTCGTTTCACGCTTTCGAAGATTTTTTCGATGGTGGGGATATGCTTTTCCTGATCCTTCTTGGTAACCCAGTAGGTAACCGTAAGCACTTTACCGTCGCCGGCATCGGTGAACGCAAAGCCGACGATAGCCGGGCCCCACTCCGTGCTGGTGCCACTCCAGGAGATGCGCTTCCATCCGAGGTTAGCAGCTTCGAATTCCTGCTTTTGCTCGGAGGCCTTGTCGAGTTGAACCCCTTGGTCCTTGGTGAGCCAATCGACGTTCTCTTCGATTAGCGCCTCCAGCCCTTTGGCCGAGGTCACCTCAAAGAAGATCGTGGCCACCTTGTCGGGAGACTCGCAGGCGATGCCCTTGTCGGTTGCCTCCGGTTTCCAGGAGTCGGGGATGTCCACCGAAATCGCTGGCTTGTCCTCAGGGACGTTCACCGTGCCGGCCGGGCAAAGGCTGGTAAGCAGAAGAGAGAAAGCGAGGGCGGTCAAAACGCTCCTCAACCAACGAGAAAAAGACAGAAACATGATGTTCTTTTCATAAATCCATAGTCTCTTGGAAAGCCTATAATTGACTCGGCTGAATCAAAGCCATGCAGGCTGTTTGCTACTTGATCATTGGCCGTTTTGATTTAAACACAGTAAGAATGAACATAAGTCATTGTAAATTAGGGTATTAGTGTACGGATACGATAGATAAAGCCCCTAAATTATCGGGGGGGAGCCCCGCCGATCTGCAAAGACGACTTTTAAGTTTTGTCTAGTTCCCGCTCAAAAACGCTCTAAAATTCGATTAGAGCGCGTTTCTGAGATCGCCCGCTCTGTATACCTCGGGATTTTCCAGCGGTCGTCCCGAAAACCGGCCCTTGGGCTTCCGGAAAAACCCTGACGTTTGCCTCAAACAGGATGCCAACCATTTCAATCAGGTAGGTCCTTCAAATCGCTCTCGATCCGATTGGGGAATTGGATCTTTATCGTACCGGTCATGATGGCGAACCCAGGCCATCGGAAGCCGTCTTCGTCAAGCCATTTGGCACGAGATCAAGGAAGGTAGGTGCCTATCGCGAGTTCACCCCCGCACCCGAAGGACGAATAGGTGTGGAAGATGTGACTGTCCGAATCTCGATAAAACACGCTAAAGCCAGGAGCTTCTGTCTGTCGGCCATTCGCTCGGATATTTCTGTGCCTTGTAGTTATAGTAGACGACGCCTTTTGCGATCTCTTCTTTCGAGAAGGACACGTGAAAGTCCGAGTTGAAGTCGTTGGCGTTGGACGACGCCCATTTGAAGATCCATCCCATGCGTCTTTTGAAAGCTCTGAATATTGCTCGAGAAAGCTCTAGGGCCGATTCTGGGTCCCACGCATGGCCTCAGTCACCTGGCTACCGACCGAGAACAGGTGCGCCTGCTCGGCCAGGAATTGCCGCAGGGACCTAGGAGGTTGGCCGCCGATGCGTTCGATGTTGTCGGTGACATTGTAGCTGGCCTGGAACTCAGGACTGCGGGTTCGCAGGTACCTCCAAAGATCGGTCAGATGTTCAAGAGCCGCATGGTTAAGTCCGGCGCCGGAGACGTTCTGGGTCCACTGGTCATCGGTGATCTCCCGGTACTGGATCGGCTTTCCGAGTATTTCCGAAAAGGCGGCCACCATGTCGCGAACGGTAACCACGTCCCCCACCAAGGGCAGGACTGTATTCTTCGGCTGCGCCGGGCCCAGGAGCAGTCCGACGGCCATCCGGGCAACATCTTCGGCCGAGACCATCGGTAGGGTGGTGGAATCAGGCCCCCACGGCAGGAGAATGGCGCCGGCCTTGGCCAAGCTGCCGCGCGCTAACGCGCGCAGGTTTTCGTAAAACACAGTCGCATCCAGATGAACCGCTCCGATTTCGGCCCAGTCAAAGATCTGTTCCGAGAGCCAGTGACGTTTCTGATGCGGCGTCGGGTGGTTACCCCGGCGGGTCAAGAGTTGCGATAGATTGACGACAAGCTCCAGCCCCGCTTCGCGCGCATTAGCGGCGAAAACCGCCGTAGCGTCCAACAGCCCATCCTGCACCGGATAGGCGAAGTAGGCCGCCGAATCCCGTCCATGGCGTTCCGAATGGATTGAAGATCGAGGAGATCGCCCTCGATGATTTCAGCGCCAAGCGCCCGGATGTTGTTTGACCTTTCGTCATCCCGGTGGACGAGCGCCCGTACGGGAACTCCGCGCTCCAGAAGCATTCGAGTGACGTGATTGCCAGTTGCGCCTTGTCGTCCGCCGGAAGCACCGGTGACGAGGATTTCGGAATTAGCCATTTTCAATCCTTTCGATCTTTATCGCAGATTAGTGTGTACACACCCATTAGGGCAAAATTAATGTCAGCCCTCACCAAGAACTTCGGCAGCGCCTTTCAGGCTCTCAGTCAACGCTCGGGTCCTCGTCGGCCCCAGCGCCTTAGCTACGCGCCGTTGCGCCAGCTCCCAAAGTCGAGTTGCTTCCCTGAGGCGCTGATAACCAAGGCTCGTCAGTGCGAGTTTCCGTTCTCGGCCATCGACACTGGGGACTCTGAACCAGATTATCTCGCTCAAGCGGTACCAAACTGCGCGTAAGCGACGTGCGATCCACGACGAGAATTTTCGCAAGCTTTTGCACGGTCGCCGTCCTCAGGAGGGCTAGTGCAACCAACTGATTGAACTGGGTCCCTTTGAGGCCGCTCGGCCGCAGTCCGTCGTCATAAATTGCGCCGACCATCCTCGTAACCTTGCGCAGGCTGAAATTGGTGCACGTCTCCGCGATCTCCGCGCACCGGGCCAGATCGACCTGCTGCTCTGCATTTGCCATGATACGTGCGTATACACTCATTCTGCCGTAGGCGGCCGGGGTTAAAGCGCTGATAGGCGAACGAAGGTTTCGCGTCGCCAACGGACTTACGGCGCAGCCAGGGTCGCGGTCGGTGCGACCGGGACCGGCGTAGCCCAGGGACGTACCTCAACATTGGATCCGTAGCGGAGGGCCGGATGGGACTCAGCCACCTGGGCGGCCTCGCTCAGATCGTGCGCCTCTAGAAACAGAAGTGCGGTGATGGGCCAGGCATCGGCTGGGGTGGCGGCGGAGTGCTCCGATCCGGGATGCGCGCTTTCCGGCGCGAGAATACGGGGATCGAGCTTGTGGCCGGCATCGTTTTGACGTCGGGCCCACCCGACCGTTTCCTCGGCGCGGCGCTCTTTATCGGCGTCGGTAAGCGGATGGGGGCCTTGGCGGAAGATGATGACGAACGTTTTCATGGCGGTAGTTGGCTGGTTGGCAATGGAGAGGGTGCCGGCCGGCAGGCTGATCTCCGCGAAAAGGGCGACAAGTACCAGTACCAGGCGAGGCCAGGTTTTTGCCGAGACGCGGGAGCGAGCGAAAGCATCCATGCCTCACCTTATCGCTGGGATGTTGCGGTGAATTGGAAGAATTCGGCGTTTTATTCCGCTGCAGCTTGGCGGAAGAACGCGTCTGGCGGGCTGCCGGTTGCCCGGCGGAAATCGTTGATGAAATGCGACTGGTCGAAGTAGCCCGCGGCGTACGCAGCTGCGGTGAAGTCGGCGCCGGTGACCCGCATTTGCACCGCGCGTCGCAGTCGCACCAAGGAGGCGAACTTTTTGGGCGACACCCCAACGACCCGCCGAAAACGGCGCTCGAGTGCACTCTGGCTCAAACCGATATACCGCGTCAGGTCGTCGATTCGTTTGGCCCGCGTCTGCTGCTCAAGCCAGGCGACCGCGGCGGCCACGAGCGGATCGGGCGCGGAAACAAGAACCCGGGCGAGCAGGAAATCTTCCAGCAGCTTTATGCGTCGTCCGTGGTTTTGGGCGCCGGCGAGTTGTTCGGAAAGCCAGCCGAGCTCTTTCTGGCGACCGAGGACGCCAGCGAGATCGGTGGTTGTCCCGGAAAACTCTTCCAGTGACGGACGCAGAAAGGCGGCGGCACCCACCGGTGTAAAAGTCGCTAACAGCACGGCGTGCTCGCGGCAGTGTTCGTGGGCACGCAACGTTTCGCGTAGGCCGGTGAAGGCGGCCGGCGGTGCCCACCTGTCCCCGTCAATGCGACATTCTCCCCGGAAAGAAAAGGCCGCGACTGGACTGGTATCCGGTAGATGCGCATCGCAATGAAGAGAGGGAAATTCCACTACAAGGAAACGTTGGATGAACGGCCGCAGGGCCCGGTCGGGGACCTGCTCAAAAACTTTCACCATGCTGCGCGCGTCCGCTTGCACGCTTTTCAACGTACAGCTGCTGATCTGCCGCGCGCTTTTGCCTCAGATTCCGGATACAGGTGGATCGAATTAACCGCAGCCTGGAACGTTGAAGGAGTACTATGCGCAGCGCGCAAGGGACTCCCAACGTTCCATCTATGAAATTCGTTCAGATTATCGGAAAGCCCCTGAACATAGGCCGCAAAATCGTTGAAATTGTAATGAATATCTTCACAAAAGTAAACACCTCCAGGACGCACATGAGGGAGCAATTCTTCTAGGGTGACGAGTTGTTGTTCCGGAAGGTGCCCTCCATCGTCGATGACAATATCGACAAGGGGTGCGGTCTTCTTGACGTCCGCCCAGAACGACCGATCGGCTTGGTCACCGATGAAAATCTTTGTCCTCTCGTCTGCAAAGGCGCGACACGACTCATGGATATCCACGCCGTAGATTTTAGCGTTCTCTCCAAAATACTCTTTCCACATCAGAAGACTGCCGCCGCTGTAAATACCGATCTCCAGCACGTGGACCTCTCGACCGACGAATCTGTTAAAGTGTCGTTGATAGATGTCGAAATAGTGTCTCCACTTCCAAATTCCAGGTCCTTCTTGGTGCGACTCGAAATACGCCGCCATCTCATTCGGGGGCACCGGATTCTTATCCGCCAGTTGCGCTCCATTGGTGAAAGTTGCCTCTCGTCCGAATTGCATGCCCCTAACGGTATACGGCAGCGAAATTGCAGCACGGGCAGTCAACTTTGGACTTGCCATCACGCTGCGGAAAAGGCCGCGCACGGCCTTGATTGCCTTCTTTAGCCTCTCCAAAATAAAAAGTTTCATAACTGTCCCGCCAGCCGGACGAATGTGTGGCGCACTGAGCTAAAGTCAACCCGGCATCGACCGCCCCTGTCAGCCGGTGGCAGGTAATTCCAAGGATATTTGGGTCGGATCAGAGGCGGAAACGGTTGCGCTGATCTGCGCTCCAGGCTTCACCAGAAAGTCGTTTTCGGGAGCGACTGCTACCCGGGTGTTGATTTGGTAGGGCGGGCGATCGGTAACGCGTACTTCCAACAAGAGATCCATCAGCTTTAGGCGTCCTGCTGGCTCACCTTCCTGCGCGCTCAAGACGAGTGCCGTGGCTCGAGTGGATTGCGCGGCGAGATCGCGAGATGCCGCCAAAGAGGGTACCGCCCCTGGCTGGAAGTTCGTGGAAGGCGGTTCCACTGCTACTCTTTGTAGATCGTTCGGATCAAACCGTACCTGAATTTTTGCGCCAGGCTGAAAGGTGGCCAGTGAAAGGCGTGAGACAAGGAGTTTGGTGTTTGCCTCAAAACCAGTCCGCGATTTGGGTCGCACAAACAGGTGGAGAGCGACTCGCGGATTGTCGTTCACCGTAACCCCGGTATCCGAGATACTGAGAATCTCGGCTACCGCCCGTTCTCCATTGCGTAAGAGCGACTGGCGTTGCCGACTTTCCCTCATCAAACCCAGGGAGAACCGCACCACGAAGAAGATCGTTATCGCAACTAACAATAGAGGTAGGACGACGGAGAGGATAATGATTAATGTGATACTTGGCATTGGCGGCAATGACGGGCGTCGATAATGTACTCCTGTTACCTGGTGCTCCGAGCAGGGTCAAGTTGGGTTTGGCCGGGGCTGGTCGGTTGGCGCTTAGCCGGCTGGTCGCTAGATGCAGTGCCTGGATTCAGCCCGGGCCATTTCGTCCAGGGGTTTCGACGCGAGGTGGGTGTTCGCCGGCCAACTATCGCGACGACCACTTTATGGAAATTGATCTTTGTGCCCAGAAATGAATCGCCGAATCCAGAATCGAGATTTCTCAACAATCCAGCTATTATATGAGCTCTATTAATTTCTGAGCGGCACAGCATGGCGCCTCCCTCTCGAGTCAGGAAGCGCTCAATTTCTGAGTGATTCATTATGGGGATGACGAATTTCTGTCTTGTCCCGTCTAACAATTTTATCTGGAGGCATCGCAAAATCTACCTAGCGCACCGAAATGGAGAGAGCGGAAATCACTGAACTGTTTTACGCCACCCTTATCGGTTCCAACGATCCCGAAGAGTTATTTCGTTTCCTTTCCACTAGGGTTGAGTGGGTTCTCTCGGCAGCTGATCCTCATACGCTGGGTGAGGAATCCCCTCCGAATGCCATTAAATTCTCGGGGAAGCAGGGCTTCCGACAACTAGCACTTTATTTTCGCCACAGCTTGAACGTGACCTCTGGAGACCTCACCGGGTGCATTAGCCATCATCATCTGGTTTTCGCGTTTGGTAGAGTGCGATTGCGAAGCCCTGCAACGGATCGGTTATCAGAGACAAATATTGCTGCCAAAATCACATTTCAGGGGTCGAAGATTATTAAAGGCCAAATACGGATCTCTTGGCCCCTCGTCTTTTGAAACGGAAAGGCGTAGTCCATCTCGAGTTCAAACCCTAAATTGCACATCGAAGTTCGCGCTGCCCAACCTCGTAGCGCCTGAACAGACATGAAGTTGAGAATTCGCTCTTTAGGAAATCCTGTTAACTGAGCAGTGCCAATGAGAAATCCGTAAAGGCGAGCGGCCAAGGATGATGAGCATCGTCGCTCCCATTACCCCTCGTACCGGTCGTGGTGCCTAACCCATGACATCGCATCTTGAAGGCCAAACTCGTCGCGACCCTTGGGGACAAAGGTCGAGGTAGTTATAGGTGCCGATTAGCGGGTCGTTCCCGCGCGCATAAGTGGAATAGGTATGAAAGATGTCGCCGGTCCCTTGCTTATAGAAGACGCTGATTCCGGGCGCTTCCTCGCTCGGGAATTCGTTCATGTCGAAGTTGTAATAGACATTGCCCTTGGCCATTTCGTCCTTCGTAAAAGACACATGGTAGTCGTAGTTGAAATCGTTTCCGTACGACGATACCCAGTTGAAACGCCAACCCATGCGCTTCTTGAACGCCTCGATCTTAGGGAGTGGAGCCCGTGAAATCGCTACGAACCTCACGTCCCGTTGCGCTAGATGCACAAGAGCACCATCAGTGTGATCCATGTTGAATGAGCACCTCGGGCAACCCTCATTCCATTCCGGACCGAACATGAAGTGATACACAATTAACTGATTTTTCCCCTGGAAGAGGTCGGCTAGCGTCTCCTTGCCGTCGGGTCCATCGAACACATAATTTTTCTCAACCCTTCAGCCAGGGCAACTCGCGGCGCTCGTCGCTGACGGCATCGCGCTGACGGGTTAATTGCTTCTCCTTGGCCAATAGCTGCTTGCGAGCCGCAAGCCATTCATCTCGCGACACGACTCTCGGACGTTCTATGTTGCTCATTGTCAATTTCCTTTAATTCGGGATACCTAGGATTTCTTTCGTGCCGTCTTGGCACGTCGTTATCACCTTGATTATATGACGAACGAGCTGCGACATTCAGGACATGGAAGTTAGATGTAGCGGGGCGGCTGCCTGTGAGCAGTTCAAATCCCAGCTGCCGGAAAGTGGAAGAACTGTCTTGCGATCTTGCTCGAAACACCAGGCCGCCGGGCAACAGTCTGGTCCATTTGCTTCGAAGTGTACGGCAACGATGTCGATGAAGTTTTAGCGCTTGGTAAATAACTACCGGTATCTTGAAGACCGGCTCGTTCTTGTTCCAGTTGCCGTAATCCTTGTCTCGATGGCAGAGATTAGCTGGGACTTCCTTGCCAGGGGAAACGGTCAGGGTAAACAATTCTAGCTCCTGAATTCCGATGTCCCCGTATGGTTGAAACAGCGATTACGGCGACTCGGACAAAAAACGACAGATCTCTACGATTTTGCCGTTTATTCCCTCGAAAGTTGAGAGCGAGACAAACTTGTTTCGCTGTCATTAGAACATCGAATGCCAAGAAGAAAAGGGAGTTACTATGACTATTATTTCCAGACCGGTTAGTTTGGTTGATTGCCATCCTGAGGTAAGTGAACCAACAATGATTTATTCAGGGGGTGTCCTCGATTTTTTCGAGGCGCGTCGTCGGCTATCAACGGAATTCGAACGGGGCAAAGAAACGGAGACAAAACTGCGGCATGGCCAACCTCTAGCCCGCCACAAATATTCAGTCGAGCCGGCTAGCCCTTTGAAACCAACTTTCTATTTTCTGATCTCATTAGCAGCACTCGCATCTTTACTTGTCGGGATTTTCTGCATAAGGGAGTTCGCGACCCCGCGAATGACCGATACCGATCAACTACGTCTAGCCGTCCGAGATGTACCGAATCAAGGTGCAGTTACCTTTGATCAAGCCATGCAGGCGCTCAGTGGTAGACGTTAGCACACAACTCCAACGCCAAAACCTGGGTCTGGTTATGCAAAGCGGTCCTTCCTCCGCGAAGCGACGTACTCGATTCCGAGGGGAAAATCTGAGAGGAGTTTTCTTCACGCTGATTGAGCAAAGAATAGCGGTGATCGGAGATGCCAGCGGATTTGCTGCGGAGAGCAAAGGACTAACGTTCGTCGGCCTGGCGAATAGATAACCAGGAGATGCGTTCTAAAATCGTCCGGTTGTGGATCTCAACCGCATACCATCGATTTTGTTGCAAACGTTTTTGACGGTTGCTGAAGCTGGCCAAATCTCGGAAGCAGCTCGCCGGCTTCATCTCTCACAGCCGGCCGTTACTGGTCACATCCGCAGGTTGGAAGCCAACCTGGAAACAACACTGTTCATCCGCTCGGCCAATGGAGTCTCTTTAACCGAGCGCGGCGCCCATCTGCGGGAAAGAGTTCAAGACGTCTTTGTCGAACTCGAACAGATTTTGCGGGAGCTGGATCAGACCCGGGAAGTGAATGGGACTCTGACTCTGGCGGCCAGCACAACTGTGGCGAGATATTTCGTGCCGAGGATTTTCCTTCGCTTCCATCACTACCACCCGGCCGCCGCTCTTCATCTGATCGTTGGCAACACCGAAGAAGTGCTGGACCATCTTCGAGAACAGCGCGTGGGGCTCGGGTTAGTTGAGGGCCATCAGCGTAGTCCAGGTGTGCGCCTGGAGCAGTTCCTGCCTGATGAAATCATTCCGGTTTGCGCCCCGCGAATTCCCGACCCAAAGCTCCGCCGGGCGATTGAAGGATTGAAGTCCGTTCGCGACCTGGAGGCTCTGCCGCTGATCTGGCGCGAGTCTGGAGCAGGGACGCGAGCGGTGGTGGAAAGTGTGTTGAAGGATGGCGGAGTAAACCTGAGGAAGTTAGATCAGCGTTTTGAATTAGGGAGCACCGAAGCGATCAAATCACTGGTGATTGGGGGTCTTGGGGTGGGCTTCTTTTCCTGTTGGGAGATTCAACAGGAAATTGCTACGGGACTGGTCCGACAGATTAACATTCCTGGTCTTCGAATTCAGCGGATGTTTTCTTGGGCCCTTCCCAGCGGTGAGCTGGGAGGACTCCCTGGTGAGTTCTATCAGTTCGCCAA
>JBEEIB010000280.1:0-3290 GCA_041167675.1 Verrucomicrobiota bacterium
TGCGTGAGGTCGACATAGATCGGGTCGAGTTGTTGGACGGTTGCCAGCGCGGTGGTTTGACCATTCGTCACCAAGGCGCCTTGTGTTACTGAAGAACGTCCGATGCGCCCGGAAATCGGTGATAGAACCTTGGTATAAGTCTGACTAATATGTGCAGTCTCCACCGACGCTTTATTCAAAGCGACGTCCGCTTCCGCTTCTTTCATTGTGGCGTATGCAGTGTCGTAATCCTGTGGAGCAACAACATGCGTATCCGCTAACTTTTTCTGGCGTTGTTCGGTTAACCGGTCGACCGCCAGAGTTGCTTCCGCTTTGGCCAGAGCCGCCTTAGCGCTGTCGTAGGCTGCCTGATAGCTCGCCGGATCGATCTGATAAAGCTGTTGCCCTTCCGTCACTTCGCTCCCCTCGGTAAACATCCGTTTCATGATGATTCCATTGACTTGCGGGCGAACATCCGAAATCCGGAAGGCGGTCGTCCGTCCCGGCAACTCCTCGGTAATTGCAACCCGTTGAGGAGTGAGTGTGACGACTCCGACTTCCTGAATGGGGGTACGAGGTCCGGCCGAAGCATCGGAGTGACCGGACTTACCGCAGCCGGATAGAGCGAGAGCAAGGAGGCAGAGATTAAACCGGAAGAGAGACGAAAGTTGCATAGGTTCGGGCGATAAGGAAAAAGGGGGATCGATCAGGGCAAAAGATTGCTAAGTTTACAAGTGACGCTTTTGTTTATTTATCACCATGCGATAAAAAAATTTTGCGATGGCAAAACGCAAAAAAGACCAGGCCCTGCGCTTGTTCCTGCCGGTCAGAAAATAAGGTTTTTGTTCTCTTGGGACTCGCGGCGTTTTCACTTGAGCTACACTCGTATTCTGAATCGATCGCACTTAAGCGCGAGTCAGTGCTTTTGCGTTGAGCGATTGATTTTTAAAAAGGTCGACGGCGACGGGGGCATTGCGCAATTGGGCGCGCGCAAATCAGTTCGGCAATCAGAAGTGGCTAATCGGGAATGCTCTTTGTTTTCATAAGATCGGCTAAATCCTTTAACGTATTCGACGTGGTATAAGTGATATTTGCGCTTATTCGTCACCAGACGATTGAAAGGATATGCTATTTTAAAGCGCGTCCGAGAAATCGGACCATCCCACGAATCCGCTTTTCATTTAATTCTCGTCCTTCCTGCTGATACAGATGCGGCGTTCTAATCAAGATCAGGCAATCAAAGAGGAGGCGCGCGGTCGCCAATGCATCCCCGGATTTGAATTCGCCGATGCTCATTCCTTCTTTCACGAGTTTCGCGAGTGTTTGTAATACAAACTTGTCGAACGCCCCGACGCAATCCCACTTTTGTTCGTAAGCCCGGATCATCAATTTAAAAACCTGTCGTTCGTTACGCAAAATATCTGCGGTATGCTGGTAAATGGTCAGGAGTACCTTTTCGATTCGATCCAATGCCGCACCGGACGCACCCATGTGCCGGTGCACGGCTTCGGTGAGAACCACCAGATTTCGGTCAGCACTTGCCTGGATAATGGCCTCTTTGGAGGCAAAGAATTTGTAAATATTCGCCGGCGACATGCCCAACTCGGCGGCGATATCCGCGACCGTTGTTTTTCCGAACCCGAATTGACGAAACAACTCGTCGGCTTTGGTCATGATCCGCTCACGCGTTTCATCGCGGGTCACACGTTTGCGAGCAAAAGGGGCGGCGGTGATAGAAGTGATGTGCCGTTCGCCCCATTTCGCAGACGCGTCTCTAGGGAATGCCGCTATCATAAACGCACAATATGAGCACACAATCACATATTGCAACCAAAAAAGATGAGCATGCACTCATTTGTAAAGTGGTTTCCACTTGGCCTCCCGCCTAGTCGCGCACCCCGACAAGCCCTCGCCGACTAGCTTCAGCAATCCGGCAACCGCTCGTGATCTCTGAAAGCGCGCGACGGCGGAATTTTTATTATGTCAGACGCGGCAACAAATAGTTTACCAGCGCAGATCTCATCTCGGCAACGAGCGCTTCTCGCTCAGAACGTTCGTTTTCTGAGTAGAGCCACAACAGTCCCCTGATCATTTGCAGCGTAACTTCGGCATAACGATGTGCCTTGTTCGGGGACATCCGAGGCTTCCGCGTAAGAAACAGTTCCACGAGCTGTTCTCGGAGCGATTCCTTGATATCGGTTGCAGGGTTGGCCGAGCTCGGCGCGTCTATGAGCCGGATGATGGCGGGGTGCTGCTCGCTGAGCTTAATTGTCACATTGAGAAACTGATCTATCAGTCGAATCGTCGGTGTCTTGGCACTCACTGCGACTAGGTTGGCCCAGACCTCCTTCAGTTCTTGGCAATATCGGGTCTTGATCGCCCGGGCGACGACCTCTTTGTTTGGGAAAAACTGATAGAGCGATCCGATCGACGCTCCGGCGCGTTCCGCAATATCGCGCATCGTGGCCGCCTCATATCCCACTTCGGAGAAGATCGCAGCGGCGGCTTCCAGCAACCCCGCCACTCGTCGCTCTCCCCGCTCTTGTATCGGAATGCGCCGGGGCGCTATTTCTGTCTGTGACCCCATACTGATGTAATTTTCGAGACCAAGCTGGATGGTTATCGATTTTTGTGAGATGAGCCAAAGTTAGAAACTGATCCGTACCCCACCACTCACGCCATTCGAATCGTATCGATCGCGCCCAAGCAGACCGTTATAGCTGACATAGGTCGAAATGCGCGGTGTCCATGGCACTGAGATGCCGGCATCTACGACGGCGCTGTCGTGGCCTTCGGATGGCCCAAGAAAGGTTGCCGATGGACCAGAAATATCGGCAAATCCAGCCGTGATCGGAAGCGTCGAATACTTGAACTCATGTTCCCACGTCGCTTTAAGAAACGGTTCGACATCAACCATTCCAACCTGCCATTGGTAAGAGGCCCTGAAGCCGACATCGCTACGCAGCGATTCTTCCGAATCGGAATGGATCGAGAGCGGCGCTAACGAACCTTTCTCGCTAAAGCCGTCTAGGTAAACGTTAGTGTATTGTAACGAAGCAATCGGACCAACGGTGAGATGACCAAAGTGAAAATCGTAACCGCCACTGACAAAAGTGCTGAACTCTGCGCCATCACTGTTGCCGTTGGCATTTCCCTGAAGTCCTCGACGGCTTGAATCATAGCTGTTGTAACTTTGACAACCCTGCACAGCGGCGAACGATTGAGGGCCGAGACATCGTGATGCGTAGCCTCATCCAGGCTGTCTACCGGTTCCGAGATGCGACCCTGGTTGCCGAAAAGAAAGATGATTT
>JBEEIB010000281.1:0-22526 GCA_041167675.1 Verrucomicrobiota bacterium
TGGACAACCTGAGCACGGATTGCCCGGATTCCAGGGCACACTGAGCTCGGACGGAGCCAAGCCAGGAAGCCTCACCCCGAGACGCCAAGACCTGCCCGCAACGCTTCGCGCAGCCCTAGCCATTTCGCTATACGGAGTGTGCCACGTAGCGATGCAGGCGGGCGTAAAGGCGCCAAGGTCGTGGCGTCATGAGTTGAGATATCTGAACTTGCCGAAGGGTAAATCCTAATGTATCGAAATCCCTTTCGCGCGGCATGAATCTAGCTGCTGACGACAAGAGGTTTTATGCAAAAGAATTTTTCTGTTGTGACCGATGCTACTGGCATTGTTCATATTGATCGCCAAACCGGAGTCATGCTCTGGGAACAGGAGGATCTCGATCCCGTCTTAAAGCAATACGCAAAGAAATACCTCGTCTCCGAAGGGTTCCTCGAACAAGCTCTCGGAGTACTCGATCCCTTACCCGACCCAGAGATCGTCCTCTTCCTCGACACCATTTCAATTTAGGGAAGATCGTTTCGCGAGCACCAGAGCGCATGCTCCCTCCGGCCACCGGAGCGCTTTGCCTACAGCCAGGCAAAAGGTTTACTGAAAACGGCCACTTGCTTGTTCGGCTTCGCGAGGCCAAGATCCGCGCCCGCGCCATTGTCCCGATTGGACAAGGCTTTTTAGCGTGCGGATATTCGCCAACTCGAACCAAGCTAAATGGAAGTGAACTCGCATCGGATATTTCTGCTTTCGCCCGCTAATGTCGGTGGTAAGCGTGCGCGGATGCTGCTCAATCCAGAGGCAGGCTTTGAACTTGCCCAAAGATTGCGGACGGGTGCCGGGGTATCTCTGGGAGAAGTTTTTGCTTTCATGAGCGGGCTCTACTTTCGCGGTAAATTGGCGTATGCTCGGGCCTTTGCCCATACGCCCGATGGTCAAGCCGGAGTGCTTATCATTACCAGCAATCGCGGTTTTGTTTCTGCCGATGCACTGGTGACCGCAGAAGAGTTACGCTCGTATTCCAATGTGCCGATAGATGCTCACGATGAACGTTATCGCCAGCCGTTGATTCGAGACGCCCTGGCACTGGCCAATTCATCCTCAAATAACAGCTCGATTGTCTTACTCGGAAGCATTGCTTCGGGGAAATATGTGGATCATCTGCTGCCGATCTTCGGCAACAGGTTGCATTTCCCGCACGAATTTGTGGGACGCGGCGACATGAGTCGCGGCGGTCTTCTGCTACGCAGCGTAGCGGCGAATCGACTTCTGACTCATATCCCAGTCGCTGGCGCGTTGCGCCGTGGCAGCCGGCCGCCCAGGCTGAACCTTACCGTAAGCGGCCTGACGCTGTAACGCCTACGCCAGCGTTAGCGTCACTTTGCGAAACTGAGGCAGTCGTTGAACGGTAGGCCAGCGCGCTCACTCGAAATCGTACACGACCACCTTGGTCCAGAGCGCCTTACACTGGTCGATGAACTCCAAATGCATAGGATGATCTTGATAATCGTCCTGCGCCTTTTTGCTCTCAAACTGGATGCTTAGCGCGACCTGGTAGCTTTGATCGACAACGTCGCGATGGCTGCGCGCCATCTTGCCGAGATGAAAGTTCACGACGCCTGGAATCGGCGCGAGATATTTCTTCGCACCGGCGATCACTTCATCCGGCGCACTGGGCTTGGCAGGATCGGTCCAGAAGATGACGACATGCGAAAACATTCAGCTATTTATCAGGGATTTCTCATTTTGGCGCAATCCTCGAAATAAACCAGCGCCGGCGCGTCGGAAAGATCCGACCAAATCGTAAGTGCTTCCACTAGCCTAGAGATGTCCCAGACCGGGGGCAAGGTGGTAGTAAATTTCATTTTGCCGAAGTTGCTGTTTGAAGTCGCGCAACCCGGTACCGGCATCAATAACTGCTAATTCGATTCCGGCAATTTCGGCGAAATCTTCCAGGTGCTCGGTTGTGACGGCATAGCTGTAACCCGTGTGATGAGCACCCCCGGCATAGATCCACGCTGCACAGGCGGTCTTGAAATCGGGTAAACATTTCCAAACGGCGCGAGCAACCGGCAACTTCAGCAGAGGCTCCAATGGTTCGACTGCGTTCACCTCGTTCACGATCAGGCGAAAACGATTGCCCAGGTCGATGATGGAGGCATTAAGTGCTGTTCCAGCCGGCGCATTGAAAACCAGGCGTACCGGATCTTCCTTACCGCCGATTCCGAGCGGATGAATTTCAAGCCTGGGTCTGCCTTGGGCGATCGATTCGCATACTTCCAGCATGTGTGCCCCCAATACTAAATGGGCGTCCGGGTGGAGATGGTAAGTGTAATCTTCCATGAATGACGTGCCGCCCTCGAGATCCATGGCCATGGACTTCATTGCCCTGACCAGAGCACAAGTCTTCCAGTCACCTTCGCCTCCGAAGCCGTAGCCGTCTGCCATCAAACGCTGTACCGCCAGTCCAGGCAATTGCTTCATTCCATGCAAAATCTGAAAGTTAGTGGTAAAACCCTTGAAGTCGCCTTCTTCCAAAAACCGGCGTAGACCGAGTTCAATCCTGGCACCATCACGCAGCGACTCATGGCGCGCACCGCCTTTGCGCAGCGACTCCGCGACATCATAGCGATCCTCATATTCAGCACAGAGCTTCGCGACAGCTTCATCGCTGGCGTCGCTTACGTATTCCACGAGATCGCCGATGCCGTAGCCGTTCACCGAATAACCAAACTTCGCTTCCGCCGCGACTTTATCGCCCTCAGTTACAGCCACGTCCCGCATGTTGTCATCGAACCGGGCAAACTTAGCGCCTTGCCAGTCGTGCCAGGCACGAGTGGCTCGCATCCAAACTGCGACTTGGTCTTGTACCTGCGCGTCCGACCAGTGACCTACTACCACTTTGCGATTCAACCGTAGCCTGGTGTGAATAAACCCTGCCTCTCGGTCACCATGTGCCGACTGATTGAGGTTCATGAAGTCCATGTCGATTTCACCCCAGGGCAGATCGCGATTGAATTGCGTGTGCAGGTGTAAAAACGGTTTGATGAGGCTGCGCAGCCCACCGATCCACATCTTGGACGGAGAAAAGGTGTGCATCCACAAAATCAGTCCCGCGCAATTCGGCTCATTGTTGGCCCTCAGACACAGGGCACGAATTTCCTCGGGCCGAGTTAGTACCGGCTGAATCACTAGCTTGAGTGGAAGTCGCTCAGAAGCGTTCAGTTCCTCAACCATCTGGCGGGAATGCGCCGCCACTTGCTCAAGGGTTTGCTCACCGTAAAGGTGCTGACTGCCGGTGATGAACCAAATTTCGGGGACTTGAAGATTTTTCATTAGGGATACACGGAAAAGGATACGAATTAAAATCTCACGCCAAGACGCAAAGGTCAGGATTAGAGATTAGCTTCTCCGGACGCAAACTGGAGCAGGAACAACACGGTCGCGAGTAAACTCTTAATCTTGTAAACTGATATCAACGACCTCTCTCTGAATCTTTGCGCCTTGGCGTCTTGGCGTGAGATCTTTAGTCCCATCTTGGCGTCTTGGCGTGGATTCTTACTCGGTATTTTGCAAAGCGAAGATGCCAAACGAAACCGGGTCCATCTCGAAGCGGCCTTGCCGGAAGGCTGCACCTTGCACCAGTAACGGTGTGACTTTGGTCACCTCCTTCAACGCAACCGTGCATGGCCGGCCGGCGGGATTGACGGAAACAATGATGCGCTCTGAATCCGTTATGCGCAGATACACAAAGGGAATTGTTTCGGCGTACAAGGGCTGAAAATCTGAGGTGTTGGCAAGGGCCGGATGCTCACGGCGCAGCTTCAACAATGCACGAGTAAAGTTGAGCATTGATGCCGGATCTTTCTCCTCCATTGCGACATCGGGCCGCGAGTCGGACGGATCAATTGGAAGATACAGTTCATCTGACGCCGCAGTTGAAAACCCCGCGTTCTTCTCTTTGGACCACTGCATGGGAGTCCGTGAGCCGCAGCGCTGCAAGCCGTCAAGCAACCCGCCCTCTTTATTGGGCGCCTCTGGTAGAAAGCGCATTCCGATCTCGTCGCCATAATAAATAAAAGGCACTCCCGGCATAGTAAGCAGCATAGCAAAAATAGTGCGGACCTCTGGTGTGTCCCGTCCCCAGGTCGGACGCGGCATATCGTGATTCCCGGTCGGCATAGCAATATAGCCGCGAGCTTTCGTCTGGGTGTAGTGCTTAAGATAATTCGCTAGGAACGCCTTAATGTCGCCGCCCCCTGCCCGTTCAAAAAAGGCGTGGGGCTCACGAGCGTCACCATGAAGCTGTGACTTGGGACCGAGGAGCATTGCATAGGCCGGTTCACCAAATTGGAGAAGCGAGTCGACGTGAAAGCCGGCCGGAATAGCTACAGCGGGGTTGCTCCATTCGGAGATTAACACCGCCTCAGGATAGTCTTTATCAAACCAGCCTCGGTAATATTGCCAGAGCATAGTAATCGCTGCGTGATCTGGATCGTTTCGGATCAGCGAGGCAGCCAAATCAACGCGGAAACCGTCAGCTCCTATGTCCAACCAAAACTTCATTATATTTTTGAGTTCCTCGCGCACGGCGACGCATGCGGGGTCAGAAGTCGGAAGCTGCCAGCGTTCTTTTGGATCTGGCCGAGCGTAACCATAGTTAAGCGCGGGTTGAAAAGGAAAGAAGTTGGGCAAGTACCTTTCGGCGCGATAGCGCTCGCCGGGAAAAGGTTGACTACCGGGAAATCTTTCATCCGCCGGTGTCCAGATATACCAGTTCGAGTAGCGGTTCGGCTGGTCACGCGCAGCAGATTGCTGGAACCAGGGATTCGAAATTGAGGTATGGCCAGCGACCAGATCGAGACAGACGTGCATCCCACGCTTGTGCGCTTCCGCGCAGAGATCCTTTACATCATCGTTGGTACCGTACCGTGAAGCGACCTTATAAAAGTCAGCCACGTCATAGCCCGCATCACCGAAAGGTGATTCAAAAATGGGATTGAGCCAGATCGCGTTGCAACCAACTGAGCGGATGTAATCAAGCTTCGTGATGATCCCAGGGAGATCACCGACTCCGTCGCCATTGGAATCGAAGTAGCTTTGGGGATAGATCTGATAAAATATCGCCGTCTGAAGCCATTTCGGCCCAGGCGGAACTTGGGCGGACAGCGTAACGGCTTCGCTTGCCAAACAAAGTGTCGCTACCAGGGATGAGTGGCTCATGAATACTAAGGAACGGAAAAAGAGAGGTCACGCCAAGACGGAAGATGGGATTAAAGATCTCACGTCAAGGACTGCCCGCAACGCTTCACGCAGTCTTACCCATTTCGCTACACGGAGTGTGCCGCGTAGCGATGCAGACGGGCGCAAAGACGCCAGAAGCAAATCGGACGAACTCGGAAGCTTGCTGGGGCTTGATATTCCTCGTCCTATCCTTCCTGCTCGGTTAGGAGGAGGCAGCTGGCGGAGACGCGCTTGCACTCGGCGCGGGCGTAGCGTGCGGTGATTCGCCGAAGTCCTCAATCGACGTTGTACCTGCTAATATTAGGCCCGATGTTTCGGGGGTCTCAACCACTCCGAACGCGTTTTCAACCGGGCGCTTGCTGAGAAATTTAGTCTGAGTCCAAAGCTCTTTCGGAATTCCGGCCATCTGGATCAGTGCCAGCCCTGACGTAACGTCTTCCCGAAGCACCTTAACGATATCTCCCTGTAATAGGTAATAAGCTCGTTGTTGCTTGATCATTTCAAGCTCCTTCTCGGTGTTGCGGTTCCTAATGATCTGCCGCAGATCGTCTTTAGAAACGCAGGCAAACGGACCGTCAACAGTCACCCAGCGATATCCCTTTGCCACATAATCATCATAGTTGGTCATCGAACGAGCTGATGCCAAACCAGCGATGATAGCCGCAAGCGACAGTACTATTGGTACTTTCATGGCCGGAAGCTGGACGATCCTCGGCGACGATCAGACACGTCCCGCGTACAGTTCCGCGTGGAAAGTCGCCGACGCCCGGATCGGGTTTTACAGGATTCTTTCGTACAAAGGGAAAGGGAATCCTGTCCGGCCATTGACTCACACGATCGAATTCGTTCCGAATCGTGACGAGGTGCGAACAGCAGATCTATCGTGCGAGTCTGTCGGGACCGTCAGCAAGTTTAGCTAGGCGTCAGATTTGATATTCGAGGAGAAAACCGCCGATCCGAGCTCTCTGAGCCGACAGTCGACGGTTCGCCCCCGTTTTCTCCTGGTCAGCGTAATTTAATTGACCTTGACTTCGATGGCCTTCGGTTTGGCCTGTTCGCTCTTCGGCAGATGCACTCTCAGCACACCGTCTTTGAAGTCCGCACTTACTTTGGAGCCATCGGTCCCCTCAGGCAGCGCGAAACTTCGCACGAACGAACCGTAGGCGCGCTCGACCCGATGGTATTTTTTGTCCTTCTCTTCTTTTTCGAATTTGCGCTCACCGCTGATGGTTAACGTCCCGTTCTCCACGGTGACCTTCACGTCCTCCCTCTTAATCTCCGGCAATTCGACTTTGATCAGATATTCTTTGTCGTCCTCAGTAATGTCCACCAAAGGCGCCCATGCGCTGGTAGTCATGGTCTCATCACCGCCACCACGCAGCGCAATACGACCGAACCAAGGGCTCAACCGATTTTGAATGTCTTCTAAGTCGCGGAAGGGATTCCATTTCGCTAGGGTACTCATATCGTCATTTTTTACGGCAGGTTTTTTGCTTGGCCGAGGCTCGTTCCCGCCATCTTTCGACACCTCTGGCGTAGACTTTCAGTAGGGTCTCTCCACCCAACTAATAATAGTCTCATCAAAGGCTTATTCCCTCCCGATCTTGCCAAAGACTCTTCGTTTATTGGCAGGGAAAAGTGGTCTCGACTGACCCTCTTCTGGAAACGGGATCGTTTCTGCGATCATTCAAAGGATTCTCGTCTCGAATAACTGGCATTTCGTGATGCGTCGCTTTCGTTAATTTCTCAGTCAGCCGCCGGGTCCCACGTCCAACCACCGCCCGGTCATTTCCATCTTTAGGGGTGAGCACAAACTATTGACCGGATTTGGAATCGGAATCACAAATATGGGCATAAAGTAGCAGAAGCATGGCCAAAGCCTCCGACAGCAAGCGATTGAAAATATGAATCATCGACCGGTTCGGCTGATTGCAGTTGATGTAGATGGAACGCTTCTCGATGGCTCTCATCGGTTGAGACCTAATGTGAGAGACTCCCTGGACCAATTGGCAAGTTCGGGTGTCAAAATCGTCTTGGCCACCGCGCGCGGTCCGCAGGCCCTCGGTTTGATTGTCCGCCAACTGAACTTCTCTCCCTGGTTGGTCTGCTTTTCCGGGGGATGGATTGGTGAACTGGATTCCGGATCGCTACTAGCAAAAACTGTATTGCGCGATAAGCGGCTTACTCCCTCTGCAGCGAGAGTCATTGTGATGGCCGCTTGCGCGCACAACATCGAGCCGAATATCTATACTCCTACCGAATGGCGCGTCCGTACTTTAACGCCAGAGATTCGTGCTGAGTCGGTGATCGTTGAGTCCGCTCCGTTAGTTACTCCGACTTTGCTGGGCGAGAACGAGAAGCCTAGCAAAATTATGCTGATTACCGGGGAGGACGAGCAGACCAAGCCGCTAACGAATATTGCCAATTTAATCAAGCCACTGAGCACCGCGGCCTTCTCTAAACCCAACTATCTGGAGATCATTCCGATTGGGGTGAACAAGGCAAATGCCTTAGCAACCGTCGCCGAAAGCCTCGGAGTAGAGCTATCACAGAGCGCTGCAATCGGCGACGGATTGAATGATCTGGAGCTGCTGAGAGAGGTTGGTCTGGGCATCGCCATGGGCAATGCGTCTGAGACTGTCAAGTCCGCGGCAAAGTGGGTTACGGGAACGAACGACGAAGAAGGTGTCGCACAGGCAATCCAGAGGCTGGTGAACGAGCGTCTGGTTTGATGCCTGGAGCGCCGACAACGCCGATCCGGCCGCTACCGAATACCCGGGCTTGGCTAGGCGTCGCAGTTATCTACTCAAGCTCGGATCCGCGGTTCTAGATTCCTGATTCCGAATTCTTGTTTCCAGCTCATTGATCCGCTGTTTAAGCGGCTGCAGCAGATCGCGAACCTCGTCCTCGGAAAAGCGCGGCACGATATATTGGGAGCAATTCCAATCAAATGCCTCTACTTGAATGATGATTCCTCGTTCCACCTTGGACGGAAGATTTTCGGTCTCTAGGCGCCGGAAGAGATCGGGATTTTCGGCGCGCTCCGCTAGCGTTGCACGCCCAAAGATTTTGAGTCGCTCCTGCCGCCGGAAATCGAGTAAGAAAAGAGAAACTCGGGGATCCTGCAAAATGTTTCCAAAAGAGAGGTACTGCCGATTCCCACTGAACTCTGGGAATCCAATGGTGCTTTGATCCAATACTTTGAGAAATCCCTTTGGTCCGCCCCGGTGCTGGACATAGGGCCAACCGGTTTCGCTGACCGAGGCCAGAAAGAAAGTATCTTGAGCTTCGATGAACGATATTTCCTCAGGTCCGAGTTGCTGGTGAATGGCTGGTCCGCCTTCACGGCGGGCATAAGCGGTCCGGCTGCCCAACCGTTGCTGCACGCGTTTTACGCTATCGGTGGCGGCGATCTCGAGATATTTATTTCCCATAACGGTTGATTGCTGGACGGTCTTTCCGCGTTACCCGATACCATCCTTCCGACTTGGCTTTTTTTCCGGTAAACGGAGAACTGCGGAGCAAATCTTATTTGCTATTATACAGACAGGTCTGTATAATAGCAAATGCTAAAGCAAGCGATTGCTGGGGCGAGCCGCGCGATTCACCTGTGACACCTATGACTTCAGTACCGCCGATTGCCCAGGCCGTAGGCCCCCGACCTAAGCGGGATCAGCTGATCGAGACCGCCTGGACACTATTCTACCGTGACGGTTATCACGCCACTGGAATTGACCGCATTTTGGCCGAGTCCCAGGTCGCCAAAATGACGCTCTATCACCATTTTCGCTCGAAAGAAGAACTCATTCTAGCTGTTCTGGAAAAGCGCAGCCGCGAAATGTTTGGCTCTTTGCGGCGGTTTCTCGACGCAAAAACGCGGTCTCCAAAAAAGCGCCTCGAAGCAGTTTTCGATTGGTTGGTCGCCTGGATCGGAAGCAAAGAATTTCGCGGTTGCGCCTTTCTGAAAGCGATGGCGGAATACCAAAATCTCGATGATCCAATCCATGGAGTTGCCTTGGCCCACAAGGTCGCGTTAACGGCCGAAATTCGATGCTTGGTGGTCGCTGCTGGTTTAAAGAAGTCCAGGAACCTGTCGGAGCAGTTGTCACTCCTGTTGGAAGGGGCGATCGTTCAGTCTCACGCTATCGGAAATGTTACTCCTGCGCTCCGTGCCAGAGAAGCGGCGCGACTGCTTATAGCCATCGGTAAGGGCTGCGAAGCCTAGCGTGCCTAACCAGGGGGCCGTCTCACGAGTCGGCAAAGCCTCCGTCGTGTTAGTCCGAAGGCTCGCTTTTGATCCTGGCAATCGCGTCACTAACACAGCGTCCAAAACCAAAGTTTCGTGGTTTCCACGCCAAAACGCCGGTGTCGATCAGCCATTAATCTTGTTCCTGCGGCTTTTCATCTGTCGAACGGATGTTAGGATAAGGTCGATGAATGCAAAGATCCTCTTAGCGTTAGTGCTAAGTACCCCCCTGTTCGTTTCACCCGCTGAAGCGATCGTGTATACGGTACGGACGGCCTCCGGGCCGGTGACCTACAGCCTGGAGGTTCCTCCTGGCACGCCGGTCGGAAGCTCAATAAAGCCAGATCCGCAAGTTGCCTATTCTGCCAATTTCCCCATGACAGCCGGCTCGGCCGAAGTCGCCGCGGTCGGTTGGGCGGGCGGATTGGAAGATAAGGATAAATTTGATAACTACCCGAATTCGTTGACGATTCTTGGTGGAAAAGTTCCAGGCGGTTTTTATGACGCTACTTTTATCAGGGTCGACCACGTTGAACGGGTAAACGGCCCGGTTCCTTACTACCTGGTCCAAATGACGGGGAACGTCTCCGGCAGCGCGCAGACTTTTTATGCGGCGGTGCTCGACGATGGGAATCTCGTTCGCCCGGTACCAGTGAGTCGATACGCCTACCACCAAGGTCGCCATTCTCGGGAAAAGTGGGGGGGTGCCGGAGAAAAAAAGAAATGGGGCGGCGCTGAGGAGAAGAAAAAATGGGGTGGCTCTGAGGAGAAGAAAAAGTGGGGCGGCTCCGAAGAGAAAAAGAAATGGGGAGGTGCTCAAGAGAAGAAAAAATGGGGAGGTTCCGAACAGAAACCTTCGAATTAGCTCAAACATAGCACCCGGTGATACCGGTTTGCGACATTCTAGCCGCAGTCAGACCCGATGACTGCGGCAGGGCCAGTTTCGTTTTTGCACCATCTCGGTGGGATGCGGAATGGCGCATTTGGCAAGACCAATGATTTTGCCGATCGGCTCGCGCATTTCCGTGTCGTTTGGGAGCGAAACGAAATCATTGCGACTGCTTGGGCTGCAACATGGAGCAGACGGATTGCGTTAGATGATTCCGTTTCAGCGGCGACTGTCCCCCGAAGCTGCTCGCGCCGAATAATACCAACGGCTGCACGGAGCAATGCGTATGGCCAAAGCCAGCGATGGCTCAAGCCGATTCGGCTTGAACCGAATCAGGGTTTCACCCTACCACTCATCGCCCGGATCGCTTCCTGATATACCTTGACACACTCCGTCGGTTTCCGGGTCAATTCCGGATCTGTGTCTAGGTCAATGTGATACAAGCCGAAATCGCTGTTGGCATCGAATTTCAGGCCCCACTCTCGATTCGAGGTGATACTCCAACAAATATATCCGCGAACAGGAATTCCCAGAGCCCGAGCTTGCTTCAATTGATCGAGGTGAGAACTCAAATATTGGGGTCGAGTCAATCCGTCGGCTGATTCAATGCAACCATTCTCGATGATCAGGATTTCTTTCTCTGGAAACCAACGATGGAATCGTCGCAATACTCGCAACAAACCTGGCGGATCGACTGGAGCACCAAAGAAATTGCTTAAGGATGCATCGATCAGTTGATGCATGCGATGCAATTCGAGCGTGCTGATCCCCCAATAGTAGTCAAGCCCAACGAAATCCTGCGCATCGACACATTCAGCGGGACATAAAAATTCCGGAAGTTTACCTGCCATCCCTAAATGCCACCAATTGCTGGTGATAACGGTGCCAAGAACCGTCAATGGCTTGAGCAGTGGCTCGAGAAATCGCGCGGGCGTAGAAAGAGAATCGACTCGCTCATCAAGGTTGAGCTTTTCAAATCGAATATTATCGGAATTCCCAAACAAGCGAACAGCGAGTTTTGCACCCAGATCGAGTTCTTGCTGGCTCAGTTCGTCGGGCGCGCCAGCGCTCGGGTCATGACTAACACCAACCCGCAGATAGCCGCGGTCGCGAACGCGCTTTACCAGTCGGCTTCCCGTCGGATGTTCGATCGAGGGTGTAGGCTGTTTTGCTAACACCGCGTTCACGATATTTAGGAGGTCAGGATTGCCCCGAGCCACGCCCACCGCATACAACGATCGAGCAAGAGGGTCGCCACGCATTTCCAAGCTGGGAAAATCCGATAAGCAGGGGATGCACGTGTCATCGGCAATAAATCCTTCGACCTGTCCAGCCGCAAGAGCTTCGAGACCGAGCCGATGGGTTTGGAAAGTCACTAAGCTTGCAGCTGGAGCGCGACTTAAGACGTTTTTACGGGCGGTAGATCCACTGACAACTCCCACCAATTTGCCGTTGAGCTCATCCGCACCGCCAATCGTGCTGGCTTTTTGCACGACCAATCGCTGCGCTCCCTCCGCATACACTTCCGAAAAAGCGACTCGGCTAAGGCGACCCGGAGTCGGCGTGAAACGCGCGATGACCACGTCCACCGGAGTACGCGCGAGTATCGCCTGCTCCGACATCCGTCGATTGTTCTTCTGGAAGGATGATCGGTCCCGCATTCGACTCGCCAACCAATCGATGAAGTATTGGAGCAAAACCGGGAGTCCGAGAACGAATGGATTCGCTCCAACTTTTGCTTGCGGATTTTTGGTCTGAATGATTTCGCGTGCTGATCGATGGCCAAGAAAGATGTTTCGAATCAGTTTCACTGAGCTGTCGAGTTGGTCGGCCAAACTCGTCCCGACTGCGGTACCCGGGGGCACCAGAAAGAATGGTTGCCACCATGGCTTCACATATCCGTAAACCAAGAGATTCGGTTCATTGAAGGTGATCCAATACGGTACCAAGTCGCCCAGATAGTCCACTACCCTCGTCACGTACGCCGCATACCAATGAGGAAAATCCGCTGTTGTCATTCCTCCTCTTTCCTCGACGTGGATTGGCCAGGTAAAATGGTGGAGCGTCACCAGCGGCATCATTCCAGCCTGGCGAATTTCAAGAGCGACAGAACGGTAATGTTGCAATACTGTTTTGTCCCATTCGCCGGGCTTTGGCTCAACCCGCGACCAAGCTACCGAAAATCGAAAAATCTTGCAGCCCAGGTCACGGGCCAACTGAATGTCCTCCGGATAACGGTTCCAAAAATCGGTGGCTTTGCCTCGCGGGGTTTGTTTTTGTTTTTGCTCCCAAAGGTCGCGATAATCGGGTCGCTGGGGGTCGAAGCTCTCAAATTGATGATCTGATGTCGCGACACCAAACAGAAGCTCAGGCAATTCCACGGCGATGGATGATATAGGCTGACAAGATTATTCGGCACCTCGTGCTGCGAAGGCTTTGCCTCCGGCGCCCGGCTGGTGCTTGATTCGCAGCTAACACATTTTTGAATTCGACGTTATGTCTCATCTTTGTCAGGCATGTACAAGTACGCAATCCCCCTGACCGCAAATCGAATAGCCAGAGGTCTCCACGCGTCATAATTAATTAGTCGCCGATGAAAATGTTCCTCTTGGCCGTCGCATTACTGGGCACCGGATTGTTAGGTGCCGGATTGTGCGCTCCTCCGCAGGCTCCGCCTAGAGCCGTATTCGTCTCCCATTCCTCACCTGCCAACTTTCCGCATCCGCATTTCCCGCGTCCTACTTTCCCGCATCCCAACCGTAATTGGGATCACGGTTATTGGCGGGTCCACCGCTACGGGTGGTGGAATCACCACCGTGGATACTGGACTTATCAACATGGCAGGCATGTTTTTGTTAATCACGATTAAGTGATCGCGCGAGCACACCGACGGGGACGGAAAATCCCTATTCAATATCGACGAGTGTGCCGATAGGGGTCTGATCGAAAATTGCTTTGGCAATGTTCTCTTCAGCAACTCGAATACAGCCGTGGCTAGCAGGTCGACCCGGATCGTGGCCTTCATGGATCCCGTACACGCTGAACGAGAGTCTCAGGAAATAGGGCATCGAGACTTTGTAGATAGATGACCTCCGTTCACGCTCCTTGTCTGTGACGAGATAATGCCCGGGCGGAGTATCGAACCCAGGCTTGCCGGTCGAGATCTTGCCCGATACCAGCGCTAAACCATCCTTGTATAGGATCACCGTCTGAGGTGTAAGTTCTATTTTGATATTAAAATGAATCGATAACGGATCAGACTCGATCAGGGTTCGTGCCAGTTCGGGGAATCCGCACCGGGCGGCGTATTGAGCGGGCACCCATCCCCAAGCAGATGCTCGAAAGCGCTCGGCTCCTCGTTCAACCAACAGCGTGCAAATTTCCTTTTCACCGAGCGCGGCTGCTAAAATCAACGGCGTCGCCTTGGTTTCTTCGCGAAAATAATGGTCTAGACGAGAACTAACCTTTGCCAGAGCTGTCAATCGTTCCGCAGTGAGCACGATCGGACTGTTGAGATTGGCGTGAGCATCGATCGCGACCAGCATCGCTTGTCGATCATCGGCCAACACCGCGTCAGCGAGTTGACTCTGGCGGAAGATTACTGCTTCGCGAGCCAATTCTGGACTCGAAGTATGCAGAAGCAGGCAAAAAGCGGTGAGCGACAACAGCATAATCCCTATAGCGGCGCAAATCCGCAGTACTTGAGAAGTTCGAGCCCGCAAAAAACAGACCGGTTTGCGATGCAAACCGTCAGTGGCAGACGAACCGTGGGCTCCCCGGTAAAATGCACGGAAGAACTGCTCCTTTGCTCCTTTGCTCCTTTGCATTTCTGCGCAGCACCAATCGAGACTTCCTCGACGTATCCATTTTCATACACTCTACACCCGTCTGCACGGAATCTCCCTCATCCTTTAGATTGGACGCCGACACAGCGTTTGCTTGCAGCTTATTTTAAAAACGGCGATGCTGGGCCCTTGAAACTGGGATGAAGGCTTTGGCAAAGCTTTTATTGATTATTTTCACCTTGCTCGGACCTGCGAAGGCCCAAGAGCCTTCAGCGACACCCTACGCGATCGATGAACCTGCTCTCCCGAATTCGAAGCCAGAAATTCCGCACCCGCCGTCGACCGGGTTGCTGCCGGAATCCGGTGCACTTCCGAATCCCACGTCCAATCTAACACCGCCCATCTATTCGCCGCTCAAAACAAAGAATACGGTGGTCTCGACTTCGACCGTCAAGCCTCCGCTGCGCCCAAAGATCAAGACGGAGAATAAAACACAAAGACGATTTGAGGAGGTTCGATCGATTGCGATGCGAAACCCTCATGTCGCCAACCTGCTCAAGCGAGCCGACAAGGCTTCGACGGGTTCCGCCCGCCGAAATCTGATGCGTGCTTACTACATCGCCGTCTGCGCTCGGATGCGTCTGTTGGAGCCAGAGCTGAAAAATTCCATCAACGCCTACCAGGCCGAAAAAACCGGGAAATCAGTAAAACTCCGCAATTCCAACGACTCGAAAATGCGCAGCTCCCAAAAGCGGTCGCACCACCCAAAGGAAACCGGGACGCACTCAACTCACCGCAAGCACGCTTATTCTCGTCGGGTGACCTATCCAAGCGATTACGATCCATACGGGCCGTATGCGCCCTATGGGCCCTACGGCGGATATTATGGGTGGTAGCTATGGCGGAATGGTGAGGTCTAATTACAGAGTCGGCAGAATCGCAACCGAAGCGACAAGGATCGTTAACACGAGCGCTGCAAACACCCAGCGAAGCCGAGGCAGACCATAATAAAGACCGCATAAGGCGCCGAAAATGAGTCCACCAAAGTGCGCGGCGTTGGCGATCTTGAGGAGCTTAAATTGGGTCAGGATCACACACAAAATGGCCCAGCCAATTAACATTGCGGCGTTCTTCCGCACGAACCACAAATAATAGCGGTTCACCCGAGCCGCACCTAACATAAAGCCGAAGATTCCGTAAACCACGCCTGATAAACCAATTCCAAACGCCCGCTCAAAAAAAAGCTGAGAGAAAGATGCCATCCAGGCCACCAGCAACAAGAGTATGACAAAGCGAATTTTGCCGGCCGTTAACTCGACAATCTGACCCAAGGCCAAGAAGGCTATAAGATTGAATACCAGGTGAGAAACTTCAATGTGGACGAGCGCAGTCGAAAACAGCGCCCACCAACCCGAGGGTAAATGGTGAATCGGTTGGACTAGGTGCAGATACATCCCAACTTGGTCGGCGGACGCCCAAACAAAAATGAGAAGGCAAAGACCGATCACCGCATAGGTAACAATTGGCCGGCCAGGCCGGGCCACGGTAGAGGCCGCGCTGACGGAGGCGTTTTCACCGACTGGAGCTCCATTCATAATCTCGAGGTGTCGTATCGCCCCGATCCGCTTTATTCGTCAAATGATCCGATTGGACGCGGCGTAGTTCCGGGGTGGAATACGTGGATGGCGATGCAATAGCCCCGTTTGTCCGCGTTGGCGCGCGCTCCGGCTCGAAATTCAAACGCAATTCCGGCAACTTGGTCGACCAAACCTTCTTTGAGGCTCTTGTCCGAGCTGGGCGGTAGGCTCTGCTCCCAATCCTTATCTTCTTCGGATTCAGAATGTGGATAGATTTTTTTGATTTCCGCGAGGCTGCTATTCACGGATATCCCCGAAGCAGTCCTAAAGTAGGATGAAGTTAACCGAATCTGAACAACCACCGTAGACTTGCGTTGGTCGCCGCCAGCTCCGGGACCTTGGAAAAAGACCTCCAATTCTTCTTCCCGACCGTTAGCTTTACTGCCAAGGCCGGGACCGGAACGCCAAACTTCGGTCAGCTTTCCACCCATAGCGGCATCCTCGGCTGCTGGTTTTCCTAAAGCGCGGTGAAGCGCCTCTCGGCTTTCGCCAATTCGAACCTGTCCGACTCCTAAGCCTGGCTCTATCAATGAACTGGGCGAGGACCCGGCTCCGAGACCAGACGAAATCCCGAATAGCCAGGCAAGGCTCGCAACAACGCCGAACCTTTGAATGCCCCTCATAACATCAGTTCAGAGAGGTCATAGATGCTTTACAAGCTCGAAATCAGGAAATCGTGCTCACCTCAACGTTACCGATTCGTTTGCTAACGCCCACACTGACCGCGTCACGATCTCGGGTCAGTACCAAATCGGCAGATCCATCTCCGACGGTTAGATTCTTCAGGCGCACCTTTTCGACGGTTTCAGGCAAGGTCGGATAATAAAACGTAATGCGCGAGTTTTCGGCAGAGATGTGCAACCCGAGACAGCTCTGCAAGAGCAGGAACACCGAACCAGCCGCCCAAGCTTGAGGTGAACAAGCAACTGGATAAAGGGTTGGGGCTTTTTGTGGCCGTCGCGGAAAGCCACAGAAAAGTTCAGGCAAGCGGCGTAATTCGAGAACTATCGCGGCATCCAAAAGTCCCGATAGAATGCGGCGCGCAAGACCCTTCTCCCTATGTTGAGCAAGACCCCATGCGATCAAGGAATTGTCATGTGGCCAGATCGAGCCATTGTGATACGACATCGGATTAAAGTTCTTTTCGGAGCTGGCAATCGTCCGGATTCCCCAACCAGAAAAGAATGCGGGTTGGCCGAGCTCTGCTATAATCCGATTGCTTGATTCAGGATTTCCAATGCCACTAAAGAGGCATTGGCCCGAATTCGAGCTGCGCACCTCGCACTGGCGCTTTTGGCCGTCGAGCGCCAGGGCATACATTCCGATGGCGTCACACCAAAACGCTCGATGAAAGTTGGTACGCAATTGGTCCGCCTCGTGCGCCAAACGCTCGGCAATTTCCGGCTTTTTCAAGCGCCGAGCGACCATTGCCATACCTTTCTTTGCCGCGAAGGCGTACGCTTGAACTTCACAAAGTGCAATCGGACCCTTAGCTAACGTTCCGTCGGCATGAAAAACCGAGTCGAACGAATCTTTCCAGCCCTGCTGCTTTAATCCATGTGATTCGGTTGAGTATTCGACAAAACCATCCCGATCTAGATCACCGTAACGATCGATCCAGGTCAGTGCCATTTCGAGATGAGGCCAAAGCTCTCGGATCAACGTCTGGTCGTTTGTCCGATCAAGGTAGGCGGCTGCCAAAAAAAGAAAGAGTGGAGTAGCGTCGACGGTACCGTAGTATTGCCGAAAAGGCACCTCTCCCAGCCTGGCCATTTCACTCTTGCGGATCTCGTGTACGATTTTGCCGGGTTGCGCCTCGCTCTGAGCGTCTTCTGCAGTGGCTTGAGTCTTGGCCAAAAAACGAAGCACCCCTCTTGCGATTTGCGGTTTTATCCAGAGCGTCTGGAAGGCGGTTATGATTCCGTCCCGTCCGAATACCGTGCTGTACCAGGGAACTCCTGCGTAAGGATACAGACCTTGGCCGGTCTCATTGGTCAGCATCAAGAGATCGGCTTTCGATCGATTCACCCAGTCGTTAAATTGCGCGTTGTCAGTGGAAATATCACACCCATCAGAAGCCTGGATAGCAATTCTCTGTTCCATTTCCTGGCGAGCCACGTCCGGTACCAATGAGCGCGGTGCATCGGTGCTGTCGCCACATTCGACGCTAATCGACATATCGCTGACACCTCGGGGCGCCAACCGGAGCGCTGAGCGAATTTCGCCAGCGGCGAACTCGGCTGGAGGTCCAGACACTCGCACGGTGGTAGTACGAATAACCTTATCTAAACCTGCGTAAAGAATTTGAATTCCATCTTCCAAGAATACCGGCTCCAGCAACCGCCCTCTTCGTGCGCGGTTGACTCCGCGCACTTCGAATATATCGGCAAAATCCGCGCCGAACTGGATGCTCAATGTCAATTCAACGGTCTCGGTCCCATAGTTCTCGATCCGGATCCTTTCGAAACAGCAAGTCGGTCGAAGGAACTTGCTGCGATAGATGTGAACCGTCCCGTGTCGGATAAGCTGATCGCCGCGTCGCATTTCCGAATTGGTGAGATCCACCGCCAACACGGCATTATCGTCGCGAATAGAGGAACTGAGCAGGAGCGGACGTTGTCCATTCATTCGCAGTTCAAACGCAGAGAGATAACGCGTATCGCAGTGAAAAAGACCAAACTCGCCGGAACCGATCGGTTGAAAATCACCAGAACGATCGAATACGGCGAACGTGTCACCGCTCAGGAGTACGCGTCGGCGATCGTCGGCAAGAGATGACCCAGCACGGATATAGCGCTGGTCACCGATGACAATAATCTCCTGGTCGTCCATTCTCATCGGTGGCAATCAAGCCGTCCTCGGGGAAAAGCGGCCATCATCTTCGTCCCGCCATTCCTGAGCAATTTTCATTTCACTTTCTCAATCGATCGCCGGACTGAGCGGCGCAGGTTTCGCTCGGCTGAAAGAAACTGGCAAAGATTCATTGCAAATTCTGTTGGCGTCAGAACCGACCGCGCTATTAAATCCGATGGCCGGCAACCTTAATCAAATTCTTCTAGGTCTATTCCCGTACGCAGTCCCGGCGTTTTTCTCTCTGCTCGTCGCAATCGCCTGGGTCATTGCCTTCGCGAAGCTCAAACACATCGGAGCTCTGGTTCTGGCATTCGCCTCGTTGGTGGGATCGATCCTGAGCGTGGCGAGCGGACTGCTCTGGATCTTTTATGTAAAAGGAGAGCGCCAGCTTATCCAATACATGGGACCGGTCGGATTCATGCATGCCATCGTCGTAGCTTGCTTAATGATCGTCGGCGCCTTTCTCTTAGCTTTCCACCGTCCGGGAAAGCCGACATGAAGAGTTGAACCTCGAAAGCAAACGGAGAGGCTTCATCCCGTCGGAATGTAATGATAGTTGCCGGTGCTTTAGTGCTGGGTGAATAACGGGTAAGAACCGCACGTCCCGCGGCGACGATACGGTTTCATCCTGACCTCCAATCCAACTTCACGAGCACGAGTGATAATCGATCGTCTTTACCGGCGCGCATCGCTGCTAAATAGGCTAACCCCGCACGAAAGCGCCAGGCTCCTATCATTGCGGCCCGGCGGGACAAAGTCGTCTCGAGGTGCTCTTCGTTCTCAAGAACCCAAACAACATCCCGCTCAGCAAGAATCCTCCCAAGAACAACATTCGATGCAAAAGGAACCGAGCGTTCGGCGAGTTCCAGGAGGTGATCGGATCCGGCAGTGTTCGAAGCAGTGATGCGCGCAGAAGACGCTCTGTCCGGCGATCCAACCGACACTCCAGTCGGAGGAGTGGCAGCGCCGGATCACCCATTCGGACGCCAAGGCCGAGCCATCTGGCAGTAGGACTGTCGGCAAACATGCGTCGCCTGCCAAAAGCTCGCTCAACAAATGTTGGACAATCTTCGCTGCAGTATGGGCGAGCTCGGAGACGGTTGAGAAATTCAATCGCTTCCTTGACTACTCGATCGTCGATTTTTCGGAACGCGGTCGCCGGCACCGTCACATCCCAGCCGCCGCGAATCCTTTTGCGGAACACTTCTAATGGCGTCCACGCTACCCCACTAACAAAGGCATTCCACGGAGTCTCCAACAACTGCTCGACCACAAATTCCTTTCCGTCGGCAATGACCACGTGTAAGCCAACATGCATTGCGAACGATGGGCCGAAAGCTGATTGCCTCAGTCCCGCTAAGCGGCGATCGAACATCTGGACCGGCCGAATCAACCAAGCGCCGATGAAACTATGACTGTCGCTCTGGAAAATGATGCCGCGCAGCTCAACCACTCGACCAGCCGGACGGCTTGGATCTGGGCGCGCCCAGCTAACTGCGTCTCGCGCTTTTGTCCTAAGCGAATCCGGCGCCGCCAGTTCTTGGTCGAACTGACTGCATTCTCTATCGCTCTTAACCGACCGCACGCTAGTTTGACGTTTGCATTCTATCTAAGATTCGCAGCAAACAGCAATCTTGATTTTCCGGATCACTATTTTTTTGCGCCAGGTCTAACTTTGTCCGCCAACAGCTTGGTCCGATCGCTCCAGACGAGCGTTAAGAGACGGGACAGATTTTGATCGCAGAAGCGTCTGAAATAACAATGACGTCAAGAGCATAACGCTGATTTGCGCGAGCGAATAAAGCGGAAGGTAGTAACGCGCTCCGAAGGACGTGCTGAAACAATTGCCAAGCGCCATCAAAAACCCAGTGACGACCATGCTCCAGGCATAGCCAACGCCAGTCACGTTGAAAAAGTTTCGGGGCGAAATACCCAAGACCAGGACGCCGCCGGCAAAGGAAAGAAGCGCGAGTGCGCCCAATGGCACATTCTTGAACAATTGGAAATAAGCATTGCGCTCAAAGATCTGTTGGTAATGCCCTTGGGAAAATTGGAACGAACAAAGCGGGCGAAGACGAGCATAGCGGGGTGCAGCCATTTCACGCTGCAGCGAGTCCGTCAGGGTCAGTGGTTGGGCGGCCATGTCCGCTTGCGTCAAAAACGGGATTTTCAGCATTTCGTTTTTGATCGTGCTCAACAAGGCTGAGTCGGGTGGCGTGAGAAAAGCCTGAGCTACTCGGTTCAACTTTGAATCAATTTCAAAAGTGTGCTGCTGCAGGCTCATCGGGCCGGCCTGAGACAGGATTTCATCCATCCGATCATACAAGAATCCGTATCCTCGATTCTCTTTCCGATCCATTACCTGGATCAGATCTCGGATCGCCTCCGTAACGATTGGATCGTTAACTTTTGCACTAACCCGGCCCAAAATGGTGTTGCGCTGGTCTGCCGGTAGCGTGTTCAGATAATCAAGTCGCCACTCAAAAGTAACGCCGAAAGTGGACCGGTATGGCACACGGAACAACCAGCACATCGTTTGCTGTATGCCGATTGATGTGATGGCAATACCGACCCCGAGGCACCCGTAGACGAATAGCTTTCTCCATCCACGGAAATCACGGGTGGCCTGCGTTTGAGAAGAAGTTTCATTTGCGAAAAACGTCCGCATGATCGCTGGCACCACCAGGGCGATGGGGACCAGGCAAATCAATCCCAGATTGATGTGACGGGTGAGAGCCGCCGCGAGTAGCAGCAAGAAAAACAGAATGAGCCGGCGCAACTGCAGATCAGGAGTCCGCAAACAGATCCAGCCGTACCCAGCTATGAGACAAACCAGCGGATTACTGAACGCCTCCGTTCCAATGCATTGGGCGAACAGATAAAGCCACGGAGTTAACGCAAAAAAAAAGGCAAAAAGCAGCCGAAGGAAAAAGAGATTCGTTAGGGTTCGGACAACGAAGAACAACGAATAGATCAGGAAAAGATGTTGAACGACCAACAAACTGTAAATTCCTATGTCACTTAGCTCAGGAGTACCAAGTGACAGGTAAGGTAGTCCGTGACCGCTTACGAAGCTACCAACCGCTCCGGCAACGATCATCAGCAGTCGGGCAACGAAGCAGTAACCAGGTAACCAGTGGATGATTCCCTTTGGAGCGAAGGTGGACGCAATTTCGTTAAATCCATCGGTGTCGCGCCAAAGCGGTGGAAGTGTGAACAGAACGTAGAGCGACGGAAGAACGAGGACGATAATCCAAACGAGATCCCGAGTGGTAATCTTCTCTCCGAACTGTGATTCCGGTGCGATCTCGATCATAGCTCGAATTGCGCAACTATCGCCGCCAACCCGAAGCCGGAGCGGAGCTGGTCTCCGCGATTTTGGATTCTCCATTCTGTTGGCCAAGAATGGATCCTCCCAATGCTAATACCAGTAGGTAGCTAATTATCATCGCCAGGCCGAGAAGAAAACCAGGGGCATAACTCACTCGGTACCGCCCGACATCAAGTGAATGGACAAAAGCAATGGTGAGGACGTTTCCGTAAGTAGCCGATAGCACCGCGACAATGGCGAATCCAGCAAGCCGCAAGGTTCGCCCCTTCCGACTTAAGCAGATGGCGATCATCACCGCAAAAAAAACTGCCTGCAGCCAAAAGCTGATCCAAGCGAGATAAGACGCCAATCTCGCCAAAATTGGGAGGCCGAGCGGATGCGATAGGTTGCCTTCAGGTCTATCCAAGATTTGCAGATATGATTGATAAATCTTCTGCACGTCGGGCGAAAGTTGGTCGTCGGGTAGAAACGGTCGGCCAGTGGCTAATTCGTGATTCAAGTCGACCGACTTTGCCGTCGTGTAGAAATCCCCGCCGCGAGGAAAGAGAAAGAC
>JBEEIB010000282.1:0-3074 GCA_041167675.1 Verrucomicrobiota bacterium
AGCTCGAGAGCTTGGAAAACGCCTTTAAAACCGCCTCCTGTGCGACTTCCTCGGCGTCGGCTGGATTTTTCACGATCGAGATGGCAGTTGCGTACACCATGCGCTCGTAAGGGCGCACCAGCTCATAAAAAACTTCTCTTTCACCCTCGCAGACCCTCTTTATTAGTTGTGCTTCATCAGCTCGCGATTGCGACTGTATTGCGCTCATTTGCACCAACGAGTTCTTATCTCGACTGGGAGCAGCCGTTCTTTGAGAATAAGTGTCACTACCCACAGCAAGCACTCTTCGTCACATAGGTGCGATTCTCTAGGAAGGAAAAAGTTTCAGAGGTTCGCTTCAGAAGCCGCCGTCCGTATCTGATTTGTTATGACGCGGAGGCACTATGTAGCGTGCTCAGGCGATCCTGGATCTCGCCACCATTTCGCGCGTTACGGGAACGTTCAGATTATATCGCTCTCCGCGGCGAAGGATCGGGCCCCCGATCGCGTCCAACTCCGGCATGCGGCCTGCGGACACATCCTTCTGCATGGAGCTGCGCATCGTTGCGGGTAGTGATGCCAGAGTGGCCAGAATTTTTCCGCGATCGACGGCCGCTCCGTCCGCGACCGCTACCGCACAGGCCTCGCCCACGGCCGATTCGAGTCGCGCGCGCCATGCCGAATCGGCACAAATTCCCTGCTTGTCCATGTCGCTGGCCGTACCTGTGAGCGCAAACGGCCCCAGGAAAGCGAGCTTGCTCCACAGCATCGTTTTCTCGTCAGCTTGAAATTCACAAGTAAAACCGCCATGCCAAAGCCGATCGGCGACATTCGCCAATCTTTCTTGCCCGAGCATTGAGAACGCCAGACGAGCAAATGGAGAACGCTGCACGATCTGACCAGCGGCGACACGCTCCGCTTCCACCGCAATCGTCGCCGGCACAACGCGTTCATGCCCGAAACGCACGCGGAGCAAGTCGACATGATCAATTCCATTTAACAGCGGAATAACTGTTCCAACGTTGCTTTCGGACGGGACTGCGCCCAGCGCCCCAATAAGTTGATACGTCTTTACCGCGACCCATAAAACATCCACGTCATCGCTTAGCTTTGTTTCAATGCGAACCGGCGACTCCATAGCCCCTTTGGGTGTGTTTAGCTTGAGTTTTCCAGGATAGCCGCCCTGGTTTTCCGGACGAACGAGGAGCGCCACGTCCTCGCCTTCGTGCGCGAGAACCGCTCCGATCAGTCCGCCTACTGCGCCCGCTCCAAGAATCGCGTGTTTCATAAGTCGTCGCCAGGCCAAGTCGTAAGTAGATACTTCGCTTGATCCTCGATCATAAGTTCCCCGGGATTAGCCGCCCGGCGCGACAAGTTCATAGGAAGATGTGAGCTGCAGTGTCTTGTGGAAAGTTCGGTACAACGGGCAACGCATGGCGTACATGCCGTGCACTCTCTCGACCGTGTCTTTGACGTCTTGAGGCGCGACCAGCTTCATGGCCACGTGGATCCGCCGGATGACAAGCACATTCTCTTCCGTTTCGACTTCGCCCGTTATCTCGGCAGTGAGCTTTCCATTGCTTGCATCGATTTGGCGCGCTTCCAGCGCACCTCCAAATGTACCCATCATTCAACCAGCGGTTGACGCAATCACGTAGTCGATCGTTGAGGAATGTGATTCTTTCAATGTGGCCGGATCCACCTTGTAGTGCTCTGCAATGGCTCCGTGGACGCTAAAAATCACCGGCTGTGCTTCGCCCGGCAAATGAGCTATTCGAAGCGGCCCTTGTTTTCGTTCAATGCGCGATTTGGAAACATAAACAACATCAGCCATGATTTGCTCCTTTAACTCAGGAATGAACCCACTTCCATGCTTCCAATCGCCTACTTGTGGCGAATGGCTTCCGGAGATCGTTTCATATCAAGTGGAAGAATCTGCAATTGCCACTTTACAGGAACGGACGATGGCGGAAAACATACCGTCTTGTCGCAGGCCTGGTATTTGAGTTCTCCGGCAATGGCAATCGTCTTTTCTCCCGACGCCAACGCGCTGACTAACTCCTTGGAAGGAGTCACGGTCATATCCTGCGAAATACGAAACTTCCCGTCGAAGACCGGGACATGTTCCTTGATGGCCTCCAGGTACAGCACTTTTGAACTTGGATAACTGACTGGCTGGAATTCAATTCCCGCTTGTTCCTGCAAGTTCAGTTGAATCGGCTTATAACCCTGAACTTCGGGAGAATAAACGTGCACGTCTGGCGGAAGCTCTACGTCCACGATGAGGCTAACTCTGGCGCCGGGTATCACGCTACGATCGGATTGTGCAAGCGTTAACCGAAGATGCGCGGCTTCGACGTTTGCGGAGACTTCCGCGCCCAACTCCGGAAAAAGTTTGGCGATAACGTTGTTGCTCGTTAATCGATCCGTATATTTCGGTGTGAAATATTTTTCGCGAATCACTCCGCTCGTGTCGATGAAGAAGAAGCCTGGAAAGGCCATCCCTTTGTTCATTCCCTTAGCTTGGGCGTTAAGCACGTGGAACCTGTTGATAATTTCGGAATTGGGATCGGCCAGCAATGGAAAATCAATGTTGTGGCGTTCAGCGAAATCCTTCAGGATGGCCGGGCTATCGTAACTAATCGCCGCCAGTTTCAGCCCCTGCGCTTCAAATTTCTGTTTTGCATTTTGCAGCTGCACGAGCTGCGCTTTGCAGAATGGTCACCAGTCCGCCGAGCGGAAGAACAGCAACACCGTGCCTTTGGACCCCTTGAGTGTTTCGTTTGATTGTTGATGGCCGAACTGGTCGCTCAGCGTAAACGCTGGTGCCGGGGAGCCGGTGTCCAGCCCAAGAACCGGCTCAGCAGGCTTTGTAGCGGGCGGATTCTCTTGCCCGCTCGCAAGCGCAAAGAACCCGAATAACGAAAAACAAAGAGTAGCGAATTGTGGTTTCATCATGCTCCGTTTCGTTTGTTTCTTGCTGCTGGCTGTTGGCGAACCACCTGTCAACGAATAATCGTTTGACACATGGCAGTTGAGCGAAATTAATTAGAAAGCCTTGCGGACGCCACACCCAGCACCCGGCCCGCGTACGG
>JBEEIB010000283.1:0-6728 GCA_041167675.1 Verrucomicrobiota bacterium
TTTGTGGTAGCGCCACACGAGCAGCTGGAGCCCTGCAGTTTCGTGAGGTTCAAGCCTGTAGCAGGACAGTCGCCGCTACCAAAGACGCCGCCGAACGCCGTCCGCCAAACGCGTTATTCAATCCTTCGGCGCCAACTCCGCCGTGAGCTTGGCAAAGCGCGGATCTTTCCGCAGTGGTTCCCAGTAGGGATCGCCCTTCAAATTGCCGTAATAAATTCCATTCGGCAGTTTGGTGAGAATGTCCAATTGTTCAAAAGCCTGATCCGGTTGATTGGTCCACGCGTAAACAGCGGCCAGATTCATTTGCACTCCTGGACCATCGATCGCGTCCTTGGAGACCGGCAGCGCGTTGACGGCGCGCTTGGCTTCGGCAATCGCATCCTCTTTTTTCCCGAGTAACGCATCGACTACCGCTAGGTTGCTAAGCAATTTGGCGTTTCCCGGTGACCCTTGCACCTTTAGGTTTAACTTCTCGCGCGTCTCAGCAAAGCTTGGCTTGCTATTAGGTTGTTCTCCTTGCAATCGGGCGAGCAGGATGAAGTAGCAGTTGACTGGAACCGGTACCGCTGAATAGCTGAAATTTCTATCGTCCTCGTGGCGCTTCATTTTTTCCACCAGTTCGCTCGCCTGCGGCCAATCACGATCGGCCAAAGCACAGGTTAGTCGCCAGGTTAGAGCGCCTTGATCTTCTGCCATTGATGCCGGCAGCGTGGCTAGCGTCGAGCGAAGTGCGCCATTGTTTCCGGTCTTAAAGAGAGTTACGTAGAGCGCCCGCTGTACTTTGAGCATTGGCTGATCGGCACCTAGATCGATCGCTCGGTCGAATGCCTGCCCGGCCGCATCCAGCTGACGAGTCATGAAAAGTGTGTAAGCCAAATCGGCAATCGCGCCACCATTACGCGGATCGACATTGATGGCTTGGTTCAACTCCTCAATGGCTTTCTGCAGCTTGCCTTCGCGACGATCCATATAGGCTTCGAGCGTTATCGCTTCAGCATTGTTCGGTAAACCGCGCCTGGCGATCGCTAGTTGTACCCTTGCCCGCTCGTAATTGCGATGCGCATCATAGAGATGGTAGGCATAGGTCAGATGAACCTCAGGAAGATCGGGCTGTAAACGTAACGCGTTTTCAATTGCTGCGTCGGCGAAGGCGCGTCGAGTCGGAACAGGATCGTAGCCGGTATAGATCAGATCCTGTGCCTCCGTTTCTTTGCAGTAGGCGCGCGCGAACTTCGGATCGAGCTTGACCGCTCGCTCGAGCAAGTCGATCGCCTCGTGCAGGCCCATTTCGAAGTTGCCGATGAAGAGAGAGGGTGTCGCCGTGCCGATCAGTTTCTCTGCCCGCAGGTAGAGATCGTATGCTTCGAGATTGTCGGTCGGTTTTGCTTCTATATTCTTCTTTTCCTCCGGCGACAGTGTTGCGGCAAGCTTTCGGGCAATGGTTTGTGCCACTTCGCCCTGGATCGTAAAGATATCGGTTAGATCCCGATCGAAACTATCCGCCCAAACCATATTATCATTTCGAGCATCGATTAACTCGGCGCTCACCCGTATGTGCTTCCCGTCTCGCCGTACGGTTCCTTCCAAAACGTTAGCCACACCTAACGCATTGGCGATCTGTCGTAAATCGCGCTTCGTATCGGCGCGGTATTGCATTACCGATGTCCTGCTTATGACTTTCAGTTGGGCGACCTTGGCCAGATCATTGAGGATTTCATCCTGCACCCCATCCGCAAAATAGGCGTCGTCTTTGTTCGCGCCGATATTCTCAAATGGCAGGACGGCGATGCTTTTTGCAGGAATTTCGCCGGCCGAATGGGGCGGCAGATGGTTTAGCCCCCAAAAACCGGTCGCGAGCCCGGCACAAACGAGAATGGCGCCGGCGATCCAGCGAATTCGTTTCGACGGCGCTGAATAAATTGATACGCTTTTTTTGCGCCCGCCGACCTCGAACACCGGGTTGGCGGATCGTCCGTCATTGGCCATCAACTGTTTCACCCGTTCGATCAAGTCGCTGAGATGCCGGTCTAAAGGTGCAGTGATCGCGTCCAGCCAGTGAACCGTCCCGAGAAAGTAGGCCAAGCTACCATGAGGTACCACGTTTTCGATGCGGAACGGGATAACGGCCAGCCCTAAAGAGAAAGCTTTGGCGACCTCTCGCCGCACGTGCTCTGATACATTTGCGCTCTCAGAAAACACGAGAACAAACACTTGACACGAATCGATGCCCTCGATGATTCCTTCGGTCCAATCGGATCCTGCTTTGATGTCGCGTGGAGCGATCCAGCATTTGATTCCGGCGGACTCGAGCTGCTGGCAAACCGCATCGGCAGTCGCCTTATCCTTACTGGCATGGCTGATAAAAACCTTCGACTCCATACGAGCGCAGAGGAGCGTTGTAGTCGATTCGGCCGGCAATGGCGAGTCTCAGAAATAGCCGATAGCTAATGGATTTCGCGCGGTGGAGGTCCCGCGGGCGTTCTCGGCGTTGTCTCCGGTAGCGGCGACTGTCCAGTTAGACCTCTGGTTTGACGCAACCTCGAAATTGATCCGGAGCTGCGCGATTGGAATGACCGGGGACCGCAGTCGCCATTGTTGTAGTCCGGCCCGATCGGCTCAAACTCTGGAGCGGAGTTGTCAGGTCAAGTCAGTCGCCTGCAAGCGACCGGCATTTTACATTTGTTCAACCTGGTTTGAGCCGCACGCCTAGTGCTGGCAAACGATGGCAACTGCAGTTCACGGTAGTGTCGAACGGAACGGCTCCGGTTGAATTTCCCGGTTGACCCTCACCTGTACGCCCAACCGGACAGTCGCCGCTACCGAAGACGCGCCAAACGCGTCGTCAGTCCTTTGGCGCTAATTCTGAGAGCAGCCTTTGGTAGCGTGGATCTTGGCGAAGCGGCTCCCAGTGAGGATCGAGCCTCAATTCGCCGTAATAGATACCATTCGGCGTCGTTACTAATGGACTCAACGTTGCAAAAGCGGGATCCAACTCATTGATCCAAGCATATACGAGAGCGAGATTCATTAGAATACCTGGACCAGCCGTCGCATCTTTAGAGGTCGGACACATTTCGGTCGCCTGTTTAGCTTCGCTAATGGCATCCTCTTTTTTGCCAAGCAGAGCATCAACTACCGCCAAGTTGCTGAGCAGCTTAGCGTTTTCCGGCGCTGCCTGGACCTTTTCATTTAGCTTCTCCCGTGTCTTAGAAAAACCGGGATTGGTGTTAGGCGGTTCTCCTTGTAGTCGAGCGAGCAGAGTATAGTAGCAATCAATCGGCACCGGCACCGGTGCGTAAGAGAAGTAGCCTTCGTCATCGCCGCCGTTCATTTTGTCGAGCAGTTGAAGGACTTGTTTCCAGTCACGGTCATCCAGCGCGCATATCAGGCGATAGGAGAGCACATCTCGATCGTCGGCCAGCGATGCCGGAAGCGCTGCAATTGCTGAACGGAGCGGAGTATCGTCTCCGGTTTTTTGACGGCCTACATACAGCGCCTTTTCAACTTTGAGCATCGGCTGATCGGGGGCAAGCTCGATCGCTCGATCGTAGGCTTTTCCGGCTGCGGTAAACTCGCGCGTTAAGTAGAGCGAATTGGCCAATTCTCTGATCGCAATCGGATTCCGGGGATCAAGCGTGATAGCTTCATTCAATCTGGCGACCGCCTTATCAAAATCGCCCTGGCGTCGGTCCATGTACGCTTCGAGCATCATTGCTTTGGAACTGTTTGGTAGACCCTGCCTGGCAATGGCTAACTGGACCCTGGCGCGTTCATAGTCACGATAACCGCGGTAGAGATGATCGGCATACGCTAAGTGCGCCTCGGGAAGATCGGGCTGCAATCGCAATGCGTCGTCAACGGCCGCGTCTCCTCGTTCCCGCCGAGCTCGAGTCGGATCGGTGGTGACATAAAGCAGGTCATGCGCTCTCGCTGCCGCACAGTAGGCTAGCGTGAACTTCGAATCGAGTTGGCCGGCCCGTTCCAGAGAACTGATCGCTTTTTTCAGCGGTCCTTCGACATTCGCGGTGAATAGAGAAATTTCTGCGCCGGCAATCAATTCCGATGCCTGGAGGTAAAGATCGTAGGCTTCGAGACTTCCGGTCGGTTTTGCTTCAATCTGTTTCTTCTCCTCCGCAGAAAGGGTAGCCGTTAATTTGCGAGCGATCGTCTGAGCCACGTCGCTCTGAATGGCGAAGATGTCGGTCAGATCGCGGTCATAACTATCGGCCCAAACCATGTTGTCATCGCGTGCGTCGATTAGCTTGGTGCTAACCCGGACATGATTGCCATCTCGTCGAACCGTTCCTTCGACGATATTCGCGACGCCTAGTGCTTTGGCAATTTGACGTAGATCACGCCTGGCATATGCCCGATATTGCATGACCGACGTGCGGCTGATGACTTTGAGCTGGGCGATCTTAGCCAGGTTGTTGAGGATCTCATCCTGGACTCCATCCGCAAAATAGCCGTCATCCTTGTTCGGACTGATGTTCTCGAAAGGTAAAACCGCAATGCTTTTGGCAGGAATTTCCGTGACCACAGGCTTTCGGTCGAACCACCAGGACGCGATCACCATTCCTGCGCCGACCAGAAGAGCTCCAACGATCCCTCGCGCTCGCTTCCCGGCCGAGACAGTTGGTTGAATTTCTGTTTTCGGGATGATCTTTGTTTCGTTCGCGGATTTCTTCTGATCGTCCAGCAATTGCTTCACCCGCTGAGTCAAGAGGCTAAGATGCTTGTCTAACGGAGGAATGACTGCGTCTAACCAATGAACTGTCCCAAGGAAGTAGGCTAAGCTGCTGCTTGGTACCGTATTTGCGATGCGGACCGGAATTACTGCCAACCTGGATGAACAAGCTTTAGCGACTTCGCGGCGCACATGATCTGACTGATTGGCATTTTCAGAGAATACTAGAACAAACACTTGGCATGAGTCGATCGCTTGGATGATCCTCTCGGTCCAATCGGTTCCTGCATCGACATCGCGCGGAGCAATCCAGCAGAGGATTCCTTCCGACTCAAGCCGTTGGCAAATCGCATCCGCAGACGCTTTATCTTTACTGGAATAGCTGACAAAGACGTCGGGCTGCATCTAGACTCCGCCAAAGCGGAATTTATACGATTTTTTACTGTTTGCGAACGGAACGCGGAGGATGAGAAGTAGTAGATAACGCCGTCATCGCCGAGAACGCCGACAACGAATTAACAGGCGGCAACAGATACTTTGCCTCGTTTGCCTTTCTCCAATGAAAATCCAAGTTTGGGTGGTTCTACTTCCCATAAATCACTTCGCCTGGTGTCCTCGCATGTTAACGTTCCCGCACGTTGTCGGTGCTGCCGGCGTTATTTAGGCGCTGACTCAACCACCTGGTAGTACTGTTTTAAAATAAGTCTGCAGCGCATTGAGCGTTACCGAATCGAAAGTCGGATGAGCCGGCATCGCCACATTAGGTTTGAATTTCTGTGGGTCGACGACGTACTGGCGAAAGTAGTCGCTGTTGTAGACTGCATTAGCGGCCAAGACTTGCCATGGCCGCTGAGCCATTTTTCCTCCCGCCGAACCGTTGTTGTGACAAGAGACGCAACTGCCCACGGCGATCTTTTGACCCTTCATAACTTCGGAATTATGTGGATCCGGTGCATCGAACTTACCGAGTGAAAGCGCGTAGCTGGTTAATTCGACAGAAACGATGCCAAACGGTATGCGCGGTGCCTCGGTATAGCCATAGACGGTTTCTAACGGCTGAAAACTTTCATGCACCACGCAATAAGAGCCCATCGGCGAATCATGTTCGGACTTCGGCCACTCGGCGGGAGCTTTCCCGTCGTATTTCAAGAGAAAGATCGGATGATGTTTTTCGTCATAGTCTGGATCGTAATATTGTTGGTAACCATCGTAGCAGTTGGCGCCGAGCACGGTCTGTTCCGCCGAGCTTTGCAGTCCCTGGATTAAATCGTTGAAATACACACCCGTATAAGTAGCCGGTTGCTGCGTATTCGGGTCCTTCGCAGTTTTCACCGTAACCAACGGGAGGGTAAGAAATTGTTCATAACGGTAATAACGCGGAGCTGAAACCGAACCATCGGCCCGGATGTCGAAAACTTCCAAGTCCTGCGAGCTAGTGCGAGTTTGTGAACTGGTAAGAGTTCCGGCAGAGGTCGGAAGGAAGGGGACCAGCAATGAGACGACTGCCGCGAAACAAAGAGCGCGCATGGGTTAGAACGAGAGCAGCATTGGTGCCAGCTCTTGAGCGGTAATCGGTGATGGGGAAGTGGGAACCCACTTGTCGCCAACGATCGCTTGCCAATGCAGCGCCGAAGGCGTCTTTCAGGATAGCCTCTAGGGCGAAGCCTCATAAGCGCTAACTTACGTCTTTGGGATGGCTCTCTACCCCAAAGGGGCAGAAGGACTCAGCCCGGGGTTTTAACCCCGGGTGCGCAACCCATCAAACGATTGGCCCTGAAGGGGCTTAAGATTTTATTTGATCAATCCCACACATAACGCTCATCGAACGAAATTCCGTGCTTCTTGAGAAAGGTACGAAACTCTTCTTGGAACGTCTTCTTGCGATGATGGATCTCTTGGCTGGCGATATAGGCAATGACCGATTCTTTGGCCGTTTGGCTAACCGAGAAAGCCCCGTAGCCGCTCTGCCAGCTGCAAATGGCTGTGACCTTTAGCCTTTACGGTCCATTGTCGAGCTGGTTTTGAGCTTCTTGACCAACTC
>JBEEIB010000284.1:0-2888 GCA_041167675.1 Verrucomicrobiota bacterium
CGGGGCGCATTTGTGCAAAAAGCTAACGGCCGCGTTCTGATTTAGGTATCAATGCTACGCTTTTAGCTGTCTTTCAAAAATATGAAAACCAGCTCTTTCAAACTCCATTCCCCAAAAAGTAGCGGCTCCAAAATCTTTCGCACGCGCATCAACTTAAGGGATCGGGATTGGGATGGGTACAGCCCCATCCGACGGCTGGACAAAATCAGTCCGGTAGAGAGGAAACCTGACAATGGTAGAGCGAAACCTTGGCGCATTAGGTACCCCTTCGTTCTGCATCCCCACGCGCCGGGTTTGAGCCATTCGTGTGGATTTGCCTCGCCAATCCAGCAGACACCGGTTTTTCATCTCTGTAGATTCCCTTTTCGATCGCGCATTTGCAGCATCGATGCGACACAATCCTGTCTAGATTGCGAATTTGGGTTCTCGGAATTTAATCATTTCATGATGGGACATAGCTCAAACCCGGCGCATGGGGATGCAAAACGAATTAAGCGCAACTACCCAATATGCCGAGGTTCTCGCCCTACCACCATGGGCATTGCGGGCATGTCGGCGTCAGAAAACTTGTCTTAGCTCTGAAGGGAGCCGCATTCTTACTCTTTCAAAATCTGATCAATCTCGGCCAATTCAGTTTCGGAGAAATCCAGATGCTCTAGTGCCCGAACATTTTCTTCCAGTTGAGCCGGCGAACTCGCTCCGATAAGAGCGGAGGTGACGACCGGTAAACGCAAAACCCAGGCTATGGCCATTTGCGCCAAGGATTGGTCACGTCGAGCAGCAATAGCGTGCAGCGCTCGCACTTTAGGCAAATTCTTTCGAACATCTTGAGTTGTGAGGAAATGTTCTCGCGCCGCACGCGAAGAATTGGGGATATCTTGCAGGTAGCGATCAGTCAGCTGACCCTGAGCCAGTGGAGAGAATACGATGCAACCTATGCCCTCCTCCTGCAGCACCGAGGTAAGGCCCTGTTCAATCCAGCGATTAAAAAGGTTGTAAGAGGGTTGATGGATCAGACAGGGAGTTCCAAGACTTCGCAGCGTCCGGGCGGCATCGCGCGACTGCGCGCTATCATAATTCGAAATCCCTACATAGAGCGCTTTTCCTTGCCGAACGGCGTGGTCGAGAGCTCCCATGGTCTCCTCGATTGGCGTATGCGGATCGGGCCGATGTGAATAAAAAATATCGACGTACTCCAGTCCGAGCCGCGACAGACTTTGGTCTAAGCTCGCCAACAAAGATTTGCGGGAGCCCCATTCGCCATACGGTCCCGGCCACATTTCATATCCGGCTTTGGTCGAAATGATGATCTCATCTCGGTGCGGTCGCAAATCTTGATCCAAGATCCGGCCAAAGTTCTTCTCGGCTGAACCGGGCGGCGGACCGTAGTTATTTGCCAAGTCAAAATGGGTGATACCCAGATCGAACGCTCGGAGAGTCGTTGATCGGCCTACCTCGAATCGATCGACATCGCCAAAGTTATGCCACAATCCAAGCGATATGCGCGGTAGCAACAAACCGCTCCTGCCGCAGCGTTGGTATTTTATCTGATCCGTCTTAGTCATTGGATGAAAGCGTTGTCCTTGTTTTGAGTGAGGGTCTGGAACGTGTGCGCGTTGCGTTACGGCCTTGGGCGCCGCACGATTCTCTGATGATTATTCTCTGGGAAAGAGCGCAATTTCGGATTCCGACCGGACGCCCCTCCAGCAATTCAATCGCCGCGATTGCCGCTTGTTCTCCCTGTTTGATTGGTTCGGTGTTTACAGTTGTAAGTGACGGATGACAGTAAGCAGCGAACGGCAGATCATCAAAACCTATCACTGCCATGTCACGCGGGACGGTAAGTCCGGCTTCCCGCAAGGCAGCTATCGCACCGACGGCGATCGTATCGTTTCCCGCGAACAATGCGGTTGGCCGCTTACGACGTTTTAAGATCTCCTTCATTGCACGATAGCCGCTCTCCATGCTGAAGTCGCCGCTCGCCACTAGTCCTTCGTCGAATTCTAATTTTGCGCGTTCAATCGCCCGGCGGAATGCTCGAAGCCGTTCCCTGGCCCCGATGTAACGAACGGGAGCATAAGTGATATGGGCGATCCGGCGGTGGCCCAAATCAATCAGATGCCGAGTGGCCCGGACCGCTGCCTTTCCGGTGTTTGGGCGGATGGAGTTTTCATTTGGATGTCCGATCGAGCCGAAGAGTACGACTGGGAACTCAGACTCAATCATCCGGACCAATCCTTCATCTTCCGAATTGGAATTCAGAACAATCAATGCATCGATCCGCTTGCTCTTGGCCAAATCGAGATAAGCATCGCGCCGCGATCCGGCTTCTACCCCTTCAACCAGCAGTTTGTAACCGCGGGCATTGCAGACACGGCTGATACCAAACATCAAAGGCGGAGCAAACGCGTCAATGCTCATCAAGTCTCCGTGAGCGAGTACCAGACCGAGGGTGCGGCTCCGTCCGCTGACCAGCATACGAGCAGCTGAGTTAGGGACGTAACCCAGTGTCTGCGCCGCTTCGAGCACTCGAGCCTTAGTTTCGGCGCTGATGTTGGTTCCGATTTTCTCATTCAAAACGAAAGAGACGGTGGTGCGCGACACACCGGCAGCCTGAGCAATATCGTTGCTCGTTACCCTCCGGGTCGTTTCCATAGCCCTCTTGTCATTTTGCCGTTATCGCAGGCTGCGACTCCGGTGTTGGCACATGGGCCTTCTGCCCGTTGCGAAACTGGTCCGGAATCCACTCTGCATGTTGGGCAATGAGATCATCGACCATTTGCCAGATCTGGTCGAGATCCAGTTCGGCGCTGGTATGAGGATCTAACATAGCCGCATGATAGATATGCTCGCGATTTCCGCTAAGAACAGATTCCACGGTCAACGCC
>JBEEIB010000285.1:0-2505 GCA_041167675.1 Verrucomicrobiota bacterium
AACTTTTGACTTGATTCAGAAATATTGCGCCAAGACCGGCCACCGAGAAACTCTGGCTCTCCTTGTGCTCGTAACTGTCCCCGATTCCTTTTATGCCGAAATCGGTATCGACTGAAAAACGCTGTTCACGTCCGCGGCTATGATTCAGCCGTATCCCGTGTTCCGCGTTCCGTTTGCAGTTCATTTGCTATTTGTCATGCGCTTCGCCCGTAGGCTTTGGGTAACCCTGGGTTAGCAAAGGTTAGAACAATTCTAGATTCTAAATTCCGGCTTCTGAGTTCTGCCTCTTTGTCATTTGTCCCGCCCGCATCGCTACGCGAAGCGTTGCCGGCTGGGCATGCGCTCGCCGCGTATTGCCATTCTGCCATAACGGTATTACCCTCCCAGGGATGAAGACTCTCACCATCAAGGTCCCGGACGCTCTTTTCGCAGAAATCTCCGGCGCCGCCAAAGCCCGCAATGTGCCAAAGTCCGAAATCGTCCGTGAACGGCTCGCCCGAAAACCGATCACATCGAGGCGCGCGTCGCTCTGGAGCAGTATGGAAGACCTGGTTATCGAAGAGGACGCCCTCCCAACCGATCTATCATCCAACCGGAAACATCTAAAAGGGTATGGCAAGAACCGTCCTCATCGATAGCGGACCCATCGTGGCCGCGCTGCGGAGACGCGATCATCATCATGATTGGGCGCGGGCGCAATTCGAGGCAACAACCGAGCCGTTTTTAACTTGTGAAGGGGTTATCTCCGAAAGTCTGTTCCTGCTGGAGCGCGCACCTGGAGGAAAGGCATCGCTTTGCAATCTTTTGGGACGAGGAATTATCGTCCCAGATTTTTCATTCCAGCACCAGCTTACCGAAGCTATTCGCCTGATCAGCCGCTATCAGGATACCCCGATGAGTTTCGCGGATGCGTGCCTCGTCCGAATGGCTGAGCTACGCGACGAAGCGATCATCTTAACCACCGATACCGATTTTCAGATCTATCGTAAAAAGGGTCGACTAGTGATTCCGCTTCTGATCCCAGAACGATAGCCGGAAACCGCCAATTTTCTGGCCTGCACAGCGCTGAGTCTGCCTACACACGTTGATGCACGGCAAGATGCCGTCCCAATATGGTGGTCAGAGCAATGCGCAGCATGCAACTTCTAGCTTCTAAATTCCAGCTTCTGGATTCAGCCTCTTAGCCGTTTGTCATCTGCTATGCGCTTCGCCCGCTATCTGTTATTTGCTATGGTTTGCCGGGTGTAACGTGCAAGCTTCATTCGGAATGCCGGAACTGCCGGATATCGTCACCTATATTAAAGCACTCGAATCACGCATAGTCGGTGAACGACTCATTCGGGTTCGGGTTGCGAGTACTTTTCTGGTTCGAACCGCACAACCGCCGATTCGCCAAATAGAGGGGCGAGTTGTTCGCGAACTGCGGCGAATCGGCAAACGAATCGTTATTGGAGTGGAGAACGATCTCTGGCTGGTGCTTCATCTGATGATTGCGGGTCGGCTCCACTGGCGACCACCAGAGACTCGGTTAGCCGGTCGCAACAATCTTGCTGCCTTCGACTTTCCCAATGGTTCTCTTGTGCTGACTGAAGCCGGCACCAAACGTCGCGCATCGTTGCACCTTCTTAGTGGCGAAGAAAGCCTGCGCTCCATCGACTCGGGAGGAATCGATATATTGACAAGCGATCTCGAGTCTTTTCGCAGCGCACTCAGCGCGGAAAACCGCACCCTCAAGCGAGCGCTGACTGACCCCCGCCTAGTGAGCGGTATCGGCAACGCTTATTCAGATGAGATTCTGCACGCAGCGCAACTATCACCCGTTACGCACAAACTCAGGCCGAATGAGTGGCAACGGCTATTCACGAGCGCGCGTCACACGCTTGAGCGATGGGTGGATCGCCTGCAAACCGAAGCCGGCACGGGGTTTCCTGAAAAAGTCACTGCATTTCACCAAGGCATGGCAGTCCATGGCCGCTACGGTGAGTCGTGCCCGCGATGTGGCGAAAAGGTTCTGCGTATTCGCTACGCCGATAACGAGACAAACTACTGCGCCCGATGCCAGACCGGTGGAAAAGTCCTGGCCGATCGCAGTTTGTCTCGACTGTTGGGATCGGAGTGGCCGCGCACTCTGGAAGAATTAGAAGCCCTCAAGCGTCGATAACCCGAAACGGCAGGGAACGGCAGGAACTCCCAGGGTCTCGCGGTAGACTGACAGTCCGGTCAGCAGCCGGATCAAGACTGTCAAGAATTGTTGGCTGACCCCTTTTTAGCACTTAGGTCATTTACGCCAAAAGCGTTACAGACCCGCCCGCAACGCTTCGCGTAGCGATGCGGGCGGGACTTAGCCCAGGTGTGTCGGATTTACCGCGAAGCGGTTTAAGGAGTGCGCCTGAGAGTACGCACCAACAATGAGGTGAAAGTCCTCATCGGACAGAAACACTGGTCTGTCCGTAGCTGAAGGCAACTGCGTCGTCGAGAGACGGGGTGGAGAGCAACCGGAAGCGA
>JBEEIB010000286.1:0-7079 GCA_041167675.1 Verrucomicrobiota bacterium
GTCGTGCTGTTCGCACACGGCAGCGGGAGCAGCCGGCACAGCCCGCGAAATCGCCACGTAGCACGGATGCTCAACGAAGCGAATCTAGCGACCCTCTTGATTGACCTGCTGACCCCGGAGGAAGAGAGGATCGATCTGCGCACAAAGCATCTGCGCTTCGACATCGGTTTGCTCGCAGAGCGGCTCGTCGCCGCCACGGACTGGCTCACGCAGTACCCCGACACACGACACCTTCGAATCGGCTACTTCGGCGCAAGCACCGGTGCCGCCGCCGCTCTAGTGTCCGCGGCCGAGCGCCCCCAATTAGTGGGCGCGATTGTTTCGAGGGGCGGGCGCCCTGATTTGGCTGGGCCAGCCCTGGCGGGCGTTCAAGCACCCACGCTGCTCATCGTCGGTGGAAATGACTACGCAGTTATCGAGTTGAACCAGGCAGCGCTCGCGCAACTCCGCTGCGAGAAGCGGCTGGTGATCGTTCCCGGAGCGACCCACCTCTTCGAAGAGCCTGGAGCGCTCGATGAGGTGGCGCGGCTGGCACGCGAGTGGTTCGAACACCACCTTGCACCGGCGGAGGCGCGAGTTAGGAGAACGGAATGATGAAACCGGTCGTCATAGCTCCCATCACGCCGGCTTCTCACTCAAAAGAGGATTTGAAGGAATTCCTGAGGACTGCCACTCCTCCCACCTTTTCCGCAGTGCCTTCATCCAATGGCCGGGTTTGTCAGCAAAAAGTATCTTGCCAAGAGCCATGCTTTGCTTCCTAAGCTTCGCGCTTCGTTTCTCCAGGTATTGGACGACCTGCCCCACCGGCGTCCTGTTTTCCGGATTACTTAGATGTTTCACCAGGAAGCTTTTCAGCACAGCCAAATCATGGTCTTTACCCAGCTTGTCCTGTAAGCAATCTAAATGTTTTACCGTTTTCCCAAGTCGGCTGGGCCACATTGGTGTAAGCATCTTCAGCAGATAGAAGTAGTATTTCACTCGCTTCCGCCATTCATGAAAATCCTCGTCTTTATCGCTAGATGAAGCGTGCTTCATGCATGTTCGATTCCGGCGATACAGTTTCTTCAAACCCGGTTCGATCGTTTTCCAACCGCGATCGGGCAGACGCAGCGCGTGAAAGGCACGGCGCGTTTGCGCGAGGGCCCTCGCGGCGAGTCGGAGCGCGGTTTCACGGTCCTCGTCGTAATGAGATGATGCAGGCGTTTGAGCGAGAAAGCTTTCAAAGACTTCCTGGACTGCAGCGTCCTGTGAATGGCTTGCGAGCTTGTCAGTGACCTGTTCAAGCGTGCGGCGCGCCACCGCAAGATCGCGCAGACGGGCGAGACGCCTGGCGGCAGAGCGAAGACGAGCGTTTTCGCGCTTAAAGAACGTCTTGCTGACGAGCGGTCGTAGCAGTTGCAAGATGGCCCGCAGTCTTTTGATCGCCAATCGAACCTGGTGCAAATCTTCTTCGCGTTCCGTGGACGGCTCTTTAATACACGCAATGGCGCTCTTGATTAGTTCATCGACGATACGTCTCAAGCCCGCGCTCACGCTCTCGTTTCGACAGAAGACCAGTTGGGGCGCTTTCACAGGCATGGCGTCGACAAGGCTCCAAAAAGACCGAAGATGAGACCTTTGGATTTACGGAAATGCGCAGTCAACACTGTTGGCGAAGACCGGAAAACGTCTACCCTTCGTTCGTGCATGTTTCGTTTTCAGAGACCATTTTGGACGGATATCACCTTCAGAACTCACAAGACGAAAACCGCACCTGATCGCTGTCCTATGGCAGTAGGTCCTGCTCCCACTTTTCAACAAACGTCGGAACTTTATCGCTGATCAGGTCAGCGAGAGCGAGGAGCGCGCGACGAGCGTCGCCGACGGGATAGTAGAACGCGTTCCAATTCTCACTATCCTCGCCATCGTGATTCGGGATCACGTGATCAAAATGCCATGCTTCTTTCAGTTCGTCGTAAGCGCTTTTGGCCCGACGTTCAATATTTTCGAGATCTGGCAGCGAGAGAATGCCTTTTTGCCGTTGAGCTCTGCGTAAAAGCTTCCGTCGCATCACGTCAGTTACAAAGTCGATCAGCGACACATGCCGATCGGGCGACCGGAAATAAAGAATTTCGTCCCGCGCAAGCGGCGCGAGAAAGATACTGAGGATATCGACCTTCGACTCGAACGCATCGTCCAGCTTGCGACCAACGAAGGGGTTACCTTCGTAAAATAGATCACTTTCCTTCAACATCTGACTTGCTTGCTCCAAATCAACAGCTTGGAGATCACCACGGACCTCGAGGACGACGAAGTTTTCTTTTCCACGCCACCACTCGATTTCTTCGCGCTTTCGGAAATGGTAATCTTTCCCATCAATTTCGGCGGGACGCGGTGCGCGGCTATTGTAAAGGACAAGCTTTTTCAGCTTTCCGGCGAGTTCTGGATAGAATTTGATGAATGCTTCATGCAGCGGCCCTTTGCCTACACATGATGGCCCAGAGAGTATGATGAAACGTCCCATTTTAGTTTATCTTGCGCCATTTGATCCAGTGTTGATCGAGCTTGCGAACGAGCAGCGCGGTGCCTCACCGAAAATCGCTTCTTTGGCAAAACCACTTCCGAGATTCTTCAACGTATTCCCGCCATGAGATTCAGTATCGACGGGATGAGCGGGTTTACTGAAGGGAGGCGATACCTCGGGTACTGCGCAACGCGACATCGAATACGACTGTCAGTCTCAACTACTTGAGTTGCAACTGAAGGACACTGACACTCCCAACTTTATTCCCCTCGCTTCGCAACGATTATCAAATGCAGTTGCACCGGACTGTTCATTAGGTGTCTGCTAAGGAGCGAAAGAAATTTTCCGGAACAATACCGAACGTCTTAGCGAGTTCGATCGAATCCCAGATGCCCAAGACGGCGCAGATCCTCGGCTATATCTCCTAACCGAAGATCCGGTTTTGAGGAAATTTTTTGGTGATATGTATAGTATTGATCAAGTGCCGCGCGAGCGCTGTAAGATGCCCGGAATTGGTAAGTAGTTAAACGGCTGAAAACGAATCTTCGAGGATGATTCGCGGGAGAACCAGAAGGCCACGCAACGTCGATTCTCTCCGAGCAGCGGCGATCCTGTACGGCGATTGGGGTACGAGCAAAGCGTGGAAGTCGCGGAACGTAAAAAAGGTCGCGGCCGTGCGGAGCGCCAGATCCCGGCGGATCTAGCTAGGTCGACTTTTCTTACCAGTCGGTCGTTCTTCCAAGTAGGACTTTAGCGCCATGGCATTATTATGTTTCGTGTCGTGAGCGCTGTATAGGAGCGTAATGTTGCCCTGCCTGGCTGCGTCCAGCAGCGGTTGCCAGGCTGCAGGATTGCCAGCGAGCTCGGCCCGATAGCGTCGTTGGAATTCCTTCCATTTGGCTGGATCGTGGCTGAACCAGTGGCGCAGATCGTCGCTGGGCGCTGCGTCCCTGCACCAGGCTTCCATAGGCAACGCCTCTTTTTTCATCCCGCGCGGCCACAGGCGTTCCACGAGGAATCGCGCGCCATCCTCTTTCGCGGCCGGTTCATACACTCGCTTAATCTGGATCATCGTCATAGGCACCTCCCAACGTCGGGTTATTTGTCGATCGAATCGTAAATTCCTGAGTCCCTCGCTGAAATGCTAAAGCGAACTAACAGTCCGTTAAATCACCATTACTTTCCGTCCCTAAAATCGTTCGGAAGCCTTCCATAGGAACACGACCAAAGCGACGAAACCGGCAACACAGACGGCCAGCCAAAAGTTGCGCCATCCAAGAACAGTCGAATAGATCACGGTCGTGCAAATGGCGGCGAAGGCAGAAATCAATCCAGACAAAGCGGCCAGCATAAGCCTAGTCATGACGACCTTCTCTCTAGCTGCTGTATCCGGTGGTACTGCAACTCTGAGACGAGGGCTATCAGTCCTAGTGACTTTACTCCCTTTAACGTCTGCTCGATGCGACGGGTTTATTTCGCGATTGAAATCTGGGTCAATTAAAAGATTCATATAATATATATGTATGGTCGAACGTTCACAAAGCAATATATTTAATACATGTTTTATTAAAACGCCGAGCTCGGCATCTTTTCCGTTTGCGATGCCATCCCTAAACAGTGGCGCAGGGACCGTCCGCTGCGGCTTCAGTCGGCGTAACCGATTCTTCCCAAGTTTTTGGCCTACGAAATCTTGAGGTCTGGTTTTGAGTCTTCACGCGTTATTCTGCCGGGAAGAGAAGATCGGGTCGCTGTTGGGCCACCGGGCTCTCATCGACTCGACATCGTAATTGGCCGACGAACTGGCATGGAGCAACTTCAAGATGAGGGCTTTCGATTACCGTCTTGGGCGCTCCAGCGTCGCTTTTTTGCGCCGTGCCGGTGTTGGGGCGCAACTTATGGTTGGCGGTCTGCGTTACGTTGGCTGTCTCATTGCTCGTTGGGATATTCAAGCTTTGTTGCGGAAATCGGCAGACCAGCGATTGGAAAGCCTTTAACCAGCTGAAACGGAAGAGTCAGTCATGCTGCGATATTCGTCGGGAGTGGCCCCGGATCCGGCTTGACGCGTTGAATCGCGACTCTTATCGACCGTGTGGAGACGCTATCTTCTGATCGACGCCGAGCAACTGTCGCAGTTTCAATTTGGGTCGAAGCAGGTCCTCGAGAGTGTACTGATCCAGTTTCTCAAGAAAGGCCTGGACCGCTTTCGCCATTGCAGAGCGCAGTCTGCAACAGGGTGCGATCCTGCAGTAGCCCTCCGGATTCTCGCATTCGACCACTGCGAAGTCCGGTTCGATTTTGCGGACGACCTCCCCCACTACAATCTGGCTTGACGCCTTTCCCAAGCGCAACCCTCCATTCCGGCCCCGAATGGTTTCAAGGTATCCTGCTTGCCCGAGCTGGTACGCCACTTTCATCAGATGGTTTTTTGATATTCCAAAGCGATCCGCGACCTCTTCGATCGTCACAAGGCGGTCGGTTTCGAGTCCAACCAGCATCAATAGACGCAAGGCATAATCGGTCGAGAATGTGAGACGCATAGAAAATCAACAAAAACAGGTATCTTATATATTGCTTTATGGCAAGTTAAGAATAGATGTATCTTATATGAATATTTCGCTTGATCTAGATTCCGCTAAGCGTGGAAGTCCGAAACCAAGAAGTCGGTTGCCGAGGGGATGCGATTTGGATTGTCAGGAAGAACTGTTCGGCCACTTGGCCGATCGCTCGCAACTCTGTATCATGCAGACTCTCTGCGAGGGAGCCAAAACGGATGCGCAGATCGCCAGCGCGACGGGTCTGTCCCGCAGCGATATTTCGTCCAATCTCGAACGCTTATTGAGCTGCGGCTGCGTAAAGGTGGAAGATACGGGACATTTGGTTCTGTACGGGTTAAGCGCTCCCCGGTTACTGCAGCTCGAAGGGATCGTAGATGAAATGCTAATAGGCGCGCTGAAAGGGCGCCGCGAGTCCTAAATTACGATTTACGACGCACTCAAAGTGTTTGAGCCCGTGCCGGCGTACGACTTTCGGGCTTACAAGTGCCAAGTTGGATCGGGCTAAAGGATCGGGCGTATCCCTCGCGCTCCGCCGGCTGATCTATAAAAAATCTGCCAAAGAAATAGTCGGAGTGCTCAGCCTGACCGCTGAATCTAGTTAAAGAAACGAGCACGGTTTGGCATTTCGCCCGGACGGGAACACAGCCAAACCGTGCGCATTCGAGCGACCCGATTATGGTTCAATGGTGATGTGATTTTGTACCTTCACGGTTCCAGGTGCTGACCACGCCGCCTCCTCGGCCTCCTGTCTCTCGGCCCGGGAGCGCACAATACCATAGAGTTTGACGGTCCCGCCGTCGATCTCGACTCTGATGCGGCGAGCATCCAGTTCCGCGCTTCGTCGCAGCGCATCTTCGATCTTAGCCTTTATCTCGGTGGGGGTAACCTGTGGCTTCAGCGTTATGTTGTTGGTGATACCGACCACCCCCCTCAGCTTCTTGATTGCGGACTCGGCGAGACTCTTTTGGTACTGCCAGTCCACCGTGCCTTCCAAAGTTACCCAACCTTTTTCTACGGTTACCTTGATCTTATCGTTAGGGATGCTGACGTGACTCTCAAGTTCTTGAATAGCTTCCCGTGCGATTTCCGGATCGGTTCGCGCCGTAGTCGGTTTGACTTCAATATCATTGGCCACTCCTCGCACTCCATAGACCCGTTTGGCCGCCTTCCCGGCTGCGTCTTTGTCCCAATAGCTTCGAACGAACCCGGAAAGCGTCACCACGCCGTCCTTCACAGCTACAGCGATGTCGCTGCTGGATCCTATTTTGGGGTCCCACTTCAGCTCAAATAAAACGTCGTCACGAATCAAATCATCACTTCTGGTTTGCATTGCGGTATTGGTCCTTTCTAAGTACTCACTGAACAATCATTGATCTTTATCCCATCGAGTTCCATTGCCACGCTGGCCAGCGCGGCTGCCAATTTTGGAGGAGCCACGCGGGCCGCGTGCAGGCAGGTTAGCCTTCGGTCAGCTCGATCTTTCTCCGCGAGCTCTGCGCTTCCGGCTTCTTGGGAATCGTCACTTTCAAAACGCCCTTCTTGAACTTCGCCTTGGCGTTGTCGGCGTCGATCCCCTGCGTCAGCGCGATGGTGCGGTCGAAGTAACCATAGCTGCGCTCCGAGTGATAGTAGTCGCCCTCTTCCTCTTCCTTCTCGCCTTTGATCGTGAGCATGTTGTTGGTCACCGTGACCTCCACATCCTTCTCATCGAGGCCGGGCAGCTCGACAGTAATCCGCACCTCTTTGCCGGTTTCGCTGACATCCACTCGCGGCAGGAATTCTCCGGCGGCGTCGCCCCACAGATCGGAAGATGAATGGCCAAAGAAATCCTCGAAACACGCTGTTCATCCGCCGTTGCAATTGGGCGAACGGATCGCCGTCGCCAGGGCCGCGCGCGAGTGATCGCTCCTCTTTTTTCCACGGAATAATGCTTTGCAGGTTCATAGGTAGTTCAACTCCTTTCTAAGTAGGTTGTTGTTTGTCTCTACATTTTAAAATGACAACGGACTTTGCAAAACGTT
>JBEEIB010000287.1:0-9884 GCA_041167675.1 Verrucomicrobiota bacterium
TTCAGGCTGAACTCAAAGCACTGCCGGAACTGGCCACGGCCAAAGAACCGAATCTTCCAGAAGAAGCCCAACAGCATTTCGAAAAGCAGCTGCAAGAGAAACTTGCGCCTCTCGGCTATAAAGTCCACGTCGAGTACGAACAGAGCGAGCTCCGCTAGTTTGCTCACCTTTGATTTTGGCTTAAGATCGGGTCAGCTGAAGCGGATCGCTTCGCTGTTGTACGATCATGGTAAAGTTGGCGTGCGGGAAAGGTCCGAAACATCGTTGCGATTTACTTCTAGTTCTCCTGGTCTGGGCGGCCCTTGTTTCCGGTTGTGTTCAGCGCAGCATCGAACGAAGCACCTTCCGGACGGTGGTGATCGATCCCGGCCACGGTGGTCATGATTCCGGGGCAAATCCACGTGGTGTTTCGCCAGAGAAATTTTGGACTCTTCAGGTTGGCCTGCGACTGTAGAAACGCCTGGCCCAAGGTGGATTTTATCCGGTGCTAACGCGGACCTCCGACATCTTTATTCCTCTCGATACCCGGGTGGGAATATCTAATCGGCAAACCAACACGATATTCGTGAGCATTCATTTCAATGCCACCCGGAAACGCGATATCCATGGTATCGAAACTTATTATTCCACGCCGCGTAGTGCCGACTTAGCCAAGCTGGTTCATCCAGCATTCTGCGGATTCCCGGCACGGCTGACCGCAGAGTTCATACCGCCGCCTTCCATGTGATTCGCAAAAACGCGTTTCCAGCGATTCTGGCGGAAGGAGGATTCTTGACGAATTCTGTGGAAGCCAAGCGAATCGCCTCGCCGGCATACCTGGACGCCCTCACCGAAAGAATCTATCAAGGGATTGTGACTTATCGTGGCAGCGAGCCCGGAACGACAGCGTCTGCCCAGTAACGAGTGATCGCAGATTTCGGTGATTGGCCATTCTCTTTATCATTCGGTAGACTCTCGACGCCGCTCTCCGGCGATTTCTTGCCGGATGCTGTTTATGACATTGGCCAACAAGATTACGGTCGCTCGAATCTGTCTGATTCCGATATTTGTATGGTCAGCATGGACTTACGGTTGCTCAGTTCTTCACTCCTCTCCTTCAGAGGGGTTTCACACTCTAGCTACCGTTACCTTCTGTCTCGCAGCAATTACTGATGGGCTGGACGGATTTGTCGCCCGTCGATGGAATCAACAAAGCCGGCTTGGCTCTATTCTCGATCCGATCGCAGATAAGGGTCTCATATTTGGAGCCATGATCGTGCTTAGCAACTCCGGTTGGCGTCCATCTCTTCCTTGGTTTTTCCCTTGTATCGTCATCAGCCGGGATTTGCTTCTGGGAATTGGATTTTTGACGCTCAGCAAATTGGGCAGGCAAATGGAAGCGCACCCAAGTTGGGCCGGCAAGGCCGCTACAGTGCTTCAGATAATCTGCATTCTTTGGGTGCTACTCCGCATTCCGGCCGGCCTTATTTGGCTGGCATCGTTAGCAAGCCTGCTCACGATCGTCTCCGGGTTCGGTTACTTTCTGGACTTTATTCGGCGAGAACGCGTCGCCAGCCGCAGCTAAGTGATGTCATGAAGACATCGCACGAAATCATCGATGAAGGACTGATCGAATTGCGGTTGCCTGATGAACGAAGCCTTAAGCGTCGACTTCTTCGGTTGCCGAACTACCAGGAGCAGTAGTATCTAATCGCTTCACCTTTTCCGGGAATCGTCGGGTAAGTGAAATCGAATGGGAAAACTACCTATCGTCGCCATAGTTGGACGACCGAACGTCGGGAAATCGGCGCTATTCAATCGTCTAGTGCGACAGAGAGTGGCGATTGTGCACGACCAGCCGGGTGTCACTCGCGACCGGCTAAGTGCAGACTGTGAGATTGATTCGGTCCGATTCACGCTGGTCGATACCGGCGGAATTGGTTCTGCCATTGACGCTTCATTTGATGAACAGGTCAGAGCAGAAGCAGACCTGGCGATGGAGATGGCTAATCTCATTCTTTTGGTAACCGATGCCCGGGACGGGCTGACACCGATTGACCGACTCCTCGCTCGCGAACTCCGAAGCACAAAAAAGCCAATTATCGTAGTCGCAAACAAGATAGATCATCCGAACCAAACGGATCATGAAACCGAGTTCACGGAGCTTGGTTTTGCTGAGGTAGTACCGGTCAGTGCAGCACACGGCCGCGGTATGACCGAACTGGCTGAGCGGATAGCCGCACATCTACCGGACGAAACGAGTGATTCCGCGCCACCCTCTCCCACTTTGAAACTCGCGATTGTCGGTCGCCCAAATGTTGGGAAATCATCGTTGATCAATGCGATTCTTCAGGATCGCCGGACGATCGTAAGTGATATTGCCGGAACAACTCGCGACGCCATTGACATTCCTTACCAGCGCGGCGGTAAACAGTTTATTCTCATCGACACCGCCGGAATCCGCTCCCGAGGAAAGCAAAGCTCGTCGGTAGAGGTTTTCAGCGTGATGCGCTCGCAAAAAAGTATCGAACGAGCGGACGTTTGCGCACTGGTGATCGACGCAGTCGATGGCGTTACTGCTCAAGACAAAAAGATTGCCGGCCTCATCCAAGAAAATGAAAAGCCATGCCTAGTGGTCGTGAACAAATTGGATCTGGTGAAACCGTCTACCCGCGCGCGGGATTTTTTCGACGCAATCCTCGGCCAAATTCGCTCCAACCTGTTCTTTCTGGACTACGCGCCGATCGACGTACTGTCAGCCCACACCGGCGAGAATTTGGATCGTCTTTTCCAAAGCATAGAAAGAATCGAAAAGCACGCGCAGCGAACGCTGGGTACCGGTCAACTGAATCGTTTGCTGCAACAAGCGCTCGAAGCACACCCACCACCGGCGCGTGGTAATCGCCGGCTCAAAATCATGTATGCAACACAGATTGATTTTAAGCAGGCAGATTCGATCCGTCCGCCGACCTTTCTCCTCTTCGTAAATGACCCTCAGACGCTCACCGACGATTATCGTAGATATCTTGAAGGCAAGATTCGCGAACAGCTGGGATATTATGGGCTACCGATATTGTTTCGGTTGCGTTCTCGACATTAGAGGCGCGGAAAACTGGTCCCGGAATGACGGTAAAGGACCGAAGCACAGGCAAGAGTAGACGCACCTTCCAGGCGCGGAATGTCCCGGTTCTCGCAGCTGGAATCGGCTCCAAAGCCCGACACCCCCCTACCTGTCGGTGCCCGCTGGATAATACCGATCATCAGCAATGCGTCCTTGCCCGACGATATGGCCGTGGCCATCTACGAGAAAAAACTTACCAAATTCTTCGTTCTCATCCTTCAAGTCGATGGCGTAGTAACCGTTGGGATATCCTTCCGCTCGCCATTTCGCTCGCGTCACCTTGGAAAAGAACGGATACTGCCTGTTCGCTTCCATCGCGATGGCGATGGCACGTTCTTTCGTGATCCTTCCCGGCGCTGAGGACTCGCTGCTCGACTCGCATGCGGCCAGTACAAGCAACCCAATAAACAGAGCGATATATCGCATGAATCGATCACTATCATTGCCATCGAACCGTTTTCCAGCTTGAAATCACACCTTCATCACGAGAAATTGGTGTGAGTGATTTCCGTTCACGAAAGTATTCAAGAGGCTGTTGCAGCTATCGAACTATTGTATGACATCGAAGCGCCCATTCGATCGGCCGCGCAAGTTATCGAGCAGGCGCTATTGAGCGGAAAAAAGGTGTTAACGTGTGGCAACGGCGGCAGCGCGGCGGACAGTTCTCATTTAGCCACTGAAATCGCGTGTCGCTTCCTCGGTGATCGACGTCCATTTCCTGCGATTAGTTTGTCTGCCGACGGAGGACTGCTGACGGCGACCGGTAATGACTACTCCTTCGAAGAAATCTTTGCGCGACAGGTCATCGCTTTTGGAACATCGGGAGATGTCCTCATCGCGCTCTCTACCAGTGGTCAATCGGAGAACGTTCGTCGCGCGCTCGAACAAGCGAAAGCTCTGGATCTTCATTCGATTGCGATCCTTGGCCGAGATGGAGGTCGATGTCGGGGAATCGCCTCGATCGATTTGATCGTACCTCACTCTTCGACCGCACGCATTCAAGAAGCACACAAGGTGATCATCCATCTGCTCTGCGAACTGATCGAACCAGCTCTGTCGCAAGCGAGGCAAATTGCTTAACCGCGATCGCGACCTCTTAAGTTGACGCGCATGGGCTATGTTTCCTTGGCCCTTTAGGCCGTCTCGCGACTGCCACAACCGAAGCCTAGGCCAAGACATCCCTGAAGGCCTGCACGAGATCTGGATCCCGAAACTCGAACCCTTGCTGCTGAAATCGTTGAGGTAGGCAGCGCTGGCCAGAGAGTGCGAGGCTTGGTTCCGTCCGCAGAACGAGTTTCGCCCCTAACTTTACCGCGAAGGCCGGTATTTGCGGAGACCAGGGACGACCTATGGCCGTCCGCAGTTCACGCATAAATTCGCGATTCATTACCGGATTGGGACTTGTCGCATTATAGACACCCTGGACGTATGGTCTCTCGATCGACCAGCGAAACATCTCGCTCAGGTCGTTAACGTGAATCCAACTGATGTATTGTTTTCCGTTCCCCATCGAACCGCCAAGATAGGACTTGGTCAGTTGTACCAGCGGCTTTAGGTTGTCGCTCCCTCGGCCAAGAACGAGTCCAATGCGCAAAATGACCCTCCGAGTGCTCGGCAACTCCATTTCGTGGATCAGTTCCTCCCAATGTTGACAAACCTCGGCCGCGAAGCCGCTCCCGGGAGGCGCATACTCGTCATTTATTCGTTCAGCGCTGTCTCCGTAAATGGCTAGCGACGTCGCTTGAATGAACGCCTTCGGCGGCGGTTGGGCAAAGCGGATCGCCTCGCTCAAAGCCCGCGCGGAGTCCAATCGAGAATTGAGGATTTCGCGGCGATTCTTTTCGTTGTAGAGACAGTTGATACTTCGCCCAGTGAGGTTCACGACGGCTTTCGCTCCGTTAACGAACCGCATCCAACTACCGTGTGCTTTTCCGTTCCATTCGATCCAACGAACCGCATTGCTTCGTTGCGGAATCCTAGTCAAAACGATGACGGAATAGCCCTCACGGATCAGAAAGCGCGTCAAATTCTGACTAAGAAAACCGCCTTCGCCTGCCAAAATGACGGTCTCCTGCATACACAAGAACGTTACGAGCTAAGCAGCATCCATTCGTCCAGCAAAATCGTGCTAGACCCTAAACAATCTGCGCAACTAGCCAGCCAATAGCGTTCGAGCGTGTTCGAGCGCTGATCGTGATTTGCCCCCTAGCATACGCGCTATTTCCTCCAAGCGTTCGGGGCCACCGACCTCTTGCAAAGCGGTTCTGGTTCGTCCATCACTCACTTCCTTGCTGACGAAAAAATGTTTACGCGCGGCGGCCGCCACCTGTGGCATATGCGTGATGGCAAGCACCTGGTGATTCTCGCCCAGCGTCTGCATCTTTCTACCGACGGCGTGAGCAATCTCGCCGCCGACATTGGCATCAATTTCGTCAAAAACCAATAGCCCAATAAGATCTTGTTGAGCCAGTGCGGTCTTAATCGCCAGCATGACACGAGAGATTTCCCCACTCGAAGCGATCGCCCGCAGGGGTTTCAGTGGTTCACCCGGATTTGGAGAGAAAAGAAACTCAATTTGGTCGAATCCGCTGGTGCCTGGCTCGCTCAAAGCCTGCCACTGCAGATCGAATCTCGCTTGTTGAAAGCCTAGATCGGCCAAGTGAACCCGAATCTGCTTGGCTAGTTTCGTTCCAGCGGTTCTCCGATCAGCCGCAAGATGTTTTCCGAGCTCCAGCATTTTCCGAGAAGTCGATTCGAAATCAGCCCGCACTTTCTCCAATGCCGCTTCCCGCCCGTCGATCTGGTCCAATTTTTTTTCGAGATCAGCCGCCAGAGCCAACAGCTCCTCTTCGTTGCGATGGTATTTTTGGCGCAAACCCTCAAGCAAATTTAGTCGCTCTTCGAGCTGCCGAAGGCTTCCCGGATCCACGTCGATCTTCTCTTGATAATGTCGAAGGTCCCGCTCCAATTCCTCCAGTTCTACGGTGCCGCGCTCGTGGTTGCGGGCCAATTCAGTCGCTCCCGGATCAAGTCTTTCCATTTCGCGGAGCGTGCGGGCAATGTCGGCCAGCCGAGTCAGAATCGAATCTTCCGCGTCGGCGAGCTGCAACAGACTTAAGGAGGTAAGTTCCAGAATTCGATGGGCGTTGCTGGCCAATGCGTACTTGGCTTCGAGCGATTCTAATTCTCCTACCTGGATTGCCGTGTCACGGATCTCCGCCAACTGGTGCTGCCATAATTCCAGGTTCCCAGCGGCATTCTCGGACTCCAATTGCTCGAGTTTGTCGTGCAGAGTCCGGAGTTGCTCAAAAGTCTCACGAAAAGACTGGTAAAGCTCTTCGCTTCCGCCAAATGCATCAACCAATCGAAGCTGATACTCTCGAGCGAGCAGCGACTGATGATCGTGCGGCCCGTGCAAATCAACCAATCCATCTCCGACTTCCTTCAGAACACTAAGTGTGGTTTGGCATCCATTGATGAATTGTCGATTCGTGCCATTCGTAGCCAATAGTCGACGCAGCAGTAGTTGGTCGCCTTCACAAGGATCGATGCCCTGCTCAAATAGCAACTCGTTGATCCGGCCCGGATCAGCAATCTCAAACAGTGCTTCCACCGAACACTGTTCCGCGCCGGTGCGAATGAGTGTTTTGTCCCCTCGTTCCCCCAACACCAACTTGAGGGCGCCGAGAATGATGGATTTGCCAGCGCCCGTCTCTCCCGTGACCACGGTGAACCCAGGTTCCAGCTCCCAATCCAGGAACTCAACCAAAGCAAGATTTCGGATACGAAGCGAGCGCAGCGTTGCGGGCACAAAGAGCTTATGTAAGGGTGGCTCGACGTTTTTTCAATAAATGCTCGCGGTCACTTTTCTGGGAACAGGAACATCAATGGGGGTGCCGGTGATTCTCTGCGAATGCCGGGTCTGTCATTCGCCCGATCCGCGAGACCGCCGCTGGCGCTCTTCGGTCTATCTGCAGACGCCCACCGCTAGTTGGGTGATAGACACCGGAGCGGAATTTCGTCTGCAGGCCTTGCGTGCCGGAATAAGGAAGCTAGACGCCGTAATATACACCCATGCCCATGCGGATCATGTGGTTGGATTTGATGATCTGCGCAGATACAGCTCGGCCAACCAGGACCGCATGCCGATCTTTGCGTCGCCGACAACGTTGGAGCATTTGGACCGCATGTTTCACTACGCCTTTAGCGGAGAGGCCAAATTTCCCACTTATGTCCAGCCCGAAGTCCATGCAATCGACGCTTCGTTCTGGCTCGGGGAAAACGAAATTGTCCCGATTTCGGTCGAGCACGGAAATATTCACACCTTTGGCTTTCTCGTGCGATTAGCAAACCGATCCGTTTTCGCTTATATCAGCGATTGCAAGAGCGTTCCCGAAGAAGGGCTCAAGCAACTCCACGGCGTCGATACTCTAGTGCTTGGGACGCCTCTATGGAGATCTCACTTCTCACATCTTAGTCTGGAAGAAGGAATCGCGCTGTCAGCAAGGATCAAACCGAGACAGACAATCTTTACTCACTTGAGTCACGATTTTCTCCATGCTGAGACTGAGCAACTGTTGCCGCCGGGTTGCTCATTGGCGTATGACGGTCTCGAACTTCAGCTGTGACCGTACGCGTCTTGCCGCGAATTCGCTCAGCCGATGAGATAGCCTTGCTACTCAAGACGGATCGGAAGCAGGAAATGGTCTCGTTAATCGAAAAGGAAGAATCCGAATTTCCCGAACCTTCCGCTCACGACATTCTCAAGTTTTACGAATTTCAATAGAGGTCGATAGAAGAAGCTACTTGGCTGCCGCGCAGGGCGTTAGGACTTAGGCTGGGGTTTTAAGCCCATAAGCGCGATGATAAAGGCGTTGGATAACTCCGACGTGCCCACGCTACCTAGCACGGTAGCACGAAAACCTCGGCGCTTTGGGTAGCTGCGCCGTTTCGCTTTGCATCCCCATGCGCCGGGTTTGAGCCATGTCCCAGGATCGACCTTGCCCCGAAAAATGCTTGAATTCCAAAAATCGCGACTGGCGGTGGTCGGATTTTCGTCATCCGTCCGCTTAGAGGGCCATCGAGAAGCGAATCTATACGGATGAAAAACCCGCGAGCTGGGTGGTCGCGCAGTTTCCGAGATTGGCTATCTCGGAGAATTGGTAAAAATAAGCATTGGTGGTTTTGAAGCGCAAGCTATCACTGATGGCTCGAACCTCGGCGCATGGGAACGCAAAGCGAACGCCGCAGCTACCCAAAGCGCCGAGGTTCTCGCCCTTGTACCTTGCTTCCGACAACACTTTATCCTTTTTAAGCCGCCCGAAAGGGCGGAAATCTAAAGGTGAAGAACTTGGCCGAGGAAGGTGGGAAACTGCTTCGCCCGAAGGTCGGTAGAACCTGTACGGTAGATTAGCCCGCCTTCCTCGTGCCGCACCTTTCAAAGACCGAACCGTATCTAAGGCCGTTCCACACAGGGGTGGAACTCAAGCCCGAGTTTACAAGGCTGTGTCGGAAAGGTACGCGCCCAAGCGCTTGATCAAACATAAACCACTTCACTGATTCAATGTCTGATGAAAAAACGTTACTTCATGGGAATCGATGTAGCAAAAGCAACTTTTGACTTTTGCCTGCTCTCTAGTTCCGGCTGCTGTCTGTGGCGTGGACGCTTGGACAATGATGCGCGCGCGATTGAGCACTTTTTAGCCCAACTGCGAGCGCGTGGTTGGAAGCTAGCACAGATCCATTTTGGGCTGGAGAGCACCGGGGTTTATGGCAAGGCGCTGGTGGCCGCGCTGCACCAAGCAGGCCTGGCGGTCAGTGTGCTCAACCCGGCTCAAGTCAAATACTTCGCTTTTTCGGTATTGCGCCGGACCAAAAACGATCAAGTCGACGCCGAGATCATTGCCCGCTTTGGCCGAGAGCGAAAACCGGTGGCTACTCGGCCGCTGCGGCCCATCGAAGAACAACTCAAGCTCTTAGTCCACGAGCGCGAAAGCCGAGTGGGTGAACAGAGTCGCGAACGCAACCGCGCCAAAAAGGATCCTTTCCAAATTGAGCTGCCCACTCTCATTAGCCGTCAACGCCACCAACGCTTGCAGCAGCTGGCTAAAGAAATCGCCCAGCTCGATGCCGCTATCAACTCTCTCATTGCCAGCGATGAGTGCTTAAAGACTCAAAGCAAACTGCTCTGCTCCATTCCTGGCATCGCTGCAGTTACCGCGGCGAAAATACTCTCGGAGTTGGCCGGTAAAGAGTTCCATTCGGCTCGGCAGCTGGCTGCTTATGCCGGGCTGACTCCGGCAGAGTTCCGTTCGGGTTTCTCTCTTTACGGCAAAACTCACCTTTCCAAAATCGGCAATGCTTTCCTGCGCAAAGCCCTTTATTTGCCGGCCGCCGTCGCTCGGCGTTGGTGTAAGCCCATTCAGCCCTGGATTAGGATACTGGAGAGCCGCAAACTCCATGATCTCGCTATCCGCGGCGCCATCATGCGCAAGCTTCTCCACATCGCCTTCGGCGTTCTTAAACACCAAAAACCCTTCAACCCTTTACTCGTCTCTTTTGCCAAAACTCTTTGACAGCCAAGACCGTATCTACCGTGATGGTAGGCATGTCGAGACATTTTCAGCGCCTTTGTCTTAGTGCTCAAGAATTTAACCCCCTGGGCTTCTATGAAGCCCAGTTTGTCAAGGCCCAGCGCCAAAAAAAGGTTGCTTGAATGTTTTGATTAGTTTTGGCCGAGATCGGACAACAAGTCACCTGTGGACCGGCTTTGAGCTTGAAGCGG
>JBEEIB010000288.1:0-39573 GCA_041167675.1 Verrucomicrobiota bacterium
TTGGGTGGGCCCTAGGTCGTTTACGGGCGCCGGCAACTGCCGGGCGCACCCTCCGATCGCCGACTATCTCCACAAATGTTTGATCCCGAGCACAGCGACGAAATTTTGCTAAGTGAACAAATCTTCGACGAGCGCGATTCCACACACTGAGCCGGACCAAGTTAAACCGGCGCGACCGGAAACGCGCTCCCGCAAATGGCTGGAGCGGCTCAAATCTTTTGCCCCGCTTCTCGCGCTGGTCGTCCTGTCGCTCCTAATCGGGTTATTCAATCCGCGGTTTTTTGATTTTTTTAATTTTGTGCGGATCGCCAATTCTGCTGCGATTCCGCTGGTACTCGCTTTGGGAGCCACCTTCGTCATTCTATTGGGGAGCGTCGACCTTTCCGTAGAGGGCATACTTGCGCTCGGCGCAGTCGTCGTTGCCGTCTTAGTCCGCAACGATATGAACCAGAATTCCTTCGGCTGGACGGCCCCAATCTTTGCCATCATGGCGGGTGCAGCCATCGGATTTCTGAATGGGTTTGTTCATGTGAGAGTCCGTATTCCGTCCTTCATGGTTACGCTGGGCAGCTGGTTCGTTGGAATCGGGCTAGCCACCTTGATACTGGGGGGGAGAAACGCTCGGGTCCTCGATCCGGAAATTCGATCGCTCGCCCTCACTCGTTTTTTCAACTTTCCATTGGCGGTTTGGGTTGCTCTGGGGGTACTCGTGGCCGCTTGGTTGATCGAAAGGTTCACGATCTTTGGCCGTCATGTCTTGGCCATTGGAGGAGGGGAAGATCTCGCTTTGCTTTCCGGTATCCACGTTAACCGGGTCAAGGTTCTGGTTTTCACGCTGGCCGGCGCGTTCTATGGAATCGGGGGAGTTTTGGCAGCAGCGCAGCTCGGCCAAGGCAACGCAACCATCGGTGACGGCCGACTCTTTTCGACCATCACCGCGGTGGTGGTCGGTGGAACGTCATTGAGCGGAGGCGCGGGAGGAGTACTCAATACTCTGGTTGGTGTCTTGATCATTGCCGTATTGGGTAACGGAATGATTTTGCTCGGCATCTCTCCGGATATTCAACAAGCGGTTCAGGGGATTATCATTATCATCGCGGTGGCATCTTCGATCGATCGCCAGCGGATGAAATTTGTGAAGTAGGGCCTATGGCGGAAGAAGCGATTCTCAGCTTAACCAACATCAGCAAGGCGTTCGCTGGGGTTCAAGCATTGGACCGTGTCTCAATCGAGATCAGACCGGGTGAAGTTGTTGGCTTGGTCGGCGAAAACGGCGCCGGCAAATCAACGCTGATTCGGATACTGGCGGGAGTCTATCGGCCCGATGGCGGAGCCCTGCTGCTTGACGGCCGACCCCTTACGCTGAACAGCCCGCGCGAAGCCAATCTCAATGGAATTGGAATCGTGTTTCAGGAGCAATCATTGCTTCCCAATCTTACCGTTGCGGAAAATATTTATCTTGGTCAGGAGAAAGAGTTTAGCCGTTTGGGAGTCGTTTCTTGGCCGGCTTTGCATGCAGCAGCCCGGCGGCAGCTGGAGAAAGTCCAGTTGAATATAGATCCAGCCGCGCGAACCGCGCGATTAAGCTTTGCCGAACGGCAAATGGTCGAATTGGCGAAGGCCTTGGCATTGGAAGAGCGGACGGAAAGACACCTCGTGATTTTGCTTGATGAGCCAACCTCCGTTTTAGAGCAACGCGAAATCGATATTCTTTTCGAGCGGGTGAGGGCCTTGCGGACTCGCGCGAGTTTCGTCTTCGTTTCGCATCGTTTGGATGAAGTGCTGCATATTTCCGACCGCGTCTATGTCATGAAGGATGGCAAGGTCGTAGCCGAGATGCCTGCCAGTGAAACAACCGTTCCGCAGTTACATCGGCTCATGGTCGGAAGAGAGCTTCACGCCGAGTATTACCGCGAGGCTCGGCAACGGGTACCGGGAGAGACCGTAGTGATTCGGGCCGAGCGCCTGACAGTGGACGGCTCCTATCGCGACGTTGATTTTACTTTGCGACAAGGGGAGATCCTGGGCATTGCCGGCGTGATTGGATCGGGGCGCGAAGCATTGACCCGCACACTTTTCGGTTTTCTTCCGCACACCTCCGGAACCCTGACGGTTTCGGGGCGGCCGGTTCGATTAAGCTCGCCCGATCAGGCGGCAGCTCTGGGTGTTGGTTACATTCCACGCGAGCGCCGAGTAGAAGGCCTGGTGCTTTCGTTACCGATCGTTCCCAATATCACACTAGCGAGTCTTGCGACGGTCATGAAGGCGGGAGCGATTCAAACCAAGCGGGAGCGCGGAGTGGCGGAAAGCTGGGTCAAGAAGTTGCACGTCCGCACACCCAGCGTTGATGCGCTCTGCCTCAACCTCAGCGGAGGCAATCAACAAAAGGTTGTCCTCGCGAAATGGATGAACGCACAATCAAAGATATTAATTTTCGATCACCCGACTCGTGGTCTCGATGTCGGAGCCAAGGAAGAAGTCTATGATTTGATGCGCACGCTCTCGGAACAAGGGATTGCGATCGTCCTGACCGCCGACACGCTAGAAGAAACAATCGGACTTTCCCACTCCATTATCGTGATGCGTGATGGCGAGGTGACGGCTCGTTTCGACGCACCGCCGGGAAATAAGCCAAAGCAGATCGATCTCATTGGCCACATGGTTTGAGAATATGCCAGCACCATCAACCACACTGAAGAAACCCAATTACGGCGAGCAGATTCGCGCGTTTGCACCCCTCCTCGTGTTGGTCGGATTGGTATTGGTGATCGGCACCTTGCGACCCGGCTTTTTCAATTTGGAGAGCTTGATCGTGACCGTCGCCGACACGGCGATCCTGTTTATCTTAGGCGCTGGCTCAACCTTTGTCGTCATGCTGGGAAGCATCGATCTTTCGATTCAGGCGATCTGTTCCTTTGCCAGCGTGATTGTGGCGGTAATGCTCCCGACCTATGGCTACGGGTTTCTCGTTGTGGCCTTGGCGATGGGCTTATCGGCAGGAGTCGTGAGTGGGATCTTTCACGTATGGCTCAAAATTCCTTCGTTTATTGTGACGCTAGCTACCAGTGGGCTATTGGTTTCTGCTGCGCTCTTGCTTTCTCATGAGCGGGCAATCAGCATCGAAGAGTCGGGACGTTCCTATCTCACTTGGGTTAATGGTCGTGTGTTCGGTCTACCAAACGTAATCTGGATCGCGGCGATCGTCGCTGCTCTTGGCGTCTGGTGTCAGAAATATACGCCGTTCGGTCGATATAGTATGGCGATCGGCGCCGGCGAACCAGCCACCTGGGCATCCGGTGTGAAAGTCAATCGGTACAAAGTACTCGCTTTTGCGATCTCGGGTGCGCTCGCGGCATTAGCCGGCGTTTTGATGGCCGGAAGACAAGGCAGCGGCTCTCCCAATCTGGCCGATCAATTGTTGTTGCCGGCGATCGCCTCGGTAATCGTCGGTGGCACAGCGATCACCGGTGGAGCAGGGGGGATTGGCCGGACGGCGGTAGGCGCTTTGATTATCACGATCGTGCGAGTGGGAATGACATTTATCGGCGTGAACATCTTTGCCCAACAGATCGTGTTTGGGCTGGTGCTCATAGTCGCAGTTGCCCTCACCATTGATCGTTCCAAGATTGTAATTGTGAAGTAACCTCCTAGAACACCGCTACATAATACATTTATTATGGATTTAGAATTAAAAGATAAAGTGGCCGTTATTACGGGCGGCAGTGTCGGAATCGGGCTCGCTGTGGCCGAAGGTTTAGCAGCGGAAGGTGTCCACCTGGTTTTGGCGGCGCGTCAGGAAGATCGAGTCAAGACCGAGGCCAAGCGGGTCGCAGAAAAGTTCAAAGTCCGCGCAGTAGGAGTAGTCGCAGACGTCGCTACTCCCGCTGGAACAGAAGCGCTCGTTCGAGCGGCAGAAACTGAATTCGGTGGTGCCGATATTTTAATCAATAACGCTGGGACTGGCAGCAATGAGACGGTCATGGAGGCGCCGGACGAGAAATGGCAATATTACTGGGACCTGCATGTGATGGCAGCCGTTCGTCTGGCACGCGGCCTGGTGCCGTTCATGCGAAAGCGCGGAGGTGGAGTGATTCTGCACAATGGTTCGATCTGTACCGTTCAACCGCTTTGGTATGAGCCAATTTACAACACAACCAAAGCTGCGCTCTTGATGTTTTCCAAAACTCTTGCGAACGAACTCATCAAAGACAATATCCGCGTGAATACAATTAATCCCGGTCTAGTGCTCACTCCGGATTGGATCAAGACCGCTAAACAATTGACTGCCAATAAGGGAGGCGATTGGCAGGCCCATCTCGATGGCGTTGCCCGCGAATACGCGCCAATTGATCGCTTTGCTACGCCGGAAGAAATCGCGCACTTCTTCGTCTTCATGTGCTCGCCGAGGGCAAGCTATTCAGTAGGGTCCGCGTATTTTGTCGATGGGGGGATGCTGAAGGTGGTGGCGTAGCGGAGAAAGAATGGGAATCCAGAATTCGGAATCTGGAATCCAGGAGGCGTTCGGAGGGCGCGTCGCTTGCGACGCCCGGATGCTACCCTGTGCGCACCGAGGAATCGAGACCAAGGATCCCTGAAATTGTATTGAGCGATGACCGAGGGCCTTCGGTTCGTCGTGGGCTGTTCGCGGGCGCCGCAAGCGGCGCGCCCTCCGATGTCAGGGACGTCGCCATCGCACCCACCGAAACCATCACCCAATGTTCGAAGCCGCGGCCCCGAATTCCGCCGCGTACTTATCCAACTTCTCATAGTACGGGCCAGCGTTACGGTAGATCTCGTCAAAAAGGGCAGCCAGCTTTTCGTAGCGTGGAACCCAATCGGGGTTGGGAACGATTTCTTCGTCTAATTGAATCAGGCGCTTCGATGCTGCGGCCAGAGAGGGATAAATGCCAGTCGCGGTGCCAGCGATCATGGCGCAACCTAGAATGCTGGATTCCGAGTGTTTAGTCGTACGAATGGGTGTCCGATAGATGCTGGCCTTGATTTCCAACCAGAGCCTCGTCTTCGCTCCACCGCCGCTTGCGATCAGGTAATTGAGTGGGTTCCCGCTCTCCTCCATAATGGATAAATTTCGCCGCGACGCGAACGCGACTCCCTCCATCACCGCACGGTGTAAATGACCGGTCTGATGGCCGTAGGTGAGACCGAAAAATTGGGCCCTTGCATTGGTTCGTGGACCAAGGCGCTCCCCATTGAGATAGGGGAGAAACAGAAGTCCGTCAGATCCGGGAGCAACTGCGCCGGCCAGTTTCACCAGTTCGTCGTAACTCAGCTCGTTATCGTGGAAAGCGCGACGAGCCCAGCGCATTGCATCACCGCCCGCGTCCAAAATAGTAAATGCGCTCCAACCTTGGTCGATTCCGGCAACGTTGCTAATAATCGGATGCAGGACAGGTTTTTCCGTCTGCAAGGTGAGTAGCGTAGAAGTACCTGTGGAGTCCGAACCGACACCGACTGGACTGACTCCAGATCCCAGCAAAGTGACGGGAAAATCTCCGGCTCCGACTGCGACGGGAGTTCCTGACAAAAGACCGGTTTGTTCCGAGCACTGTTTAGAAATTGCACCGACGATGTCGATTGGCGACTTCAGCTCGGGTAACAGATTCGGATTCAGTCCTAAAAGGTCGATGATCGAGTTGCTCCAAGAGCTCGTTCCGACATCGTAGAGGTAGGTAGTCGATGCTTCTGGATGGTCGATCGCTTTGTTGCCGGTGAACTTGAAATTGATGAAATCCTTGACGATCAGGACCGAACTCGCGCGCCGATAAACAGCGGGAAGGTCGTGTTTGAACCAGAGGAGCTTGAACGCCGGCCAAGCGGTGGCAGCCGGATTTCCAGTGATCGGCAAAAACTTTTCCTGATCGTGCCTCTGCAAAAACTCATCGAGCACTCCGCGGGTTCGTTTGTCATTCCAGAGGGGAGCATAATCAACAACCGGAGCACCAGATTCATCCAGCAAGACTGTGCCATGCATCTGTCCACAACACGCAACCGCAGCAATGCGCGTGGAGGCTGCCTCCACTTTCTCTAGCACGGAACGAACGCAAAGAATGACTCCGTTCCACCAATCCGAAGGTCGCTGTTGCGACCAGCCGAACTGAGGCACTTGCTGATCATGTTCCGCGGCGTGAAATCCGGCGATCTGACCCTCAAAATCTACCAGTGCCGCGCGCACGCTACCGGTGCCGACATCGATGGCAAGTAACAGATCTTTTGTTCCTGGGGGCATAGGAATTTTTTAATTGGCAAGATTATACAGACTTTTTTAAAGGCCTTACAAACTCTCAGTAGAACGGCGGTCGTTGCTGAAGGATGTTTCGTTTCTTATTTGTCAGATTCAAAGCCGCATGCACCTTCCAATCCGATCGCCGGTTTGTCTGGTGAGCGCCGGCCAAGGAAAGGAATACATGAATCTGCGGATTATTCCTCTGCGATAGTTTTCCATCGCCTTTGGCTTCGATCTTAGTGGAACGGCAAGACGGCCAGCAAGATGATGAGCCCCCGGAGGAATACATCAATTGGAGAGCGGCAGAGGATATCCTCGCCGCCGAATAATGCGTAGTATTACTACTGGTTTATGGCGGAGCAAGTTTTTTTGGTACAAATCTCTCGTTCGTTCCGGTAAATCGATTCATTCCAATTTTAAACCAGAAATCGACCCCCGATTGATCGAAGTAAGTCTCCCTAGAGCCGGGGAAAAGGTATCCGCGCCCCAAAACCCTCGCCGACGGGTGAGGTCCCGTTTTTGGATTCACGGCATCGCAGCGGGCCGGGTATTTCATGATTGGAATTCGGAAGAGCATGACTTTACTGTTGTATTACTACAAAAAAAGCGCCAATCTGCGGCTGGTACCGCGTCCATCTCTAACCCAGATTCGATCACATTTCCGCGCCATGAGTGCTGTTAACTACCTGCCGCCGTTCGCCGCCCTTTTGAATGCCGAATCCCTCGAAATTCAGCCGAACACCGGAGGGTACGTAAAGTATATTCGTGAGCTCGATCGCATTTATGCCGACAAAGAGAAGTTTCAGCAATTGCTGGAAAGTCGAGGCGGCGACATTGCTTACCGGGTCAATGAGCTTCGGTTTACTGAGAGAGGCAATGATCTGATTACGGGAATCAGTGTATTGAACCCCGGAAAAGTTGGATCTGAGTTTTTCATGACTCGTGGTCACCTCCATCAGCGTGCCGATCGGTCGGAAACTTATTATTGCTTATCCGGCCATGGCATTCTGCTGATGGAGGATCTTGAGGGGAAAGTGGAGGCAGCCGAAATGCGCCCGGGTAGTCTGGTCTACGTTCCGCCTTTTTGGGTGCATCGCAGCGTCAACATCGGGTCGGAAATTTTTGCGACTCTCTTTTCCTATCCCGCTGATGCCGGTCAAAATTTCGAAATTGTTCGAAAGGCGCGCGGATTCAAGCTTCTCGTAGTCAATGACGAGCATAAGGGATGGAAATTAGTTCCCAATCCCCGCTACGCGGTTCGCGCGCGAGCCGAAATCGAGGGATACAGTCTGGCAGGATAACGACGCGAATATGCCGTACCCAATCTTCTCCAAACTGGCGGCTCATCGATTAATGCCAGTAATCGAACTAGATTCAGCTGATGATGCCCTTCGTCTCGCGGAAGCTTTTCTCCAAGGCGGGTTACCGTTGCTTGAGGTAACCTTTCGCACGAGCGCAGCGGCTCAAGCAATCGGTGCGATCCGGAAGCGTTTTCCTGAGATGGTAGTTGGTGCTGGCACCGTCATCACGCGCGATCACCTTCGGCAAGCCTTGGATGCAAGCGCTCAATTTCTCGTTTCGCCTGGATTCGAGCGGACATTAACCGAGGCAATTTTGGAATCCGGCGCACCTTATTTGCCGGGCGTGGCAACGCCGTCTGATTTGCAGGGGGCATTGGCGCTCGGCCTAACGCAGTGCAAGTTCTTCCCGGCAGAGGGAAATGGAGGAACCCGAGCATTGCGGGTACTGGCAGCCACGTTTCGAGCTTTTTCTCCAACCTTTGTTCCCACCGGCGGCATCAATTTGAATAACCTGGAAGCGTGGCTCAAGGAGCCGGCGGTTATTGCGGTGGGCGGCTCCTGGCTTGCCGCTAAACAATGGGTTCGCGATCGAAACTGGGCCGCCATTCGGGAGTCAGTAGCAACCAGCGTCAAAATCGCAAATTCGGTGATTCCGACATGAGCGTATCTCTGTCGCCAGCCGAAGCTCCCACCATCCATTTCGTCGGTGTATCGACGAGCCAATCGTCGATCATGAAAGTATTTCCGGAATGGGCGACCGAATTGGGTATCGGCGCGGCAATAATCCATGGCATTGATCTTCCTTTGAATGCTCCACCGGAGTCCTATCGTGAGGTGGTTAACTTCATCCGTAATGACGACCAATCACGGGGAGCGTTAGTGACGACTCACAAAATAGATTTGTTCCGAGCCGCGCGGGATCAATTCGATGAACTCGACTGGTTTGCCACGGCCATGCACGAAGTCAGCTCAATCTCAAAGCGAAATGGGAAATTGATCGGGCAAGCCAAAGATCCGGTCTCGGCCGGACGGACTCTGTGCTCCATGTTATCGAAAGATTTCTGGAAAAACGGGGATGGGCAGGTTTTCTGTATGGGAGGCGGTGGTGCCGGGGTGGCAATCACCTGGTTTCTTCTTAAAGGGGAACACCACCTCGGGCGACCTGCCCGGATCATCGTTTCCGACATTTCCGCCGAGAGACTGGATCATCTCCAGCGACTGGTGGATTCGCCGCAGCTCGAGACCCGGTTGATCAAATCCGCAGAAGAAAACGATGCAATTATGCGGACGCTTGCGTCACGCTCTCTCATCATCAACGCCACTGGCCTGGGCAAGGATCGGCCAGGATCACCGATTACGGATGGAACTCTACTTCCGAGCGGATCGATTGTCTGGGAACTCAATTACCGGGGAGCACTTGAATTTCTGCAACAGACTCGTCGGCAATCAGAGTCAGGAAAGCTCCAGATTTATGATGGCTGGGACTATTTCATTCATGGCTGGACTTGTGTTATCTCCGATGTGTTCGCCATCGAGATTCCCAGTGACTCCGCGACCTTTCAGCGACTTTCACGCGTAGCCGCACAAACCAGCGGAAGATAATGAGACGCATCCTGGTTACTCCGCGTTCCCTGTCTGGTTCCGAGCATCCGGCAATTCAACTGCTTCGGGATCAAGGGTGGAAAGTTATCTTTGGTCCCCGCGGCCGGTTTCCCGCAGAAGCAGAACTTTTGCAGCTATTGCCAGGCTGCGAAGGATGGTTGGCCGGTGTTGAGCCGATCTCGGTTCCGGTGCTGGACGCGGCAAAACAGTTGCGAGTAATCAGCCGGAACGGAAGCGGGACCGACAATATACCGCTGGAGGAGGTCAAAAAACGCGGAATCGCAGTGCTCAGCGCCGCCGGCGCCAACGCGCAAGGAGTCGCGGAACTAACGTTGGGTTTGGCACTTGCAGCCGCTCGCCGCTTTCACGTGGCCAATCAGCAGCTCAAAGAAGGTAAGTGGGCGCGGTCATTAGGAAGCGAATTGAAGGGCAAGCCGGTGTTGGTCGTTGGTTTCGGAAAAATCGGACGACTCGTTGCTCACTTATTTGCGGCATTTGGTTCTTCCGTTTCCGTGGTAGAACCAATGGAAGTGGCTACGGATCCATTTGCTAAAGTAGAGTTGTCCGCCGGTATGCGCTCTGCCGAACTGGTGACCCTTCATTGTCCGCCGCTGCCAAACGGGCGACCCTTGATTACTACCGAATTGGTTGAACAGTCGCGACCAGGGCTCATTCTCGTCAATTGTGCCCGTCGTTCACTCGTAGATGAGATCGCGGTTTTGACCGGTTTGGAGACCGGGCAAATTGGAATTTACGCGTCGGATGTATTTGATGAGGCCGATGCGAATAGCATCGCGCTAATCGGAAATCATAAAACCATCGCGACACCGCATTTAGGCGCCTATACGGAGGAGAGTGTCGACCGAGCCGCAGTTGAGGCAGCGGAAAACCTGATTACGTTTTTTGCGCATGTCCCCGGTTAAGCTTACGCGCTTTGATGGATCCCTAGCCGCTGAGCTGGGGAATCCGGCTGAAGAAGTCGAACTCTATTGGCTAGGGCAATCCGGTTTTCTTTTTCGGACACCGGAACTGGTCTGGGTTATTGATCCCTATCTTACTAACTCCCTGGCGGCAAAATATCGGGACCATCAGTTTTCACACGAGAGAATGGAACCGCCACCGATCGCCATTGGCGATCTGCCCCAATTGGATTACGTATTCTGCACCCATATTCATGGAGATCACCTGGATGTTCCAACGCTTGAGTCGATCGGTGAGAATCAACCGAAGACCCGTTTTATTCTGCCTGGCGGCATCGCGGAGGACATTACTCATTTGCGAGTAAACCGCGGCCGTTTCATTTGGGCCGAAGCCGACAAGTCCATTTCGTTGGAGGACAAAATAAACGTTGTTCCGGTAAAGGCCGCACACGAAGAATTCGAATACGATAAGCAGGGCCGGCATCGGTTTCTTGGTTATGTCTTTCGCTGCGGCACCACGACTCTGTATCATTCTGGCGATTGTGTTCCGTACGAAGGATTGCGAGAGAAACTGCAGGATCTTCAGCCGGGTGTCGCGATGTTGCCGGTAAACGGCCGGAAGAAGGAGCTTACGGAAAAGAACATTGTTGGAAATTTTTCACTCACCGAGGCGATTGACCTCTGTCTGCAGGCAAGAGTTCCGGCGATGATTGCCCAACATTTCGGACTTTTTGCGTTCAATACGATCAAGCCCGAGCTAATCGACCGCGCAGCCATTAATGTGGCAAAAGAACTTCAGCTCTTGAAGGCCGAGGCCGGTACGCGTTACACTTTCAGCCCACGTAACCGTGCCTAGAAGACCTCGACCCCCGATTCCGAGCGATCCTAATCGCAACCTGTTAGAAATTATCTCCACTTATTTGCCCGATCTGCGGCCATCCGATCGGAAAGTTGCGGAGTTAACTTTAGCAGCGCCTCAACTTATACTCAATGGGACCGTTGACCAGACGGCCCGCCGAGCCGGCGTGAGCGAACCGACCGTCATTCGTTTTTGCGAGGCTCTCGGGTTTGTCGGATTTCAGGACTTTAAAGTGCGCTTGGCCCAAAGCGTCGCACTCGGCATGCCGGCTACTCACTCAGTGATTCTGCCGGCGGACTCGCCTGAGGTCATCGCGAATAAGATTTTCGATTACAGCATGAACAGTCTGGACTGGGCGCGCAAGCAACTGGATAAGCTTGCGTTACAGAAGGCGGTCGACTTGCTGCTGGCCGCGAAACGGATTGAATTCTTCGGTTTTGGCGCATCTGGAATAGTGGCACTGGACGCCCAGCAAAAATTTCCGCTTTTTGGCGTACCCTGCACGGCACACTGTGACTCTCATCAGCAGTTCATTGCCGCATCGATGGTAAAAAGCGGGGATGTTGTAGTTGCGATTTCGAATACGGGCCAGACCAAAGGAGTGATCGAAGCAGCGAAGACAGCTCTAGCCAGCGGCGCAGCGGTCATTGGTATCGTGGGGAAGGAGGGCGCCTTGGTAGATCATTGCACGGTTGTTTTGTTAGTCGAAACTTTGGAAAACACCGACGTCTATACGCCGACGATTTCGCGACTAGCTGCTCTCACACTCATCGATATCCTAGCCACCAGCGTTGTTATCCGGCGTGGAAAAGAACACAATTTTCGCGTGGCCGAGATGAAGCGCCATCTGGCAGCGATGAGGGGATCGTTATGAGTATTGGTCCCGGAGGGACGGGATGAAAGTAGCTCAGCAATTTATTGCTGGGAAAACGGAAAAAAGTCAAACCAGTCCCGCGAGGGACGGTCGAACATTTCTTCTCCGTAACGCCGTATTGGAGGAAAGGTGCGGCCAATTCTATCGTCCCTAACGGGACGAGTCGTTGATAAAGAACGCTGATCAACACTGTACAGTGCTACTATCATCCCGTCCCTGCGGGACCAATAGCTGATTCGTAGGGCGTGCCTGACCACGCGACATCTGATTGCGTGTATCACGCCGGGGCTTGAGCCGCGCATGATCAACCCTGTGGCGTGTCTATCTTGGATCTTGACAGCTATCTCAGTAAGTGTTCCCTTACCGTAAGTGACGGCTAACTATAAGCACTCGTTTGTCGCCCTGGCTGATCCAACCCGATTAGCGGTTTTCGAGCGTTTGGCCAAAGGCCCGGCCGCAGTCCACCAGATCGCCCAAGGTATTCCGGTTAGCCGCCCAGCTGTGTCCCAACATTTGCGCGTGCTGCAGGACGCCAATCTGGTCTTTGGGCGCCAGATCGGAAACCGCCGTATCTATCAGCTGAACCCTGCCGGTATCGAAAGCATCCGCGCCTATTTCGAGCGATTCTGGGATGACGCGCTCGAATCGTTCAAATCTTTCGCTGAAAACCAACAACCGAAGAATCCCAATCCTTCAGATGCAACAACCAAATCCAGTCGTCCGAAAAACAGTCGTCGTAAACGCTGAACCGGAACACGCGTTTGCGGTCTTTACGAAGAATATGGGTCAATGGTGGCCCAAAGAACATCATATTGGAGGGAGCCCGATGGTTGCTGTGGTGGTCGAACCGTGTAACGGCGGCCGCTGGTACGAGAAGGATGAGGATGGCTCGGAATGTAACTGGGGAACGGTGCTGGTTTATGAACCTCCGAGAAGACTCGTCTTTTCGTGGCATCTCAATGGAGATTTCGAGTTCGTCCCTGATATTGCGCAAGCCAGTGAGGTAGAGGTGCGGTTCATTCCAGAACATCCTGGTAAGACGAAAGTGGAACTGGAACACCGTCACTTCGAACGACACGGCGAAAGCGGTGATCGCTTGCGAACGGAAGTCGATAAACCGGGTGGCTGGTCTGACGTGTTAGGGGGATACGCCAAAGCAGTCAACGAATCGAGCAATGGAGGATGAGCGTTCGATCACTAGGATCGCTGAGGATTCGCCGCTGATCCGTCGTCAGATATTGATCTGAGCCAGTCTCTTTATTCGTTTCCCGGTGGCCAGAGGTGGCTCAAACCCGGCGCACGGGGATGCAGAACGAAATGAGCCCAGCGTCCAAAGCGCCGAGGTTTTCGCCCTGCTATGGGCGAGGCTTTTCACTCTTAATGATCATGACTGCCTGGATAATACCCCCAGGCTCTCACGCTGCTGATGTGGGTCTTATTACGCCAGCTCGCACCAAGAACGGTCATACCTACAAAATCAGATTCAGATCGCCGAATTCGTGCCAGAGATAGCGCTGCTCGATTGCTTCATTATACGCTGTGTAGATCATGCCTGGTGCCACGAACGCCGCCAACAAATCGAGATGGCTTGCTTCCGGCTCATGTAACCCGGTGAGCAGACCGCTCACGATCTGTAAGCGATAGTCCGCAGTGACCCGTAATTGCGTGTACTGGTGGCAGGCTCTGACTTCACCGCCGGACTCTGCCGCTATCGACTCTAACGCTCGTACCACGGTTGTTCCGATGGCCACGATGCGTCGACCTGAATCTTTTGCTCGGCGGATTTTGGCGACTGCTTCTTCACTGATCCAATATTCTTCCTCAGAAGCGAGGTGTTGGCGGTCGAGATCGTTGTCTAGATACGAGGATAAGCCTGCGTGCAAGGTGATGGCAGCGGTTTCCACACCTCGGTGTCGCAATTGCAGAAGAAGGCGCCAGGTAAATGCGCGACCAGCACTCGGCATTTCCGCAGCGCCCGGTTGCAGCGCGTAGACGTTCTGGTAATAACTTAATCGCCATGGCGCAGAGAGATAGCGGTAGCGAACCGGTTGTCCGATGCGATAAACCGAATCGAGAAACTCAGTTCCGCTTTTCGAAAAGCGTAGTTTCCATAGACGCGGGATTCGCTGATCCTGCTCAAGCACTTCACAACTGAGCTCCCGACCGAAATCTAATCTCAATCCCTTTGTCAACACATCCTTCCCACGGAGGATCGCCGGCTGAAGGAGCAGCAGAGCAAGCCAGGTACCATCGGGCAGCAACTCCGTCAAACGAACTTCGACGGCGGACCTAGAGTGTCCCAGCCTCCCGGCCAATGTGGCTGGAAGCGTTCGGCTGGAGTTGAATACTAGCAAATCCCCGGGATCGAGAAACTCCGTAATTTGATCGAATCGTGTGTGGGTGACTTTTCCGGTGTTGCGGTCGAGCACTAACAACCGGACGCGGTCACGAGCCAGGCCACGACGTTCCGGCGGCCGATCGGCATTCAGTTCTGAAGGTAAGTGAAATGGGACAGTTCGATGGACGGATGCTGGTTTTGCTCGCTTGCGGATGTTTTTGGTCGAAGGCAGGCCAGGCGGCAGTAACATGGTCATCCTTTCGTTATTGCATTGCGCCAGTTGGACTGCGCTTCCAGACGTTGGCCGCGCACAGATTGGCTGGCGGCCGAAGCAAGGAAGACAAAGATATCGGTGACCGCGGCTGGATCGGCCCAGGCAGTCGGATCCTCATTTGGTTCCGCGCCGCGATGCATGGCCGTATTCATGTTCCCTGGATCAACCCAATTCACCCGCACCGGCGTTTCCGCTAGTTCGGCCGCCCAGGTCTGCGATAGTCCTTCCAAGCCGAATTTACTGATGCCATACGCACCCCAACCGGGATAGCCGACTCGACCAGCGTCACTCGTTACGTTAATAATCGATCCGCCGTGATCGATCATGGCTGCGAGCAAGTTCTGGATGAGGAGGAAGGGGCTGATTAGATTGACATTCAATACCTGCTGGAAATCGTCCGCCGGATAATCCAGCAGATAAGACATCGGTACCGGTCCCAAGGTTGATGCGTTATTGACCAAGATATCCAAACGACCGCCGCAAGCCTCCAAGGTGATCGCTACGACCCGTTCGATGTCAGTGATCGAGCCGAGGTCGGCCTGAATAATCACGACGTTCGTGGCCGGCGCGATTTTGTCGATTTTCGATTTGAGTTTCTGCAAGGGCTCTTTGCCACGCGCGACCAGGGCCAGCCCGCGGACATCTTCACTGGCATAGGCGAGTGCGAGCGCGCGACCAAGTCCCTGAGAAGCACCGGTGATAAGCGCAAATCTGTCAGATAACAGTTTCAATAGACACCTCCGTTACCCTCGTGGCAGTTTGCGTTTACTCGAGAGGGCATTTATTTTAAGAAGTAGAAACTTGGTAAATCCAGTTGCTGAATATGTCAAGGATAGACTTGGAAAATAGGAATCTCGAAAAATTAGCGCCGCCTGATCGGTTGCTATTCTTGCTCAAAACGAGGGGACCGCAGACTGCCGGCGATCTCGGTATCTGGCTAAAAATCACAGCGGAGGCGGCGCGACAGCAGCTGTTGCGTCTGACGGATGAGGGATTGGTGTACGCCAAGTCGGAAGTACGAGGAGTGGGGCGGCCGGCGCAGGTTTATTATCTCGCACCGGCTGCGCAACGACGTTTTCCGGATGCGCACGCAGAACTCACGGCTCAACTCATTGGTGAAATCAGAGACGTGCTAGGGGAAGACGCCTTAGAGAAATTGATCCGAGTTCGAGAGACCGGAACGCGCAAAAGATATGAGGCACAGCTTTCCGGCGAGCAAAGTTTGGCCCGGAGGATCGCTCGTCTGGCCGAAATTCGAAACAAGGAAGGTTATATGGCGACTTGGGAAAAGGAGGGGGATAGCTATCTTTTGGTGGAGAATCATTGTCCGATCTGTGCCGCGGCCAGCGCTTGCACAGGCTTTTGCCGTTCGGAGCAGGCCATCTTCGAGCATGTCCTCGGACGGGATGTTCGGGTCGAGCGAGTCGAACACCTGTTAGCTGGTGCCCGGCGCTGCGCCTATCGGATCACTCGTTTGCGGAACCGCGAACAAAAGCGAAATGAACCGTTTTTCCCGAGAGTTCGTACTTCCAAAACCACGAATAGACGCGAAGACACACACGAATAAGTTCCTCTTCTCATTCGTGTCCATTTTGCGGTTGATCAAAGTTTCTCTTTTGTTAGCGTGCATTCGTGTCTGAGAGTGGGTTTGATGCAATGGTTGAATGAACCTCCAGTTTGGAAGGCTGATGATGGTCGGCTGCGAGTTGTTAGCGGTGCGAAGACTGATTTCTGGCGAGTCACGCACTACGGCTTCGTTCGGGACAATGGACATTTCTATTACGAACAACGAGCCGGAGACTTTACCGTCCAGGTCAAGATCGAAGCCAAGTATGAGGCGCTTTATGACCAAGCGGGAATAATGATCCGCTTGGACTCGGCTAACTGGATCAAAACGGGCGTTGAGTACACGGACGGATTGCCTCATTTTTCAGCGGTAGTTACTCGCGAGTTTTCCGACTGGTCGGTGTTGCCGGCCGATTCGCCGGGCCCGGTTTGGTTGCGATTAACCAGACTAGGCAGCGCGATTCGGGTTCAATATTCGGTTGACGGCCTCTCCTTTCCGATGCTTCGGCTCGCTTATTTCCCAGAGACGAGTGGTAGTCAGGTTGGTTTGATGTGTTGCTCTCCGGAACGGGAGGGATTCGAAGTCGAATTTAGCGAATTCCGGATAGGCGAGCCCATTACCCAAGGTCTCCACGAATGAGGAAGACAATAGCCGCAAAAGAACACAAAGATCACAAAAAGAGAGGAGAAACGGGCGAACCGCTCAAGTCGTATTTATTGTGGATCCAATCGAGTAGCTCTCTCTATCTTCTGGCTGCGCCGCGTTTGTTCTTTCGCTGCGATTCTTTCTCTCTGTCTTTGCGCCTTAGCGTCTTGGCGTGAGCTGTCGGGCAGAAATTAAGGAGTGAGAACAGAATTCTGTGGCGCCGCTTGCGGAATCGAGCCGAGCGCTTTCCTGACTCCCTCATCTAATTCTACCAGGGTTGGTCGTCGCTCCATCCAGCCAACGTGACCGTCTGGCCGAACCAGAACGACCATCCCCCATGCGGCGTGCCAGATTCGCCACAGTGGATCCAACGCTACATACGCGTCGTCGGCTCTTGGTGCTTTTGGAGGAACCAGCAAAACCACCCTGAGGTCATTGATGTTTTCGAAATGTTGTTTTATCCGATTCGGATCCCAGCCAGGCAGGCGTCCTTCATCAAACAACAACAACACTGGTTGCGGACCGGCTAAATCCAGGAGCCGGATCCGGCGTTGGTCCGGGGTAATCAATTCGCCGTCTGGAGCCCGGCGGCCAACGGAATGACCGTGTCCGCTCACAATCGGCGATTGGGTGTAAGTGGCGTCCAGCATCCCCATTTTTGGCGCGACCAAAGAAAAGAGTCCGAACCGGGGGAGAAAACTTACCAGAGTGCCAGTTATATTGCGGATGAATTGGGGAGCGCCGATTCCATAGCGCGTCAACAGATCGGTGTAGTGATCGACGCTCTTCAGTATGGTCTCACGCCTTTCGCTTTCGTAGGAGGTCAATAACGATTCGGAATCGGCGCCGGCGAGAACCCGAGCTAGCTTCCAAGCCAGATTGTGTGCGTCTTGGATACCGCTATTCATGCCTTGACCACCGGCTGGGCTGTTGATATGTGCCGCATCGCCTGCCAGCATGACGCGACCTTGACGAAAGTGCGGACTCGTTCGGCAGTGAATATGGAACACGCTCGACCAAACCTGTTCTTCTGAACCATCGCCAAACAGTTGGACGACCCTGCTATGAATTGATGACGGTTCTAATGCGGCCGATTCCTGCTCATCCGGATTCAGAGTGGCGATTATTCGCCAGTGCTGCGGCTGGTAACGCACGCCGGCCAGAACACCCGGAACTCCAGGAGCCAGGAGCGGATAAGGGAGTTGATCTCTTTCGTCCTGAATGCGGATATCTGCTAACAGGATTCGCGTCGGATAGGTCTTCCCTTCAAGTTCCCATCCAAGCTCTTGGCGCACCGTGCTGTGCGCTCCATCGCAACCGACCAGATAACGTCCTCGATAACTTTTCGTTTCTCCGCTGGAGGTCTGGACATCGACCCAAACGCCTTCGTTGTCCTGTTGAAAATGTGTGACCTTATTCCCGAGGAACAGTTCGGTGTGATCGGCGGCCTTTACCGATTCGAGTAGGAGCGTCTCGGTCCGATTCTGGGGTATAATCAAAATGCCGTTGGCAGCAGTGATTTTAGTAAGAATGGTCAAATCCAGCTCCAATGCTGGCGTGGGGCGACGAGCAATCCATACCCGTACTTTGGTTAAAAACTCTCCTTGCGAAACGAAGCGGTCGTAAATACCCCAGCTCCGAAATATCTCCAGGGTGCGCGGCAAGATTCCCAGCGCTCGCGAATGCGGATCAATTTCCGATTTCGATTCGAACAAGATCGAACGCACGCTATGACGCGCTAAGCCCAAAGCCAATGCTAGTCCGACCGGACCTCCTCCGACGATCAGAACAGGTGCCTCGTTCATCGTCGCACAACGTCGAGCCAACCGGGGCGACGTTCAACTTCTGTTGCGAGCTGAACTTTACGACCGCTTAGGTCGCTACCGAAGAAGCCATCGACGAGACCGAAAACGCCTGGCCGCCTGGTCCATCACAATGTAACGGATCCGATAACAATCCGTTGACCGTATATAATGTAAGATATACAGTTACATACATAGCCAGTGGAACGGGTAAAAGCGCACCAGGTAACCCGATCTCGCTGCTGCCGGAAACGATTGGCGGTAGCGAAATCGGAAAGCAAGAATGGAAGCGTTTATTTTGTTACTCGTCATTTCGTTGGCTCTTTTAGGGTTGGCCGCGACGCGCAGTCCCAGTCGATGAGAAAGTAAACGCAGCTTCTAGCTGCGTGATTCGGGTGTTCCGCACCTAGAAGGTGCGTTTACTGTTTACCGGCGGTACCAGTTTATCGTGGTGTCGACGCTCCAAATAGATATGCTCTGCGATCTTGCCCCTATGAATTATTCCAAGATAGTAACCGACGCAGAGAATGGCGTCTCGTTAAAAGAATGGACGCTCGAACCGCGCGAGATCGGAGACGCATCAGGAAACTGGAGCGTTCGGAAGAAAACTCTAAGCGGAGGGAGGCAGGAAGGGACTGAAGTCATTCACGTCGATAACGGTCTTCTGCGTTTTTGCGTCGTTCCGAGTCGCGGATTTAACATTTGGGAAGCGCGCGTTGGCAACATTCGTCTGGGTTGGGATTCACCGGTTCGCGAGATTGTGCATCCGCAGTTCATCAATCTCGGGGATAGGGGAGGACTCGGTTGGCTCGGTGGATTCGGTGAGTTCGTTTCACGCTGCGGCTTGGAATCGATGGGTGCGCCGTGCGTGGATGGTGATACGTCACTCGGTCTTCATGGACGAATCAATTACTTACCGGCCAGCTTCGTGGAGATTCGTTTCGAAGGCTCCCCTGTGCCTCGACTTATTCTCCGGGCGAGTATCGATGAAACTATGATGTTCGGACCGCAGCTGCGTCTTTTGGCCGAGATCTGCACGGAAATCGGGAGACCAGAAATTACATTCAACGACAGCATCACCAATTTGGGCGATTCAGCGCAGGAATTTCAGACGCTTTATCATATTAATTTCGGGCCACCTTTGCTGGGCGGCGGCTCTCAGTTTATCGCCCCGATTAAGAACCTAGCTCCTCGCGACAAACGAGCAGCGCAAGGTATCGATAGCTGGGATCTATATACTGGTCCACACGCTCCCGGATATACGGAGCAGGTCTATTTGATGGAGCTTTGGGATGATGAACAGGATCAAACCGAGGCGCTCCTCAAATCGCCGGATGGGCAAGTGGGAGTATCGGTTTCTTACAGCACAAAAGAATTGCCTTATTTTACACTTTGGAAGAACGAAGCGCCGCTACGGAATGGCTACGTAACCGGCCTTGAACCGGCAACCAGTTATCCGTGTCCAAGACCATTCGAACGCTCGGCTGGCCGGTTGCCGACTTTACGCCCAGGAGAATCGTATCGGAGTCGAGTGGTAATTCGTGCTTGGCAGAACGCTGACGAGTTAGAAGCGGCAGAAGCTCGAATTAAGAATCTTCAGCGCGAAGCGGCAAACATTCAGCGGACGCCGATGTTGTAGTTGCGATGTCCTTGGCTCGCTAACCATGCGACCCGTTGCTCGCACCGTAAGGTCGAGCAAGTAGGGCGGTCCGTCCCGGACCGCCGAAACCCGTCGGGGGGTGCCATTGCTTTGTGAGGGGCTACGGACCTTAGCAGGAGTAACCTCCGGCAATATTTTTTCGGCCTAGCAGTGACCTGGCGGCCCGGGACGGGCCGCCCTACCTCGCGTCGCTCGGCGGTCGCGGAGCGACATGCCGATCTGAAGATTGACCTTTATCCGTTATTCCTGATTTGTGAAGCAAAAGAGTTTGGCCTGGCGGGCAATTAGACCTTGACGGATTTGCGGCTCACGAACTAATGTCCACGGCTCATGTCAGTTATCCGGTTTAGTCAACAAATCGGTATTGCAGTAGCCTACTCGAAGGTACGAGTAGCCTAACGCCGCCGCAACGCGTTGACTATTCTGTACCGGATCGACTCTCTCGTTCGGGAGGGTTAACGCCAATCGGCAAATCAAACCATCCACACCAATACTCATGAACCATGAAACCCAAACTATATGTCGAAAACCTTGCCATGACGGCATTGGGCATCGCCCACGCTAACCATCATTTATTTAGCGGCTCTTTAATCCGAAGCTCGAATCCGCAGAAATCCAGCATTCAAGAACCTGGCGGTCCCTATCCGGGTATTTCCCTTTGTTCTGGAAGCGAATTGCTAGATTCCGGTTTTGAAAATGCAGAAATCCTTCGAGGTAGAGAGGATTAAATGTCTTCTGCTAACAATAGCGATACTCAACGGTGGAACGGCATCATTAAACCGTACTCGCAGAAAGACGTAGAGAGCATGTTTCAGCCTTCGCGCGATTACAAGGTGAGAGGGACGCCGGCTACGCCGATCTGCAGACCGCAGAATTTAGCGCTGAAAACTTGGGTTATACCGCTACCAACACCAGCGAGAAGTGGGCGCCCGGTATTTTGATGATGTTGCCCAGGTTATTGGGCAGGGGAGTTCTTCGATGACAGCGTTAGCTGGATCAACCGAACGCGAGCAATTTCACTGATCGGTTCAAGGACCGATTTCTTACCGGAGGCCACCAAGACGGATTTTTGAACCAGAGAGCGCAAAGATCACAAAGGGTTTACCGTTGGATCGGGCTAAGGAATCATGATCGGTAGAATCCTCCTTAGAGAGCTCTGTGATCTCCTGTTTAAAAATCTGTCGTAGTGACCTCCTGTCCGCCCTGGATTTGGTGGCGATTCGAATCCGGTCACTTGCAAGGAAAACTGGTATTTGTCGGGTGCGGCGACTGAGATGATAGTTTGTATTTCAATGCGCTTCTCCATGTAAGCCATGAATGTCGACGGCCAACCGTATCGAACCATTTGGCTGAACGATGATCGCGCTTCCGTTGGCGTGATCGATCAGACCCGTTTACCCCACCGATTTGAGGTTGTGCGTTGGCGTACGGTTGAAGACGCTGCCGCCGGTATTCGTAACATGGTGGTGCGAGGCGCTCCGCTCATCGGTGCGGCTGCGGCTTACGGAATGGCGTTAGCAATGCAAGATGATTCCGGTGACGAAAATCTGCAAGTTGCCTATGACACGCTCTTTCGCACTCGGCCTACCGCAGTCAATCTGCGTTGGGCGCTCGACTTGATGCGCCAAACATTGCTGCCGTGCGATTCGGCCGAGCGTACCGGCGCCGCTTACGCGTTGGCCGTCCAGATCGCAGACGACGATGTACAAAACTGTTCCGCGATTGGCGATCGTGGACAGGCGCTGATTGGACAGGCTTGGGAGCAGGTGTCAAGATCTCGTCCGGTCAATATTCTCACTCATTGCAACGCGGGTTGGCTGGCAACTGTCGATTGGGGCACCGCGCTCGCTCCGATTTACAAGGCATTCAACGCCGGTATACCAATCCATGTTTGGGTGGACGAAACGCGCCCACGGAATCAGGGCGCTTCGTTGACGGCTTGGGAGCTGGGTCACCACGGGGTCCCACATACTGTGATCGTAGATAATGCCGGCGGACATCTGATGCAGCATGGGCTGGTCGATCTCTGTATTGTTGGTAGCGACCGGACAACCGCCAGCGGCGACGTTGCCAACAAGATTGGCACCTATCTTAAGGCGTTGGCTGCACGCGACAATGGCGTCCCCTTCTATGTCGCGTTGCCGGTCTCGACTATCGACTGGACGATCGAGAATGGCGTACGCGACATTCCGATTGAGAAGCGCGCACCGGAAGAGTTGACTCATATTAGTGGCGAGGCCGACAACGGCGACGTACGCACGGTTCGATTGACGCCAAAAGATAGTCCCGCCGCGAACTACGCGTTTGATGTCACACCGCGCCACCTTGTCTCCGCGCTTATCACCGAGCGCGGAGTATTTCGACCAATTGCTGAAGAGATGGCTGAGCTGCGAAGGAGAGTAGAGGAGTCTACGGCCAGAGAAGCAGGAATAGAGAAGCTAGAATTTAGAATCTAGAATCCAGAAGGTCCGCGGAGAACACGCCGAAGGCAGGTAGGGCGATACACACCCTTTGAGCGACAGCGAGATTGAGGTGTGTGAGCCAAACGTTGGGGCGATCAAGGCTCACAGTCCGGCGCTCCCCAACATGTGTCATCCAGCCACGCGTGCTCTTCTAAATTCTAAATTCTAGCTTCTGCTATGAGACCAGTGCGCCACCGCAGGAGGATCCGGCGCCCGCGGTACAACCAAAGCAATGGTTCCCGACGCCGATTGGACGCGCGTTCAATTGCTCCGGATCGAGATCCCAGAGATACAACGGCTTCTCTTCTTTCCATTGCATACCGAGTTGCTGGTTGAAATCGCAGTCGTACACCTCGCCCCGCCAACCAACACTGAGGGTATTACGGCACATAAGGCCGGCCACCGAAGCGGGATTAAAGGCTTCGACTAGCAATTCCATATAGGCGCCCAGCTTCCCATTGTGTCTCAGCCAGGAAGCAAAACGTCCGATGGGCATATTGGTGATGGTGTAAAGTCGATGGAAATCGATGTCGAAGTGCTGCTTTAACTCGCGCCGATAGTCGACCTCAAGTGCCGCTTGGTCAGATGGAAGAAAGTCGCCATTGGGATTGTAGACGAGATCGAGAGCCAAATCAGGCGTACGACCGTATCCAACGCTGTTCAGGAGTTGAAGGGCGCGTATGCTGCGGTCGAAGACACCGTCGCCTCGTTGAACGTCCACATTTTCCGGTCCATAACATGGCATCGAGGCGACGATCTTCAGGCGGTGGTCTGCCAGAAATTCGGCGAGCCATTCGAAACCGGGCTCAAAGAGAATGGTGAGATTACAGCGGTCGATGATGGTTTCGATTTGAGGTAGCTGCCGGAGCCGCTGGACCAGATAACGAAAATCGGGAACCATTTCCGGTGCACCACCGGTCAGGTCAACGGTAGAAATGTTGGCTTTTGCCAACCAGTCGAGCATGCGGTCGACAGTCGCACGCCCGATGATCTCTTTGCGCTTCGGTCCGGCGTTCACGTGGCAATGAACGCAGGTAAGGTCACAGAGCTTGCCCACGTTGAGCTGGAAGATTTCGGTATGAGTGCGCTGGAGAATCAGTCCGTGATTCGCCAATGTCCGAGAAAAGGTCTGGCCGGTCGGGAGATCAAGGTTAGTCGTGAGTGTCATTTTCAGAAGGTTGCGACTGGTTCGGGTTACTATTCGGATGGGTACGAGGCAAGCGATAGTACCAACTATGCAGAGTGTGAGGATCGACGCCAAGATAGAAGAGTCCAATGAACGCGGTATTGCGGAACGTTCGCCACCAAGTTCCCAACCGCCCGAGGCGTCGGGGAGGTGACCAGAGTGGCGGATCCAGAATCACAATTCGTCCGGTCCGTCGTAGCCGGCGAGAGAACTCCAAGTCTTCCATCAGAGGAATGTCAGCGAAACCACCTAGCTTTCGGAAAATCGACGCATCGACGAAGATCGATTGATCGCCGAATAATGGTCCGCCCAGTTTACTCAACCATCTTACTAACGGTTCTCGCCACATAGTGCCTTGAGCCCGAAATCGGCGATGAAAGGCCCCACCGATAATAGCGCTGTTCCTGGCCACCTCCTCCAATGCACTCAGGTGCTCGGGACGCAACTCAGTATCACAATGGTGAAAGCATAGCACTTTTCCCCGTGCGGCACTCGCTCCAGCATTCATTTGTCTGCCCCGCGAAGGTTCGTTGCACGAAATGAGCTGGATGGCACCACGCCGATCCAAGTCACGAAGGGACTGTGCGGGATGCACTGCCACTACGATCCATTCAGCTAGCTCAGGAATGACCGGCAAACTGTTTACCAGATTGACTGCTAGCTCGTCATCTCCCCACACTGGAACAATCAAACTGATCAAGGGACCCATTAGAAAGTTTTGGTAGGGCGAGGCTCCGGCTGAGCCGCATATCGCTGTCTCTAAGCATATACTGGGCTTCCTTTCTATAGATTTTTTTGTCTTTTGAAAACGGTTTGTCTGATTCTTAAATGTCCGACATTGCTTGGAGTTTAGCCGCGGTTGTTGAACAGACACTCGTGGCAGTGCGGAACCAGAATTTGTCTGTCCGACTCCTTCGTCCGCTGGCCGATATTGATGATGACCTCGCCAGTCTTAACGCTCAATTCGAACTAATCGAAAATATCCTCAGAAAAGGAAAGAGAGTTTGAGCCGGCTTCTTGATTGGTCGCGCTTTCAAAAACGGTGACCCACTCCCGTGTCCGCGCCACAAGCGCTAAGATAAAATCGTTGGGCGGTTCCCGGCGTGCCCCGAGGCCCGCAATGGTAGGTACGAAAACCTCGGCGCTTGGGCAGGTGCGCTCATTCGGCTTGCATCCGCATGCGCCGGGTTTGAGCCATCCGTGCTGCATGTTCCAGAACCGCCACCGCTCAGTATCTATTAGTTCTTTGCGATCGTGGCAATCTCGGATCCGTTTCACCAGCCCGGCGCAAAAAGGGGGATCATCCATACAGATCCGCTTTTCGATGAAGTCTTTCGAAGCAGCAAATGGGGCGACAAAACGATCTGCTTACGATCGGCGGCCGGAATACTTGAACATTTTCATGAAAAGGTTGATCCGGGACATGGCTCAAACCCGGCCCATGGGGATGCAAAATGAAAGGCATAGCTATCCAAAGTGCCGAGGTTTTCCCTACCGTTATATAGGTAATGCTGACTCTCCTGTATTCTGACTTCAGTCTTCTGTATCAGTAGAGTATGCCCCAGAGCGCTACCTTTCATTGGGATGATCCGCTACGACTCGATCTACAGCTCACAGAAATCGAGAAATCGGTTCAACTTGAGGCTGCCACTTACGCGCAAGAGCGTCTGTTGCCCCGAGTGATCGAAGCGACACGGACGCAAAGCTTCGATCCAGCAATCGTCAGGGAAATGGGCGAAAGAGGATTTCTTGGTATCAACTTACATCACTACGGTTTCCGCGGCCTCAACCATGTATGTTACGGGCTGGTCGCGCGGGAGTTTGAGCGCGTAGACAGCGCTTACCGAACTGTATTTAGCGTACAATCGAGTCTGGTTATCGAGGCGATTTATCTTAACGGCTCATCGACACAGAAAGATAAATACCTCCCTCGGTTGGCCACCGGAGAACTGGTTGGCTGCTTTGCGTTAACCGAACCAGAGTATGGCTCGGATCCGGCCTCAATGGTTACGCAGGCAAGGAGGGTGGAAAGTGGCTATCGGCTCGATGGGCAGAAAAAATGGATCGGATTAGCCACCGTTGCCGATGTTTTAATCGTGTGGGCGAAGGATGAAGAGGGGATCGTTCGCGGATTTATCGTCGAAAGCGGGGCGCCGGGACTGCGGACGACCAATATCGAAGGTAAATTTTCGTTGCGCGCTGCGCCCACCGGCGAAGTCTGGCTGGATAATGTTATGGTTCCAGCGGAGAACAGGTTGCCAGACGCGAAGGGACTGGCGGCGCCGTTTCGATCGCTGAATAAGGCGCGATTTAGCATTGCTTTTGGGACGATTGGCGCGGCCGAAGCATGTTGGAAGATTGCCCGAGATTATGTTTTAGAACGTAAGCAGTTTGGTAGGCCACTCGCTGCCAATCAAATAATCCAAAAGAAGTTGGCTGATATGCAAACCGAGATCGCCCTCATGAGTCAAGCCGCCTTGCGAGTAGCCAGGCTGCTAGACGAAGGCGAATGTCCGCCCGAGGCCATTAGTTTAGTGAAACGCAGTTGTGCGAAGAAAGCGCTGGAGATAGCCATCACTGCACGGGACATGCTCGGAGCAAATGGGATTCTGGATGAGTACCATGTTGTTCGCCACTTGATGAATCTGCTTGCCGTGAATACCTATGAAGGAACCGAGGATATTCATGCATTGATTCTAGGACGAGCCCAGACCGGGATATCGGCGTTCTAGCAGAGAGCGCGCCGTTCCGGAGGGACACGGTGATAGTAACCCAGCAATTTATTGCTGGGTCAGCATTCAACAGAAGATGTCCGTCCTGGAGGGGCGATAGAGATGGTTGCATTTTGATCTCGCATGCGGCTCAATGGACGCAAACAGGATCGATCATCCCTGGCGGGACGCGTCGTTTTCAAAAACCGAACCCAGCACTGAAGTGCTGGGCTACTATCATCGTGTATTTCCAGGACGACGCGCCTTCGGCGCTGAATCAGTGCTCTTTGGGCGCAGCAGGCCATTGCTTCGCCAATAATGCACGTCCGGCCCGGGAAGCATTTTCTCGTCCGATCGCTTGTGATATAAAATCACCGGTGAGCACCATTTCATCGAGGCTGATCCCGGTCTCCAAACCCAACCCCCGCAGCAAGTAGAGGAGGTCTTCGGTAGCTATATTTCCGGTGGCGCCATGGGCGAACGGACAACCGCCGAGGCCGGCTACGGAGCTATGGAAGCTTGATAGTCCGACTTCCAAACTAGCCAGGATATTGGCTAACGCTTGTCCAAAAGTATCATGATAGTGGCCAGCCAAACGGTCGATGGAGAACTCTTGTGCGGCCGCCCGAATGATCGCTTTGACTTGGTTAGCCGTACCGACTCCAATGGTATCGGCAATATCGATCTCGTCACAACCGAGATCACACAGACGGCGGACCATCTCGGCCACCGCAAAAACGGGAACTTCACCCTGGTATGGACAACCCAGCGCACAAGAGATGCTACCTCGCAGCCGCAGATGATATTGTTTGGCGGCCGAGGCAACGGGAGCAAAGCGCGCAAGCGACTCGGCAATCGAACAGTTGGTGTTCTTTTGCGAAAATGTTTCACTGGCGGCAGTGAAGATCACCACTTCATCAACCTTAGCTGAAAGCGCGCTTTCAAATCCTTTCGTATTCGGAACCAGAGCCGAATAGGTGGTCCCAGGCTGGCGAGCGATTTGGCGCATCACGTCGGCGGCATCCGCTAGTTGAGGAACCCATTTCGGCGAGACGAATGAAGTTGCTTCGATATGCGTGATACCGGCAGCGCTGAGCCGGTTAATCAATTCCACTTTGATCGAGGTCGGTACCAAAACTTTTTCGTTTTGTAATCCGTCTCGTGGACCGACCTCGACGATCTTAATCATTTGCTTATTTATCAGGTATGAGTTGGTGAAAAGCGCAGCAGTAGCGACTCTTCGTCGACCTGATCCCCCTCATTGAACAATACTTCATCGACGATACCATCCTCAACCGCCACAATGGTATGTTCCATTTTCATCGCCTCCATTGTTATCAGCGGTGCGCCTTTGGTCACGGTTTGACCGTTTCTGACCAAGACGGCGGCGATCTTTCCTGGCATAGGTGCGCGCAGATCTCCTTCCGCATGTTCAGCGTGGGACGCACTGCTTACCGGATCTATCCAGTGCAACGTAACCTGCTCGCCTTCCGCGACGACAACGAAAGTTTCGTCTGGCGAATACACGTGGCCGGCAACTCTTTCGTCATCGGCCAACAACACAAATTGGTTCTCTCCATCCTCGAGAATCGAAACCAGAGCGGACTCGTCGGCCGTTTGCAGTAAATATCCTCCGCGCGCATAGGTTAGCTTGACCTCAATATCTTGGTGCGAACTCCTCCAATATAACGTTCGAATGTACTCGGCATTAGGTCGCCAGCCGGAAGTTTCCCTCCAGGGCGAAAATGGATCGGCCGGGTCGGCTTTGGTGCTGATTTCTTCCCGTTTGAGTAGTGCGACGGTGGCCAGCGCAATGAAAGCGAATCGAACCGGATGGCCCGGGTCCAACCAGCGGGCGAGAGTACGGTCGATCAAACCCGTTTCGAGGTTAGCGGCCGTAAATTCCGAGGAACTAACCAAGCGCGACAGAAAAGCCCGATTCGTCTGCAAGCCAAGCGCCACAAAATCGCCGAGTGCCGCAACGAGACGGGCGATGGCGGTAGTCCGATCACTTCCCCAGACTATCAGTTTGGCGATCATCGGATCGTAGTATGGGGTAATAACGTCTCCTTCGCGCACGCCCGAGTCGACTCGCACAGGAGCCGGATCAGGCCCAATTTCGAATTCGACTGCTTTTGGCAGTTTCAGAATTCGTAAGGTGCCAACTGACGGCAAAAAATGTTTGTCTGGATTTTCGGCGTAAATGCGCGCTTCTATCGCGTGACCATGAATGGTTAGGTGATCTTGCAGTAGCGGAAGCGGCAGTCCCGCCGCAACGCGTAATTGCCACTCAACCAAATCTTGGCCGGTTATCATTTCGGTGACCGGATGTTCGACCTGGAGACGGGTATTCATCTCCATGAAATAAAACCGCGTATTCTGATCGACGAGGAATTCGACAGTGCCGGCGCCGATATAGCCTACGGCTTGGGCCGCGGCGATTGCAGTTTCTCCCAGCGATCGGCGCAATTCTGGAGCCAGCCCTGGCGCTGGAGCCTCCTCCACGATCTTTTGATAACGGCGCTGGATCGAACAATCTCGCTCAAAGAGATGTGCATAATTGCCGTGGGCATCGGCGAACACCTGGATTTCGATGTGGCGCGAATGTGGTAGATATTTTTCGATCAAGAGGGATTCATTTCCGAAGCTGTTTTTCGCCTCACGGCGGCAAGCTGCCAGAGCAGACTCGAAATCCTCTTCTTTCTCCACCACACGCATCCCTTTCCCCCCGCCGCCGGCGCTTGCCTTCAGCAGTACGGGATAACCTACGGACTCGGCTCGCTTCTTCAGGTCGTCCTGATTCTTTCCATGATAGCCCGGCGCAAGTGGAACACCGGCTTTCATCATGAGTTCTTTGGCCGCGTTTTTGTTGCCCAACGTCCGAATTGCGGAGGGTGGCGGACCAATAAAAGTGAGCCCGGCCTCGGCGCAGGCGGTAGCAAACGCTTCGTTTTCCGCTAAGAAGCCGTAGCCGGGATGAATGGCTTGCGCACCAGTTGAAGTAGCCGCTCGAATGATTGGCTCAATACGCAGATAGCTCTCTGTTGCTGGAGCTCCACCAATGTGAACCGCTTCATCACAGACTTCTACATGTTTGGCCGTTCGGTCAGCGTCTGAATAAACCGCGACAGTTCGAATGCCAAGTCGGGAAGCCGTGGCTGCTATGCGGCAACCGATTTCGCCCCGATTAGCAATCAGGATTTTTTGGAACATCACATTTTCAAGGGTTCGAGTTGGTGCGCTGCGAATCCTGGCTTGCGGAGCCCGGCCCATTCTCACGCCAAGCCGGTGATCGCTTTTCCAGAAAGGCGCGAACGCCTTCGCGTGCTTCGTCTGAGGCTCGGACTTGCGCGATCCTTTCCGCCGTGTTCACCAAGACATCTTCGGAGAACAGCCGGCCATCGATATCATGAATCAATTGTTTGGTCTTGGTGACAGCACGCGGGCCGTTTTGGCAAATAGCGGCAATGATCGACTGAACGGTTGGATCTAATAGATCAGCCGAGACTACTTCGTGTACGAGTCCAATACGATGCGCTTCGACGGCGGAAAATCGCTCGGCGGTGATGAAATAACGGTGAGCCGCTCGGGCGCCGATTACGCGAATCACATAGGGACTGATCGTTGCCGGAATAAGTCCGAGCTTTACCTCCGAAAGACTGAAACTTGCGTTTTCGACCGTAACCACGATATCGGAAGCGGAAATCAAGCCTACTCCACCGCCAAAGGCGTCTCCTTGAACCCGCGCGATGACTGGTTTTGGGCATGCGTAAATCGTCCGCAGCATGGTAGCGAGCTTATAGGCATCATCAAAATTTGCTTGGTGCGACAGTTCAGCCATGCGCTTCATCCAACCCAGATCGGCTCCAGCACTAAAGCATTTTCCCCGCGCAGCGAGCACGATGACGCGAAGTTCATCCCGATTTCCCAGTGTCTGGATGCAGTCCTCAAGTTCCGCAATCGCGACTTCGTTAAACGCATTGAACACTTCCGGCCGATTCAGTGTAACTGTCGCTACCGGGCCGGTAAGGCTTAGTTCGAGCGTTTGGTAATTCATGGGGTTGGCGAAGAAATGCGGAATGCGGAACGCGGATTGCGGAATGTGAATTTCGCGTTCTGCAATTGTCCGACGGGTTCCAATGAGTGGACAGAGGCCTCAAGTTCTCCGGTTGCGGCGTCGCTAAACGCATTAAATAGTTCTGGGCGATTCAATTTAGCCGTTGCCACTTGACCAGTCGTGGTTAGTTCAAGCCTTTGATAATTCATGGGGTTACACATTCCGCATTCCGCATTCCGCGATTGGCTGCTCACATCCGAAATACTCCGAACTTTGTTTCTGGAATTGGCGCATTCAATGAGGCAGAGATACCGAGGCCAAGGACGAGCCGGGTATCCAGGGGATCGATTACTCCATCATCCCACAAGCGCGCACTCGCGTAGTAAGGATGCCCTTGTTTTTCGTATTGTTCACGAATCGGCGCCTTGAAAGCTTCTTCCTCCTCGGCGCTCCACTGATTGCCCTTTGCCTCAATAGAATCGCGTCTGATTCGGGAAAGCACCGAGGCGGCTTGTTCTCCGCCCATCACCGAGATCCGCGCATTCGGCCACATCCAGAGGAATCGCGGAGAATAAGCGCGTCCACACATGCCGTAGTTGCCCGCACCAAAAGAGCCACCGATGATGACCGTAAATTTGGGAACCTGAGCGGTAGCGACGGCCGTGACCATCTTAGCACCATGGCGGGCGATACCTTCATTCTCATATTTCCGGCCAACCATAAATCCGGCGATGTTCTGCAAAAAGACGAGAGGGATTTTTCGCTGACAGCAGAGCTCGATGAAATGAGTCCCTTTCTGTGCCGATTCGGAAAAAAGGATTCCGTTATTTGCGATGAAGCCTACCGGATAACCCCAGAGATGCGCAAATCCACAAACCAGCGTCGAACCATAGCGAGCCTTGAATTCGTCAAATTCAGAACCGTCGACCAGACGGCCAATCACCTCACGGACATCGTACGGCTTACGGTGATCGGTCGGAATAACTCCATACAATTCTTCTGGGTTAGCGTGCGGCTCAGCTGGTGTGCAAATGTCGAGTTGGACCAGTTTCGTGCGATTAAGGTTAGCGACAATTCTCCGGGCAAGCGCGAGCGCGTGAGAATCGTCTTGTGCCAAATGGTCAGCCACCCCGGACAATCGGGTATGGACATCGCCGCCACCCAGATCTTCTGCGGTGACGACTTCGCCAATTGCAGCTTTGACCAGGGGCGGTCCGCCTAAAAAGATTGTGCCTTGGTCCTTTACAATGATGGATTCATCGCTCATCGCCGGCACATAGGCGCCACCCGCGGTACATGAACCCATCACCACCGCGATTTGCGCAACGCCTTGCGCAGAAAGGTTGGCTTGATTGTAAAAGATTCGACCAAAATGTTCCCGATCGGGAAATACCTCCTCCTGGTTCGGTAAATTCGCGCCACCCGAATCAACTAGGTAGATGCATGGCAAGCGGTTCTGTCCGGCGATTTCTTGTGCGCGAAGGTGCTTCTTTACCGAGATCGGGTAATAGGTTCCGCCTTTTACGGTGGCATCGTTACAAACGATCACGCACTCCTTTCCGGAAACACGACCAATGCCGGTGATGACTCCGGCGCCAGGGGCGGCATTGTCATACATTCCGTAAGCCGCCAACGGTGACAACTCGAGAAATGGAGCGCCTGGGTCGAGCAAACGTTGCACGCGTTCGCGCGGCAATAGTTTGCCTCGCGAAAGATGCTTTTGCCGCGCTTCTTCTCCGCCGCCTCGAGCAAGCTCAGTGACTTTGGCGCGGAGGTCGTCGACTAATGCTCGCATGGCAACCACGCTGGCGCGGAATTCTTGTGAGGTAGGGTTAAGCTTGGACTCTAGAATTGCCATGCGGACGGCGTTGACTCTGCCAGAGTAGGGGAGAACTGTTTCCGTTTCGAAAACGTTGCGCGTTTTGCTCGATGATTTACGCGTGATCTAAGCGCTTCTATTTAGTCTGTTCAAGAGAATGTTTGATTATGTAATGCGGACTGTCTCGCCTCGCGATATACTGGAAAGGACCTAATGCCTCCCCCTCTCATCGATCCGCATCACCATCTCTGGGATCTTGATCACAACCCCTACCCTTGGTTGCAGACCCGTCCGTTAGCGCCGCGGTTGGAAGGTGATATTGAGCCGATCGCGAAGACCTACATCATGAAGGACTACTTGGCAGATGTTCGAAATCAAAGCGTCGTCAAGTCGGTACATGTAGAATGCGGTTGGGACCCGGACGACCCGGTCGGCGAAACCGCCTGGCTCCAATCGGTCGCTGACAAATACGGTTTTCCTCATGGTATCGTCGCTCGCGCCGAACTGGACGCGCCTGATTTTGAGAAGATTCTGGAGGGTCACGCTCAATATAAAAACGTTCGCGGTATTCGCCACATTGTCTGCTGGCACCAGGATCCGGTGAAGTCTTACGTCCGCCGTCCTGATCTTTTGACCGACAAACAATGGCGTCGTGGGTTTCGGCTTCTGCGTGAGTTTGGATTTTCCTTCGATCTTCAACTCTATCCCTCCCAGATGGCTGACGCTGTCGGCCTCGCGCAGGCGCATCCGGAAACGCTCATCATTCTCGATCATGCTGGGATGCCAGTCGACCGAGACGAAGAAGGAACCCGTACTTGGCGGGAAGGAATGCGAGCACTAGCAGCCGTCCCTAATATCGTGTCCAAAATTTCCGGGCTCGGTGCCTTTGACTGGCATTGGAGCGCCGATAGTATCCGCCCGTTTGTACTCGAAACCATCGAGATCTTCGGTGTCAGTCGTTGCATGTTTGCCAGCAACTTTCCGGTCGATAAGCTGTATAGCGATTTCGACTCGCTGTATGCGGCCTTTCATTCGATTACGAATGAGTTTAGTGCGGGCGAAAAGCGGATGCTGTTTCACGATAACGCGATGCGCTATTACCGGCTCTAAGAAAACGCGGGTAACGGTCTCGCATCGATTCTGCTCTAGTGTACCGTCTCACATATAATGGTGACGTCGTTGCGTTCAAATGGGCCGCCGGCAAGGCGGTCCGAGCCGGACTGGCGGAAGGAGGGCGTATATCTGAATCGATACGTAACCGACGAGCAACGCAGCCGCCGGCCCATTTTCAACGCAACCCTCCGGGCCGCGTCCGGTTGGCTGTTTTTCCGCGTTGCTCGCTCCTTACGTATCAATCTAGATATGCTCGTCGCCCCGCCCGCATCGCTACGCGAAGCGTTGCGGACGGGTTGCGCCTTGAAAAACAGCCAACTGACCTGCGGCGACCTCATCATTATATGTGAGACGGCACACTAGGTTGCCACGGATTTAAGGCTCAACACATTTGGACCTATCATGATCGATTTCCGGGAAACTCAGATTCTGCGGCGATTACTGCCAACAGGCCGTGCCGTAACACCGAAGGCCTTATCGGAGAAAATCGATCTATCTATTCCTGAACTGGAGGGTCTACTTGAATCGTTAGTGCAAGCCGGCTTTGCATTTGATTGGGCAGGCGGAGTGGTACGGCTTTTGAGCGAGCCCGATTCGTTAGTCCCGCAGAGCATCATGGCGCGCCTAAACACAACGATCATTGGTCGAGAAGTCCTGGTATTTCGAGAGACGTCGTCGACCAACGACGTGGCGCGCCAGGCGGGAATTGGAGGTGCAGATGAAGGGATCGTTTTCTTCGGGCAGCAGCAAACCGCGGGACGAGGTACGCACGGCCGCCAATGGATCTCTCAACCAAACGAGGGTCTCTGGTTCTCCATCTTGCTGCGATCACAATTACCGGTCGAACAACGCCCGCACCTCATTCAAATGGCCGCGATCGCGGCTGCCGAGACCATCGAGCTTTGGAGCGAAAGGCCTGTAATCATTGAGCCTCCGAACGATTTATATCTCGACGGCGGGAAATTGGGTGGATTTCTCTTGGAGACTTCTAATGGATGGGATTTCCAGGTTCTAGGTATTGGAATCAACGTACGTTCCGCACCACGGATCGAAGGCTACCCAACCGCGGCACTAAGCCAATTCGCCAAATCTCCGGTGCCTCTCGCAGAGTTGGCGGCTGAGTTTTTGAACCGTTTCGAGACTTGGTATTTGCAGGCGCCTTTGGAAGCAGTGGCGCGAATGTTTGCGGGGCGGGTAGGGTAGCCTGATGCTCCCGCCTCAGGGAGTATACGAGTGATTGGTGATTAGTGAGAGGGGTGGTCAGAGATTTCCGCCGATAGGCTTCCGCCATTCACCAATCACTTCTTACCTCTCACAGTCCCTGCTCGGCCTGGATTTCTGAGCCGAGGAGCAGGCTGCCAACTAAGATCCCGAAGGGGCTTGCTTCGCTTTCGGCGGATCCTGCTGGTTCGAGCCTTCCAGAGAATCACTCGGAACAAATTGATGAAAGGTAACAACCTTTCCGGCGCTTGCACCGGAAGGTAGATGGGCCAGAAGCTCGGCCACGCATGCATGGTAAGGCACACTTACACTGGGCGCATATTCTTGAAACCGCCGCAAGGCGTCCTCCAGGCCACTAGCTCGCCAATCCTTTTGTCCATTACCCAAAAGCCGCGCTCCCGTATGCCAACGAACGAGGACTGCAATATCCGCCTCTGTTTCGTAGCTCAATTCGATGGAACAAGTTGAGCGCTGGAGATAGAAACCGCCTCCTTGTTCAGTCGCCTTCAACTCTCTTGTGATGGAACAACAAATCTGATTCACGACAACAACACGACATCGCTACAGTGTTTGCCGCAGTAAGTCCAATCAATTGCGATTTGTCGTCGGTTGCGACGTCGATTTGAGAGCGTGGAATGTCTAAGACGAGTGTCGCAATTGCGAACCGGCCTTTTTTTCTCACATGGGAGACTCAGGCGCGCAGTGCTCGCGCGACTTGCGACGCTGATTTGACACATTCTTTGATACGCGTGCAGTTCCAATCCGAGAACTATGGAGAACGCCAGTCGCTATCCTCCAAGGTAGGCCGTATTCAGCGGCTCCTGGTGCCGGGACGCTCGCGACCAACGATATAGAGAAGGGCACAGATCAGCACGAATGGAATAAGTGCGAACAGATCGCTCCACGGTCCATGAAAGAATGGGTTATGGGCTTCCGACCAGTCATTAAGCGCGGCGTCGACGCGATCGAATGCGCCCGCAAGAAATGCGATGACAATTCCGGCAATTGCGCCACCCGCGATGTATCCAGAGGAAAGTAGGACGCCCGGACTTCTATCGGCCTCCGCAGCGAGCTGTTCGTCAGTAAGGTTTCGAAGCCGACGCCTTCGAGCGGCGTCGACTAACCATCGGATAAGTCCCCCGATAAAAATCGGAGAAGAGGTGGAGAGCGGTAGATACACTCCGACGGCGAACGCCAGCGAGGGGATGCCGCACATTTCCAATGTGATCGAAGTCATGACTCCAAGAAGCACGAGGGCCCAGGGAAGCTGTCGGTCGAGCACCCCTTTGATGATGTAGCTGACAAGGGTGGCCTTAGGGGCGTCGAATTTACGCACTTTTGAACCATCCGGACGCTCGGTGATGGTTCCGTTGATACCGGGGTCCACAAACCAGATCGCGTGGCCCGCTTGATCTACGAGATACTTGCCCGGTGGACCACCAGCGCTATCGGTCTTGTGCCAAGAGAAATAAGAATTGGAATCGTCACGTGATTGGGGTCCAACAATCTTTTCAGTGCGGGTGAGTCTAGAGGCATCAGTTACCAGACCAGGTGCAATTTTGGCCGCCGGAACGTAGACTGTTGCTGCATTATTTAATTGGAGCAGGATTGGCCCCATGATGAGAGCGGACGCGAATGCGCCGAAAAGAATCGCCATCTGTTGGTACTTGGGCGTGCTGCCGAGCAGGAAACCTGTTTTGAGGTCTTGCGACGTCGTGCCTCCGTTGGATGCAGCAATACAGACAACGGCTCCAACGGAAAGTGCGGTGACGTAATAGGCTCCTCCGGTCCAGCCGATCAGTAAAAAAATCAGACAAGTGAACAACAACGTCGCTATTGTCATTCCGGAGATTGGATTTGAAGAGGAGCCGATCTCGCCGGTGAGCCGCGAGGAAACCGTGACAAACAAGAATCCAAAAACAATGATCAAAATTGCGCCGAGCAGATTCATGTTCAGGGCTGGCGTCGCAATAATTCCGATGATTAAAACGATGATGCCGATCGCAACGAATTTGAGGGAAAGATCGCGATCGGTGCGAGGAACATCCCCTGCCTTATTGTTTCCGGCTGCGGTAAGACGGAAGTCAGCCAAACCTCCGCGTAGACCATGCCAAATCGTCGGTATCGACCGGAAAAGACTAATAATGCCGGCAGCGGCGACTGCTCCGGCGCCAATATAGAGAACATAGGCGCCCCGAATTTGGTTAGGGGTCATATCGGCAATCGGAATCGTTCCCGGTGGAACGGCGCCGTTCACGTTCTCTCCGAAGAATTTGATCAGCGGAATGATCAAAAGATAGGAGAGTACTCCACCCGCGCACATGAGCGAGGCGATCCGAGGACCGATGATGTAGCCTACGCCGAGCAGCTCGGGTGAAACCTCGACAGAGATCGAGCCCGCCTTAAACGGTGCCGCGAAAATCTTTTCCGGCACATCCTTCCAGCCTTTGAGCGCCACCATCAAGATCTTGTAAAGCAATCCCAGGCCGAAGCCGCCAAAGATCACGGTTGCGCCAAGTGAATTGCCACGATCGCTTAGAGTTGCCGCAAGCATTTCCTCTTTTGCGGCGGGCGAAGCAGCCTCACGGCAGTCCGCGGACGCACCAGCCTTAAGCACGGCCGCACACGCTGTGCCCTCGGGATACTTCAAAACATTGTGTTCCTTGACGATTAGCGCCCGGCGCAATGGGATCATCATCAGGATACCGAGCAAGCCGCCAAGCACTGCGACCATCATGACTCGCGTCACTTCCAGATCGAAACCGAGGATGAGAATCGCCGGCATAGTCACCCCAACGCCAAAAGCGATCGATTCGCCGGCGGATCCAGCGGTTTGCGTGATGTTGTTTTCGAGAACGGTAGAATCGCGCAGCCCGAGTTTGGAAAGTCCTCGAAACAGAGCAAGCGAAATGACTGCGACCGGTATCGATGCGCTAACGGTCAAACCGACCTTCAGTGTGAGGTAAAGCGAAGACGCACCGAAAACCATACCGAGAAAAGTGCCGGTAAGGAGCGCGCGCCAAGAGAGTTCGCGCATTCGAGTTTCCGGAGTGATGAACGGTTCGACATCAGTAGACTTTGGAGAAAGGGGAGCCAGAGACGGCATTCACGAATATTGCCAAGATCTCGATGTCTCGGCTAGTGAGGAATTAACGAAAGTATGCGGTCGCGTTGAACGCCGAAGCGCGGAAAAAAATTGCAATGAGCGATCGAACGCGTTTTCTGCTTCGCATCATTGAAAGTTGCGCCAAATCATTGTCACAAAAATAGAACCGATAGTGCCTTATTAGACGAGTTGGGTTCGTGCGCAGAAAAAGTGCACAAGGAATCATTAGGGTGCGATGGAAACACATTTCAAAATAGTTGAAGCGTCGATAAAGAAATCGTTGTGGGCGACGCTTTGGCCGGTGCCGAGGTCTTTTATAAGGACTGTTTCCGCGCCGGTTTCACTTTTCTGCTTCGTTCCAATGAGTTCACGAAGCAGAGTGGACCCGACACATTCGGAGGTTTCTATCTCTCACACGCGTTCTGAAGAGAGCATTGTATTCTGATTGCGGTATTTCGCCTACGCGTACAACGGTCGGGGAAATGGTTATCTTGGTTTAGAGCAATATGAGAAGGCCATCAGCGACTACAATGAAGCGATTCGTCTCAAGCCTGATTACGCCTATGCGTACGGCAATCGGGCCCTTGCCTACGACAAACTTGGCAAATCCTCTAAGGCGGTACAGGATCGAAAAAAAATGAAGGAACTAACGGACAAGCGTTGATTGTTCGATCGGGTTTTGTTTTTGCTTTTTTTGGGTCGCCTCGGGCAAATTTTGTAACTGCACAAGCAATTCGGGGCTCTCCGGGATCTACGGGTCTGTGTACTGGTCGGCGATGGAGGCAAAGACAGTCCTGCGAGAGAAGCCCGTCCAGTGTTCTCGCTGGTTTTGCGTCATGATTGTACCAGCGAACAGCCTTCGGTTCAGAAATGACAGCGTTGGTAGACCAGCGATAATGGAAGTTAGTGAAGGAAGCTGACGCCCGGGTTCAAGGACACAGACCGGCCAATAAGAGGTCCTGACAGCGGCATTCGGCGTTTCCATACGCGAGAACGATGTGACTCGCGGAACGCTATAACGGCCATACGGAGCGTATATTGTGATCACCGGAGTGCGCCTGTTGTGTATGGCAGCACTATTCGGGCACAAAGCTGAATTTGGAATTAAAGAAATAGAGAAAAACGCCGATTAAACTCTATGCGAGTTTGGGTGTGAAGCGTGCCGTCGGTTGTGCCATCTCGGCAAAGGAACCGCAACCCGCGCCGGGAACAATCGGCTAAGACCGGCGAAATTCAGAAAACAGTAAGAACGAGTAGAGACACGAATTATCTACGCCGCTCTATCAGCGGTTTCCTTACTGGCTCGGCACGCCACAGATTAATCGGTCAACGTCTGATCGGTTACGCTGCCATGGACGATTTAACTCTATACCTGGGTTCTCGGTCATCACAGGGACTGGGAAAGAGTTCCAGGTCCGGTTCTACAACTCGGTGTCAGTCTTCTGTAAGTGACCGGATGGGTTTCCCCAAGAACGGGAGAGAATTATCGGGAGCACTAGGGGACTGAAACCAAACAAAAGGGCCCTCTCCCGGTAGCGCGACAGAGGCCACAAACAGAAACAAGTACTAATGAAAAATACGATCCAACTAATCACGGCACTCTGCCTTTTGGCGCTATCCGCCCACGCCGAGATAGACGAAGATCGGGTCGCGCGGATGAAGACACTCGACGGCGCTACCGCTTACATCGAACAATTCCTAACCGAGGCCAGCCCTACGGAGACACTGATTCAAAACAGCGCATTTATTGAGCGCACCAATCAAAACGACGAACGCTTCCTTTTAGCTAAAGTGTTGACCCGCTCACCCACC
>JBEEIB010000289.1:0-3008 GCA_041167675.1 Verrucomicrobiota bacterium
GGAGGCGATCAGCAACGCCGTTCGCCACGCCAAGCCTACGGTGGTAAGCGTGAGGCTTCGCTGGGAACCGCCTAATCTCATTCTTAAAGTAAAAGATAATGGATCTGGAATCTCCAGTGCCAGCCTGGAAAAAAGTGAAGGTTTCGGATTGAGTAACATGCGCACAAGAGCCTCGCAAATTGACGGAAAATTAGATATCCAAACTGCCGCCGGTCGTGGAACTAGCATCGTCTTGACTGTGCCCATCCGATCATGAAATCGTCATCTAGATCGGTAACGAAGGTTATACGCGTCCCGATCGCCGACCATCATCCGGTTGTCCGAGAGGGATTGGTTACGATTCTGAAATCAGAGAACGACATAAAGGTCGTAGCTGAAGCCACTGATGACGAGGAAGCATCCGAGCTTTATGATCAGCTTTCTCCGGACGTCCTTTTGCTCGATCTTCGGATGCCGAAAAAAGATGGGCTGCAAGTTGTCGCTCAATGATTCTTTTCGGACTCTACTCCGGCCAGCGACTCGGAGATGTCGCAACGCTACGATGGAACAATATCGATTTAGTGCGCGACGAGCTGCGTCTTTCAACCCGAAAGACAAGGAAGACGATGATTCTTCCGCTGGCGGCACCTCTTCGGAAGCATATTACATCCTTGCATGTCGCAGACGATCCATCCGCGGCTATCCGCCCAAAAGCTTTTGATTTGGTCGAGCGCCAACACAAAACTGGCAATCTTAGCAACCAATTTGCCGATCTGCTTGCAGCAGCTGGATTGAGGGAAAAGAAGAATCACAAAAGCACTGGGAAAGGTCGAGGGTCTAGGAGAGACGTTGAACCCTTGTCATTTCATAGTCTACGCAGGACAGCGACGACAATTCTCCACGACGCCGGTGTCCCTCCGGCCGTAGCGAAAGCCCTCATAGGACACGACAGCGAAGCGATGCATGAACTCTATGTATCGGTCGGCCGCGAAGCGTTGCAGAAAGCGGCAGCGGCTTTGCCTGAGATCTGAAGACCCCGGTTGGCGAAGTTAGTTAGAGTATGCGTCTGGCTTGCTAGGCGATCAGGAACGTTGGCGAGCTGGAAGCAGTGAACTACGGATCAGAAGGTTGTCTGTTCGAATCACGCCGGGTGCATGCCTCATAATCAACGGCTTACGAGTAAATTAATTAGTTGTCTCGGGAAGTGCTTCAGTGCTTGGACACTTCTGCAATTAGACTCGTTTCGAAAAATCTGATTCAAACTTAAACGTATGTGACGGCCACCGCTTAACAACGTGACTTTTAATCACTGGGTTGTAGGTTGGATTCCTACACTGTGCATGCCTCATATTCAATGACTTACGCAATTTCCGCTAAGCGCGTTCGCTAGCTGGCTCGGCCACTTCTCGGCGACTTTTGATGATTTTTTGCGCTCCTTTCGTAACGCTCCAAATTAAAAGCGGGCATGCTCGGTGCGCTTCGGATAGTGGGTAGCATCGGCCTTGTAGCTGGTGATGCCTCACCACAATTTGGTATTGCGTTCATTGCCAAGGAAATTCCAGAAAGACTACTTAATTAGGGCGGATTTCTTGGAGGGTGTGCTTAGGATGGAAAGGATCTGGCCGTAAACGACGTGACGTCCTCTGTATGGGATCAGGATGGCGAATCCTGGATGGTGCAGCACTCGTGGCCTGGTTCTACCGCGAAAGCGACCTCTGACCTTTCTAATTTGCCACTTAACACCAGGCGATTCATATGATCCGCAAAGGCCAAGCGTGCTGGAGTGCGGCAGGTGTGAAGGTAGGTCTACTCGATCGCTTTATTGTTAGTATGTTTGGAATTGAAGCCTAATTCAATAAAAGCAAACGACAGTTCAAGGGACCGCACAATTGTTTTGTTCGCTGCCGATAGCTGCTGCTTTACGCCTAAAAGGATAGTCTACGCTCGACTAGGTTCGGGCTCCGGATGGGGTCGTTTTGGCTCGGGCGCCGGATCCTGCTTCATGAAGGTGCGGTAAAGCACGGGCAGCACGACAAGGGTGAGCAAAGTCGAACTGATAATACCCCCGATGACCACGGTAGCAAGCGGGCGCTGCACTTCCGCGCCTGCGCTGGTAGAAAACGCCATCGGCACAAACCCCAGCGCAGCCACCAGCGCCGTGGTCAGTACCGGCCGAAGACGAGTCAACCCTCCCTGGAACACGGTGTCTTCAAGCGAAGCTCCATCCAGTCGAAACTGATTAAAATAACTCACGAGCACCAATCCGTTCAAGACGGCCAACCCACTGAGGGCGATAAAGCCGATCGCCGCCGGGATGCTGAAGGGTAAGACACGCAAATACAATGCGAAGACGCCGCCGCTGATGGCGAACGGTATACCCGTAAAAACCAGCAAACTTTGGCGAACGCTGTTTAGGACGAAAAAGATAAGGACGAAAATCAAAGCCAGCGCCACCGGCACGATTAACATCAGGCGCGCCCGGGCTGTCTCGAGATTCTTGAATTCGCCGCCGAACTCGACCGTGTAACCAGGCGGGATCTTTACTTCACTAGCGATACGCTGTTTGACCTGGTTGACGTATCCTTCCACGTCCCGCCCTCCGAGGTTCACCATAATCGCCTCCCGCCGCTGCCCGTTGTCGCGCAAGATCGGTACGATCTCTTCCACAAGGCGGAAGTTGACGAGTTCACCAAGCGGCAGCAAACCGTTGGGCCCGACCCGGATCGGGATCTTCTCCATCTGCGTTTGATCGGCGCGCGCCGTATTAGGCACGCGTACGTCGATATCGTACCGCCGGTTGTTATCGATGAGTTGTCCGACCATTTTGCCGGCGAGGGCGGTGGTGACCGCATCATTTACGTCCTGCGCCCGCAGGTTGTATCGCACCAGTTGATCGCGACGGAGGTCCATCTGCAACGAAGGGGTGCGGCCGTTCGTTTCAAGGTTCACCTCGCGCGCTCCGGGTGTCGATTGCAGCACCTTTTGGATTTTCTCGGCGAGATCTTCCAGCTCATTGAAGTCCTGGCCGA
>JBEEIB010000290.1:0-3937 GCA_041167675.1 Verrucomicrobiota bacterium
TACGTGGATACCCTGCAGCAGCCCCATTCGGCAAGCGTCCCGCCCGGACAGGATGCTCACGTTCACAGGAAGGCCCTGCCACCTGATGAATTCGTTGCTTTGCTGATAGGATCCGACGATCCCAACCGTGGGATTTTGTCTGGCCAATCGTACCATCTTACCTACGGATTCAGGGAGCAGGTAGTCATCGGCGCAAACGAATTTGGTGTATTCGCTCCGGCTCGAAATCTGGCGCAGCGTGATGTTATGGTTCTCTATGGCACTGACAAAGACTTTGTTAGTAACTACCCGGATCCGGCGGTCCTGCCTCGCATACCGTTCAGCCAATTCAAGACTTCGATCTGTACTGCAGTTGTTGACAATAACGTATTCCGCAAATGGGTAGTCCTGGTTGAGAACGCTTTCGATGCACTGGGCAAGAAACGGCTCCCCATTGTACAGTGGCGTCACGACGCTTGTGAACGGTTCGCGGGTCATTGGTTCATACAGGTTTCTTGTCCCCGGAAATCTCGAATCCGAGTTCAGGTCAGTGGTTGACAGTCGAATACCTATCAGACTTCTATATTCGACCCGCTTGCACCTGAATTTAGATTATAATTTCTAGACTCGAGATCCCGGCTTTCCGTTTGGCACAGATTGTTAGGTGGAGAACGCCGCCCCTCATTCCGGCGCAGAAGCGAGCAGTCCCGCCTCCTGGAGCACCATAGCAGCCTGGCTGATCTGGCCGAAGGGCATCCCGGAACGGAGAGCAACGTTGAGGAGATCATGCATACCGTCCGAAAGATTCAGAACCCAGAGCATGGCCATCTCGCTGGTGGCCGCATCCTTGGTCCCACCCATTTGCCGATACAATCCACGCCGGCCAAGCTGAGGTTCACATTTCGGATTCAGATTCAAATACCGGCCATTTTCCTCAAAGACCTGGACGATTCGCAGCAATTGCAGGAGCGACTGCCCGAGCGAGGAAGCGCTGACGAGGGTAAGGTCATCCGCTGAGGTGTGGTACTCGGGATAGCGTCCGTTTGGGGTTCGCATAAAGCACCCAACCGGCAGATTAATGCCCGGTGAGCAATACTGCCGTTCGTCGTAGCCATAGGGAGTGAAGTCCAGTAACTGGGGTTCCTGTCCGCTGTGCCGGAGCACATGTTCGACGGCGCGGTCAACGTCCGCATCTCCCCTACGGCTCCGTTTATAGGTGAACGGTCCGGAATCCCCTAAGCATGACAACACAAGGCCGTGCTTGATTCGCGGCAGAACGTGCTCGTTCCTAGCCAACCACGTAATCGAACCGATGGTACCAGGCATCCACAAAAAACGATAGGAGTAGCGCAGCGAAACCCCTTCAAGCAGACGCGCCAGACGTGCCGCCAACGTCATACCGGATAGATTGTCGTTGCCGAGCGATGGATGGCAAGAGTGACAGGAGAAGAGCACTTCTTCGTCGCTTGCGCCTTGAATCCGGTATTCGCCATAGGTCAGGGAGCCGAACTCCAGAGTGGAATCGATGCAGACCTCGTATTCACCCTCCCCCATGCATTCCAACTGTCGCTGGCTCAAGCAAAAGCCCCAGGTTTCCCGATAATATGAAGTCCGGTACGGAACCCAGTCCGGTGATTCCGGTAAAGTGAACAGGTGAGGCCTGAGTTCAGAGAGCGACATCTTGCGCCGTATCGGGATGCTGTAGTTCAGCACATGCAAGTTGCATTGCTGGAAATCTACGACGCGTTCACCCGCCTCATTTTTAATATATGCGTCCCGGATGTTCCATTCTTTCGGAACGGTCCAATCGAAGACCTGGGTGCCGGTCGGGACTTCGTATAGCACCAAAGGGACGGTGCCCTGAAGCAGGCGCAGACTTTGGCGGACACCCTCGCCAGTGATGCTTCGGCAAATTGGATAAAGGACCTTGGCCAGCGAATACGATTCCCGACCTTCCTCGCTGGCATCAACTTTTGCGAGCATCTCACGGAGAGCGAGTCTCGCCGCATCGCTTTCGTTCATTCCAGCAACGTCCAGCTCAGATCTTGATCGGAAATCGAGGCGACTGGGAGCGGCCACTGGATCCCGATCTTGGGATCGTCGTAACGAACGCCTTTTGCGAGCTTGGGAGTGTAGAAATCGCTCATCTGATAAAAAACCTCGGTAGCGTCCTCCAGAGCCTGAAACCCGTGAGCGAACATCTCGGGTATATACAAGGCCAACCGATTTCTTGCGCTCAACTCAACCGCAACATGTTGCAAATATGTTGGCGAATCCGGGCACACGTCGACGATTACATCCCAGAGCGAGCCGGCGGTGCAACGAACCAGTTTGACCTCGGATGACGGCGGAAGTTGGTAATGGAGTCCGCGGACCGTACCCTTGCGTGCGTTCCACGAGGTATTGCATTGCACAAAGCTGTCCACTAGGCCCTGTTCGTGAAATTCGCGTGCGCAGTAGGTGCGCGCAAAGAGGCCTCGACTGTCTTCACGAGGCTGCGGCTCAATAATGCAAGCGCCGGCAAGCTTGGTCGCGGTGAAACGCATTATTTAGTCCAGAAAAAATTGTCATCGATCTGACCCGTCCGAATCAAGTATTCGAGCTGTCGGAGACGGGTGAATGTTCGACACTGGAACACCTCGTCAGTCATATCGACTCGTCTAAACAACGCGAGAAGTTGCTCCGCACCTCGCCTAGCGTCCCAGCGACACTTGAAGGCCGGCAGGTGCTTCCGAATCTTCTCGAAGGATACCCGGTAGCTTCGGTTATCGGGACTAGGCGGACCGAATGAAACGGTGCAACCGGGAAAAACATCGCCGACAATTTCTGCGATCTCCCTGACCCGGTAATTATGTTCAGTGTCTCCGACATTAAACACCTCGTTGGCGACCGCTTCCAGCGGTGCGTGAAGCACGGCAGTGATGGCTTGGCAAATATCGAGTCCATGAACAATCGGGCGCCAAGGAGTACCATCACTGGTCATTTTGATTTCTTTCGTGGTCCAAGCCAATCCGGCGAGATTGTTTAGCACGATGTCAAATCGCATCCGTGGTGATGCTCCGTACGCGGTTGCGTTTCGCATGTAGGTCGGCGCAAACTGTTCGGTTGCCATGGGCCGCAGATCGCGTTCAACCAATGTTTTGCAGATTCCGTAGGCCGTCTGCGGATTGACCGGTGACTCCTCGGTAACAAAGTCGCCGCCGGATACACCATACACGCTGCAGGAGGACATATAGACAAACCGCCGGACACCGGCTTTCCTCGCTAATTCTGCCAGGCGTACCGACCCTTGATGGTTGATCTCGTACGTAATGTGGGGCGCTAACTGGCCAGCTGGATCGTTTGACAGTTCAGCCATATGAACGACTGCATCGCACCCGGTTAAATCCGAGGCATCAAGATCGCGCAGATCTTTCACGATGGTGCGCGGCAACGGATCCCCGCTACGATAGAGCGACCGATCCTTGTAGTAACCGGTATCGAGGCCGATGACTTCGTGGCCGCGCCGCATCAGTTCCGGCGCGAGTAGTGACCCCAGATATCCGTCACTTCCCGTAACACATACTCTCATGGTTTTGTCGCTTCAATCTGTCTATTGGTATTGTATCGTCCACCAAGACGCCCGGCTTAAGGTCATCATTTACGATTCAGTGACGGCGAAGCGCCTTTTCCACGTTGTACATCACTCTATCCCACGATCTGACCAAATACGCCTTTAGCTGAGGGAAATCGATTTCGGCTCGTTTGCCCAGGTTCCAGCCGAAAATTGATTTAATCCAGGCGTACTTCCAACGGAGTCGCGGCATCTCCAGCCGACCTCCTAAGCTCGAGGCCAACTTTTCCAGCTCTCGCACGATATCCGGTCGCTCCGGATAAAAGACGATGAGCCAGTTTTGCAGGTAGGCCATACATGCCGCTCGGACGCGGTCGCTGTCCTCCAGCGATAAAAGATACTTCA
>JBEEIB010000291.1:0-3675 GCA_041167675.1 Verrucomicrobiota bacterium
GGAGAGAGGTAAACCCTACAAATCCATGAGTGATTTTTACAACCGAACGGCGCCGTCCACCGACGAGATGGACCATTTGATTCGGACGGGGGCGTTCGACACCTTCGGTCAATCGCGCACCGAGCAATTTTGGCAATTCAAGGAATTGGCTCAATGGCCCGCCATCGCTGGTCAGGGCTTGCTCTTAGCGAGCGACGAAAAGCCAATATTGCCCAACGTCCCCCTGGAGGAACCCTCACTGATAGAGCGGCTGCAATCCGAGCAGGACATTTTAGGATTCCCAGTGGCTGATCACCCGCTCGCACTCTTTCCGGGGATCCATTGGGACAGCTACTGCCCCATCTCCGACCTGAAGGACAATCATGGTAAACGAGTCACCATTGCCGGTCTGATCATTGAGGACCGTATCCACCGTCAGGAGGATGGAAGACTCATGAAGTTCGTTTCCGTCTGCGACGCGACAGGCATCATCGAGTGTGAGCTGTTTGCGGGCGTTTACCGGCGTTTCGGTATCGAGACGGCGAGGAATCCTGTAATCGAGATCGTCGGCAAGGTTATGGCATTCGCCAACGGCAACGGACACACTCTGCAAGTCCACAGGGTAGCAAAGGCGAGGAGCCTGCCGCACTCCCTCGACTGAAGCCCGTAGGGGGGCGGTGTCGCTCTGCCGGCCATTGCGATGTTGTTTCGGCCTTTCCAACGGTGCACAGCTTCGACGAAACCATATACAAGGAAGTAGGGCATTCGCTCTGCGCTAACATAGCATTCCAGACCGACGATTGGATGCTGGCGATCGGTAACATCGAAATCCAGATCGACACGGGCGAACTCCGCATCTAGAGATCCCTCCCAGCCGAGCGTTTGCAATTAGTCCGTTATTTGCTTTCGCGAGAGGCCGCGCACACGAGCGAGTTTTGTCCGAGGAGCGGGCCAGCATCAGACCTACCTGAAAGATGCACGCATCCTTTGGCAAAAGATTGTTGCACCTCGCCAATTGACGTCGTGCCTCAGCGCTCAATGTGTGGACAAGCAGAGTTGGTAACGCCGTGTCCGTGAGCCATAGATTCTCAGGCAAGGGAACCCTCTCCTTTAGCCTTTGGGTGAGGGGTGAATTGCCGTTCGTCCGAATTGGTAACTGTACCCGTCGGCACGCTGGAGGATCCGACAGTGTCGATGACTGATGCCCGAAACGGTCGTAGATCTTGTTTGCACGTTAAAGCTGCCCTTGGATCGCACGGCTACCCGCCCGAAATGCGTTCCTCGTTGTTTACCGCGCGGGAGGATCGCCAGCACAATGTCCCCAGTCTGAAAGCCGAACGCTTTCTTCTTGCGGGTTAAGAATCCTGTCAGTGCGCCGGAGTTATTGACGCGGGTTCGCTGGTAGGCGCCTCTGCCAAACGCTTTCATCGCCAGCACTCCGATGTCCCAGCCTGCCAGGGCCGGCGTCTCTCCTGTGCAGGCGGCGTCCAGCGCATGGGTTTTGGGGATATTAAGTCGCGTTCGGTTAAATTTGGTTTTACCGCCGGCGGAGGTCTCCACGGCAGATTGGTCTTATAAAGCTCGCGCAAGAGTTGCGTGCGTGTCGCATTGACCGTAGCTGCGGCCAGCGAGATCTGCCGTTGGCTTAAGATCCTTTGTAACCTTGCAGGATCCCCCTGTAGAAAGACTTCGACGCTTTGATTGCCTTTTGTCTGGTTGCACTTCTGACAAGCCAAAGTCAGGTTGCTGACACGATCAGTGCCTCGCCCTCGCCCGCCTTTCGGTACGATATGTTCAATCTCCAAGGGAACATTTTCTCTGTCGCAGTACGCGCATTTGCGTCCCCACTTCTCCAGCAGATATTCGCGGACCTCATAGCCGTACAGCGTTCCTTGCTGGTACTCTGTTCCGTCGATCTCCGGATGGATCAGTCGCTGGGTATCAAAGCGAACCGTCTCCACCACGATCTGGGTGAGCGGCGCCCAGCGCCGGTAACGGGAAACCCAAGCCATCACATTATCCACTCTAGAGTTAAGGCTCGGCTGCAACCAGCCTTCGTCCCGGGTCCGGTTCCTGAACCTGTTGGGGCGATACCGCGTCTTGCGGTTCCTCCGATTGCGCCGATAGGCCGCGCGTTTACCCATCCGGGCGTGGATATCGGCCCCTCGATGAGTCAATTCAGACAAATGCAGAACATATTGCGCCTCAGGCGTAACTCGCACGATTGCCATCCCGCTCGTCCTGGCGCCCGGATCGATCTTTAACGCAACGGGCTGCCTCCTGGCTTCAACAGGGTTGTGCTTTAACCGGATCACAAACGGGTAAAGCCGGACCACCACCGCTTTACCCTTGGCCAGCAATTCCCTGGCTCGCGCGGCATGACAGGGCATCAGAGGTACCCCGTCCTTTGATAACACAAAAAACGCGGGTTACCCCGCTCTCTTCGACTGACGTCTCACGACGTTTTGCCGGTGACGGCCCGGCGCTAAGCGCCGGACGCTCCCCTCGATCATGTTGAAAAAAAGCGCGTATCTCGCTCGTTGAGGGCTTTGCCTTTCCCTTTTGTTCGCTCGAGACTCCCAGAGCGGCAGACTGAGGAAGCATCCGCCGGTGGTAGTTCAACTTATTCTTCAACGTAGATTGCATCTCTGCTTTCTTGATCTGGTCAATCGGGCTTGTTCAACGCTTTCGCACCGAACAAGCCGCCTCCTTTTAGGGGGCGGTAATTGACATTTGCTGTGTGTTTTCCTCGATCCAACGCTGGTTGCCCAGCATCGCCGAGGCGTACCAGTGTTCCACAGAGCCGAACTCGTAGGACGCACTTGGCACGTTGCGGGCCTCAAGCGCATACTTCCCGCTCGAGGAGTTCAAAGCTTGCCGAAAATTTTCAAGGTACTCGTCGACTTCGCCACTCAAGTGGATCAAGGCCAGATAAAGGCTTTTGGGGACAATTGTTGTGGCTAACTTATCGGCGGCGCACAGTGCTGAGGGGGCTCTCCCTTCAAGACTCGCGAAAAAGCGAGAATGCAGTTTGGTGAATTCGCCCCACGACTCACCAAAGAGTCGAGCCATGATCTTCCCGCCTAATTCCGGATGAGTCTCTCCTTCAGCCCCATCCAGATTAACCTTTCCGATGTAACCAACATCGTGGAGGAAGAACGCCGCCCAAAGGCGAGGATCTAGCGGGAACCCGTACAGTTTCGTCCAAGCGATGGCCAGGAAAAGGGGATGAAGCAGGAATTGATGAGCCCCAAACAAGACGGATCTTGTGCCCAAACTCAGGAACCGCTTTCGCTTCAATGTAACAGGAGCACTCATTTTTCGCGTAGATACCGCATTTTAATCCTTTCCTTTGCTCCTAGATCCGACAGAAGGGTACGCAATTCAGTTGCCTGCTCGAGGCACAGCAGGGGTTGTAGCACCATAACGACTGGCGCTAACCAGCTTTTTGGACCGGTTTAAGTGCAGCCTAACAAGCATAAAAGAGTTTTTAACACAGGAGCGCCCAATAAGCGCTTTTAACATGCCCGGTCTCGAAAATAAGAAGCGTTTTCCAGAGAACACGGCAAAATTAGAGTCAGAAGGACGCACGCGTGCTAAATAACCTTAAGCCTTGAACCAAAGAAGACATGAGGATGTCACAGCCTATGCAGGCACACTGTCATCCCATAGGGAGCCAAAATGGCCCACGGGATG
>JBEEIB010000292.1:0-4308 GCA_041167675.1 Verrucomicrobiota bacterium
CTTGAAACTGAGGCGATGCATAGCGGACACCCAACGGCGGTCGATCAAGTCAATGCTGATCAAGCTCGAGATTTGGATAGAACCTATGAACAAACACTATTCCAGTTGCAGACCTTGGAGAATATCGATTCCAAGAGCTCCCAACCGGAAACGCCTCAAATCTCAAGTCCCGGTGCGGCGAACGTGCGGAAACAAAATGGTTCGCTCCTGGCAAGGATTCAGTCCGTGCAACCTTCGTCTAATCCTCGGGCCTATCTGCCGGCTGCACTCAGTGGCGCGGACAGGAGTGGGGTTAACACAGCGCGGGCTCTAGGAAGGGAGCGAGAGGCGATCGATCGGTTCATGGGATCGTTGAATGTTGCCCCGCTCTCTCCCCAATTCCGAAATGCAATTCGCAGCCAGGAACGCGAACAGGCGAAAGAGGTTGTTAAAGCACTTCAAGAGGAGCAGACAGTCGACGCGGCGTGACGTTTGCCGGTACCCTCCACACAGATTGTCCACTGGGCGGCGTTTAACATGTGCGCATTTTTTAACGCGTGTATCTTAAAATCACCTCCGCGAGTCGCTTTTGCTCGCGCATCTGAACTTTTTGCTTAATATTCTGCGCAAAACTCAAAACAGGACACAAAGGAGAATAAGAAATCCGGGTACCTTGTTAAGGCAAGCTGTGGCGGTATCTAGGTGAAAAAGCGTATGGATGTTATTTCAAGAGAGAGGTTGTTGCAAGGAGCCAAGGCCCAAAAAGCAATAGACTTTCTTTTGCTTGACGCCGCGGCAATTGCCCACGCGCATTTCTTCTCCACCCGCGACGCATTTGGCGCCAGTGAAGCCCCCCCTGCCAGCGCGATTGTAGGGTTTTATCAAACGGCCCAAAGACTGATCGCGCGGTTCAAGCCGGTTCGCGTTATCGTAACCTTCGATGGCCGGAGGCTGGCCCGCGCGGAGCTTTATCAAGGTTACCAGAGCCGCTGGCAACGTTTTAACCCTGAACTGAGGCGGCAAGTCAGCCTAATCGCGCCCCTAAGCCTGAAGCTGGGGTGGCACGTTTGCGTAAGCGATCGTCACGAATCGATTGACCTGGCGGCTAGCGCCAGGCGGCAGTGTCTGCTGGATGAAAGCTCCATGGTCTTTGTCACCCAGGATAAACGGGCGGTGATCCTGTTGGACAAGAACGTCGGAGTCGCCATGCGTTCCCATGTAATTTGGGATCTGGTGACGTACCTGGACGTTTCAGACGAGTTTGGAGTCTTACCCTGTAAGGTAGGCGATGTGATTGCGTTAAGCGGCGAGGGGAATATTCCTGGTATCTTCCGTCTGGGCCGTAAAACGGCAGCCAGACTGGTCAATGAATTTGGCAGTGCCGCGCGCCTTTACGAGAACCTGGAGAAGCTGCCACCAAGTTTAAGAGAAAAATTAAAAACGCAGAAAGCCGCTTTTGATCTAGGGCGCGCGTTGACCTGGGTCGATGATTCGGCCCCGATTAATCTGGCTAAAATCAGCCTCGAGCATTGCAGCTTTGACCGGGAAGGTACGGAACGCTTTTGCACTCTGCACAAGCTCAGCAATCTGTTGCAAAGAATCGACAACGATTTCCCGCTTGAACTGTTCCCGGGACTTTTCGATCTCCATCGGTCGTAGGCTCTCCAGTATTTGGCCAATTAGGCTGGTAAGTAGCCAAATAGACTGTTAAGTGCTTGCGCAGGTCGCATCGAGAAAATCTTTTTTCATTTCGGGCATTTGCACTGGACGCAGGCTGGTGAACGTCGTTCGAGGTAGGGCACGTACCTATGAATCAAACCATCTTTAACCCCGCCGCAAATTCGAATGCGATTGTTTACACTGCGGTCACGCGTTGTCGAGTCTGCGGGCGCGGGTTGCGAGCCCAACCCTGGGCCTCCCTTCGCATCGGGCCTCAGTGTGCCTTCCGCTCTGGTGAGCACGCCGGTTTGGTGCGAATGCTCCGCAATACCCGCAGCTCCGCCAGTTTCAAAGTGATCGAGGAACCCGATCCAGTCGCGGCCCTCGCAAAGATAGGGATGACTCCAGAGCAAATCTCGCGTGTCGATGTTCCTAAACTCGCTCTCAAAGTCGCGGAGATGGGGGCGGCTGTTAAACAATTCACGGCGTTCGACCGCTTATCTAAAAAGAGCGCCGCAGCGGGGAAAGCGAGCTCGGGTTCGCGGCAGTCTATTGAGTGCTTTGACTCTTCCATCATGCGGTGGTGGGAATCCTCTAAGGATGCCGATGCGGCGGCGACACTTAAGAGTACGGCTGGAGTTGTTTGTGCTGCGCTCCAGGCCAGCGCGCTCTCCAGTTCGGCTTTTGTCGAACTTGGCGACGACGAAATCAGCCGGTTCGAGGCGAGCCTGTACCGCTCGAGTCTGACCGAGACACTGGTCGCGAGCCGGCTATACGGGCAGATGGTCAAAACCAAAAGAAACGCGTTGCGTGGCGACAATGGACAATATCTGCTCTCTTTTCTGAATAGCGGAAACGCCACGGTCAACGGCTCGGGCCGTGCCGAACTTAACTACGCGTCTCTGACCAGGGATGTGATTCGAGAAGCGGCAGAAGGCAGCAGGAAAGCCAAGACTATCTTTTTGAGCCTGCAAAAACATCTTGGCGAAGACACCGCTTTGACCGCTGTACATTGGCTAGACGACATGAACGTCCGCGGGTCTCAAGCCTCTGTATTCTGGGACTTGGCCGTAGGCAAAAAGGCGTCGCCCAAAGACGGAGTCGCGCTCATGACATTTATGGAAAGCCTGTACGGAGCAGCGGACCTCGTCGATGGGCTTAACGAGGCGACCCGAAAGGCTGGCATTCAACATGTCGCCGTGGTGGCAGGCGCGCAAATGGGTCACCGGCCGATCGTGGCCACTGAGAAAAGTGCTGCCATCGGCGCGACACCCGCTGTTCACCGGGTAGCGCCGGCGCTGGATCAGCCGCAGCCCTCCAGCAAGGTGCTTGAAGAACTTTAATTTGACGATCGGGATTTCGCGCCCGCGGACCGGAACGAAGACAAGAAAGATCTGCGCCGAAAAATTTTTTGGGGATAGAGCCTGGCGTGTGCGAAGCGGAGCACCTCGCCCTGTACAATTCTGCTTGATATAGTGCGTTAACCAAAGCCTGAGGAGTGTCATATAATCTCGTCTGCATCCATAACTAAGACGGATACGTTGATACTAATATCGTTCGACAAAATCGCGGATCCAATCGGCACATTTCTGCTTGAAGGCATCAGATCGCTGCGTTGTGAGGAACTCAAGGTGGCTATTGAGGTCCATAAGCTCTGCTTTCCGTCGCCAGTCGGGTGGCACATTCAGTCCGCCCGCAACAAGACCCGCTTCGATCTCGCCGTGATACATAGGGTCCATGTGCCTCAGGAGATTGCCAATATCCATATAGGGGCTCCCCGCGTGAGAGAACTCCCAGTCAAGGATGCCGGTGACCGCTCCCTTGTGGACAAGGATATTAGTGGGATTGAAGTCCCCATGCACGAGACGTGGCTCTTCTGTATCGGGCTGTTGCTCCAAATCAATACGGCGCAAGGCCACGGCGGTTTTCGATCCGACCCAGGCGCAAACGTCGGCGCGTTCGAGCATGGATCCCACAAAACTTTTTCCATTGCCAAAATCAAATGGGGCAATCGATCCGTCTGCTTGAATCCAACCACTTGATGTGAATCTGAGCGAAGCGATTCGCGCGAGGGCTTCGGCACCCACTTGTACACATTGAGGAGCGTCGGCCAATGTAGTTCCTTCCACAAATGAGTGAATCGACCAATCGCTGCCGCTCGCCAATAGTGCGGGCACGGGCACTACTTTTCTTACGAGATGCAGTATATGTTTCTCGCGTTCGGTGTTGGAGCCAGGGTTGTGGAGTCGGAGCACGCAGACTTCTCCGTCAGTCAATATTAACCGGTAGTTTGTGTTGCTCTTGCCTAGCGCCATTAACTGAACCGACTCGATCTTTCGCCCTAGGAGGTAGCTCGCAACGAGGGCGGGATTAAATTGCCGGCGAGGGTGCCTTCGGTCTTTGTCCATGTTTGACGGCATAAATTTGAGACAATGTAAGACTTCAATCAACATCGATCACGGCAAGGGGGCTCCGCGTGACGCTTACATTAGGCTGACTCATTCTCAAACGAAACAACAGGTGCCGAGTCCAAACACCGCCTTAGATCGATCCGGAAAAGCAGCGGTAAATTCGGACCTAGCCGAATGTCCCAAACGAGTGCGTCAAGGCTTAAGAGGTAACTCTACTTAAATGCCTTTGCAGCGATTTCTTGCTCGTCAACTAACTCCG
>JBEEIB010000293.1:0-5121 GCA_041167675.1 Verrucomicrobiota bacterium
TTCAGTTCGGCGACCGGAGTCGCACTTTGATGTTTAGCGGCCTCAGAATCGACGTCCCGGACGTTCTCGGTTCGGATGTGTCGACCGCTTTCTCTACCGAGAGGGAGCATCGCAAGAGGGTTCGAAACTTTCGAATTGCTTAACTCTAAGTCTTTCGCAGATTTTTCTGATTCTGAGTTCTCTGGTCGGATATGACGGCCAGCTTCCGCCCCGAGAGGTAGCATCACAATACGCAGACCGGCTTTACCCATCTCAACATAGCCGCTAACCGGATGGGTCGGCATTCCAAAGGCGTAGCTGTCAACCGGATGGGTCGGCATTCCAAAGGCGTAGCTATTAACCGGATGAGTCGGCATTCCAAAGACGTAGCTATTAACCGGATGGGTCGGCATTCCAAAGGCGTAGCTATTAACCGGATGGGTCGGCATTCCAAAGGCGTAGCTGTCAACCGGATCGGTCGACATTCCGTAGACGTTGATCAAAGGCTTCCATCGCAGTACGGAAGCCTCACAATTGGTGGGTGATGCGGAAAGGGCGCTGGTTTCGCGCCCGGGGATAATTGCCACGGAAAGCGCGGCCAAGAGCAGTAACAGTTTTTTTCTCATACACAAGCAACTTCGATTTACAGGACAGGACAGGAAGGATTGGCAAAGGCTACCGTATTCTGGTATTTATTGAAATTACGATTCTTACTAATGAGACGCTTTGCCAAAATGCCCAATCGTCGCCTAGAATGGGGTCTGCTTTCGCACTTGCAACCTAGAGTGTTGCAATTTTGAGACTCAGAATAAATTTCGCGTCCCTGATAATTTTTATACATTGACTTCAGGAACCGCAACCGAAACCACGACCCGCGCGTTCTGAAGACACCTAAGCTTAGGTGCAGACTGAACCTAAACGACGGACGTTTGTGCTCTGTTCCCTGAGCCAGCCCAGAAAACCCGGCGAATACCGCATCTGGCGAGCACCGTCGAAACCGGCGACAAGATAGGTGTCGACGGAACTGCGCAATTCTCGATATGTCCGGTGGGCACGGAGTGGCGTGCCGACGTGACTTGCGACGATCTGATCTCCACCTCACATGCCGGTTCGCTGCCGTGCAACCGGTTGGCGTCAACAAACACTTCGGCCGAGCCGAAAACGTCGAGCATTCTGCACAGGCGGCACGGCGGGTGAAATCAGTCCACGAATTAAGTCCAGTAGTCTACGATCTAAGTACAACGATTACTGGATTTAAATCGTGGATTGCCTGGGAGCACAGTCTACGATTTAAGTACAGGGCGACAGCGGAGGATCGCACGACCGTCTTGACGACACGCACATCCGGATCAAGAAGGCATTCTCGCAACGCTCCCGGCCCACCATGTCGGTGGCTCCAAAATAAGCACGTTCATGCCTTGATCCCTCGTTTGGCTCGAGGTCGGGATGCCGTCTTCCACTCGCTGGGCGTCGTTCGCTCCCACTCATGGAAGGCGCGGAAGAACGAGCTGGGGTCCTCGTAACTGAGCAGGTAAGCAATTTCACTGACGCTGAGCGAGGGCTCTTTCAGGTAAAATCGCGCCAATTCATGGCGGGCGTCGTTCAAGAGCTGCCGATAGCTGGTGCCCTCGTCAGTGATGCGGCGCTGCAGGGTTCGACTACTCATGCCCAATTCCTTCGCCACTTCGTTGATTTCGGGCCGCGGGCCACCCAGCAGGCGCTTCAAGACCCACTTGACCTGGTCGGTGCAGGATTGCTTTTTCTTGTGCGGTGCCAATTGCTGGTCGAGTTGTGGCGTCAGCATCTCCAGCAACTCGGCGTTGTAGCCGACGAAGGGGAGATCGAGATCGCTGCTGCGGAAAATAATCGCGTCGCGCTTCGCCTTGAATTTGACCGGGAAGCCAAAGGCCGCTTCGTACATCTCCCCGTGCTCTGCGCTTCGACTTAACTCAAGCCGTAGCGGACGCAATAACGGCTTTTGCGCGCCGCACCTCCCCATCTCCACCGACGCCATGAACGCGACATCCAGCAGCAGCGGCGGCGGCGTTTCCCGGCTGAAGCAGCAGAGGATTTTATAACGCGCAAAACGTTGCAGCGCGTCGCGGAAAGTCCGGGCATGGTGCATCGCGATAATCGCCGGGTGATGCTGCTCCACCGGGATCAGCCCCGGCAGCTTCAGCCCAATGGCGGGATCCTCTCAGAGGTCGCGCACCATGCGCCACAGCCTGAAGTGTTGCTCCGTCGTTACCATTCCCTGTCCTGTTGTCCACAGGGTCAGGGGGAGGCCGCTCTTGCGGAGCAACACCGCGAGATCAATGCCGACGGCTTTCAACCCGGTCTGAAGCGCACTCGAAATCTTGAACGAATCCATGCCGGGTTGAATGTAGCGCCTCCTAGGGCGCTTAGGATCATTTTCCTTTCAAGGCTTCCAGGACCGCGTGACCGGTGACCGTGAGGCCGTCAAAGTCGGTCGACGCCGTGATTTCAGCCCAGCGCTCCACTTCCTCCGTGCTGTTCTTGTAGCCACAGCGCAGAAAAGCCAGTGCGTCGTTGCCCAGCGGCGGTTCCGCCAAGTCGACGATTTTCATGATCGCCATGGCCGCCTTGCTTGGATCGCCCGGCTGCTTCCCATCATGCGCCTCCATATAGTCGCGCATCGCGCCCACCGTCGGTGCGTAGGCCTCGATCGGCTTGGCAAACGCCATCGAGGCGCCCGCAAAATCGGTGCGGAAACCGCCCGGTTCGACGATGGTGACCTTAAGGCCGAGCGGCTTTACCTCCAGAGCCAGCGCTTCGCTCAAACCTTCCACGGCGAACTTGGCGGCATGATAACCCGAAAATCCAGGGAAGGCGCTACGCCCACCTATGGAGGTAATTTGAATGATATGACCGCTGCCCTGTTGGCGCAGGTGCGGAAGAATCGCCCGGGTCACATTCACCACGCCCCAGAAGTTAGTGTCGATCTGCCCCTTGAATTCATCGGCGGTCATTTCCTCGAACGCACCCAGGAAGCTGTAGCCAGCGTTATTGATGAGCACATCGATTCGACCGAAAGCTTCCACCGCGGTGGCGACGGCTTTCTCTACGTCCGCCGGGACGTCACATCCAGCTTCACCGCCCGAATGCTGTCGCCATAAGTCGCGCTCAAATCCTTGAGCTCTTCCGGCTTCCGAGCCGTGGCGATAACCTTGTCGCCTGCCGCTAGAATAGCCTCTACCAACGTACGACCCAACCCGCGAGAACTTCCCGTAACAAACCAGATTTTATTCATTTATTTAGTGCTTTCTGATGCTGATCAACGGTGAATCCGTGCCCAGGACTCTTGAACCTTAATCGAAAATAATCGGGAGCGGAGTAACGGTATCCGCCAAAGATATGGCAGAATGCGCCATACTTGCCGAGGCAAGCAACCGGCATTCGGCCTTAGCGGGTCAGGGTAGCATCGTGGACGCGGAACAGCCGCCTCCGGCCTTTACGCTTCAAACCTCAACGGTTCGCTCCTTAGCGTACAATGATCTATTTTTCATCGGCGCCAATTCCACAGGCCGAAACGATAGGGAGCAGTGCACTGTGATCTCTATGTTCCCGGTTCGCGGCGAAGAGAGCGACGAACGTTCCGGCTAGGGAGCTTCTCGTGTCGCCTTCGTTCACTTAATTAGATGTTTGCCGCAAGATTTCGCAAAATTTTTCTCCGACGGGTGTGACGTCACCCTTTGTGGCGCGGGCGATGCCGATGGGCACCGATACCATCTTTCCGGTGACGGGGCGGTAAAGCAGATGGTTGCCAGTCACGAGCTTGAAAGCCGGTATGCACAATGCGATTCCGTGCCCGGCGTCCACTTCTATGAGGAGCGAATTGCGACTGTCGCATTCCACTGCGATGCGTGGTTTGACGCGGGTTGGAGCGAAAATGCGGTTGAGGCTACGATAATACTCGGGAAAATCCCTGCGGCAGAGTGCGATGAGTGGTTCGGCAGTGGTCACATTACTCGCGTTGGCGAATCGTACTGGAAATCGGTCGCACCAGATGCAAGAGTTCTTCGGTACTCTAAGGGTCGACCCGATCACGGGATTTCTGATAGCGACAAGAACACCAACCTAAGAAAAACTATGGCATACGAACCGCTATATACAGCCGTGGCAACCGCCACTGGTGGAAGGGACGGACACGTCGAAAGTTCTGATGGCATTGTGAAGCTCGATTTGAGTGTACCGCGTGAAATGGGTGGACCAGGCAAACCCGGTACATCGAATCCCGAGCAATTGTTTGCTTCCGGCTACTCTGCATGTTTCGCCGGTGCGATTGGTTTTGTGGCCAACCAACAACACAAAAAGCTCAGTGATATCCAGGTAACAGGCCATGTCACATTCGGTAAGGTCGACGAAAAGTCCACCTACAACGCTGGTGGGACGACTTATCCTTTGCCAGGATTTCAACTCGCGGTCCGGCTTGATGTCCATCTTCCGGGCGTCGACAAGGCAGAGGCAGAAAAGCTCGTCGAACAGGCACATCAAGTCTGTCCGTACTCCAGGGCGACTCGTAACAACATCGAGGTCAAACTCGCCGTCGTGTAGACCAATTTACCGCTCAAACGTGATGTAAATTTCCGTTTCCTCGGCGTGTTGCCCCTGGTGGAACGGGTATTCTCTCTCCGTCAAACCGATAGCATCTAACGACACCTGCGGTTCAAGCTTCATATTTTGTATGTTGATGGGTGACTTGCTTTCGGTGCTGGTCGAACGGGTATTCTCTCTCCGCCAAACGAAGAACTATTGGACGGCTGCAGAAGTTTTATCCGCTCATTGAGCCGGTATGCCCGAGCCGTCGCCCGAGTTAGTCTTTCCCTGCCAATTCTCGTGCCTGAAGAGACCCTCTGGATTATGCCTCAGAAGCGGCGTCAGAGATGGGGTTGTGAGTGAGTCCAAAGGCCTGTTCCAGCAGGTCAGCAGCTACGGAAAGCCCGTTCTTTTTCGCGATAGCCTTCTGGATCGAGCGCGAATTATCGCGATAGATAGGGTTGTTAAACACCTCATCGACAAGCGCCGACAAATTCGACGCGTCTAAACCGTTTAAAGAGGTTGTTTTGCCGGTCTTTTTGTCAGCGATTCTTGCAGCGACGCCTGGCTGATCGTTGGTTACCG
>JBEEIB010000294.1:0-3984 GCA_041167675.1 Verrucomicrobiota bacterium
ATGAGTTCTACGATTACCACGACTGGAAATTGCGGGTGCAACGATAAGTCGGACGATCTCGTCGAGAATTGCTAAGAGGGTGTTTGAAAAGTTGACGTCTGTCTTGAAGAAGCGCTCATCCGCGCCATAGGGACTGTGCGATGAGCACTCGCTCCTACGACATCACGTGATTCTCGCCCGTGTCATCCCATTAACGTACATTGGACGGCTCTTGGCGTGCATATATCGGCGAATCGGACCGTCTTCGTCGATGCCCATCATGGTTTCGGCGGCGTCACCTGCGAAGGAGCGGATCCTGTGCAGGGTAAAGTGACAATTCTCAAGCCGCAGTCCTAGCACAGACGCTTCTACAACTCGCTTCACAGGGCACCCTGTGCCGGATTGTGAGCTTCCCTAATCTCGTCTGTCGCCAGCCAGAAGAGAGCCCGTCAATGAGGTTTTGACAAATTTTGTCAAAAGAAATTTTGGTAATTCCAGGCCGTTCTCACAATCGCTAGCTTGACGCTTGCGCCCGGCGCGGTACTTCCGGGAGAGCTGGAAATTACCTACCGATGTTCCATCCGGGACGATGGCGTGTGGGACCTGTGGGCAAAGTTCCAAGGTAAAACAGTTTGGAAGCTGTTGGTCGACATGAGCCCACCGGAATTGGTGCGCTGCCTGGACTTTAGATATGTAACCGACGCGCTGACACCGGACGAGGCGACTTCGCTTCTGGACGCCAATGCTCCGACAAGAGCGGAGCGGGAGCGTCAGATGCGAGAGTTCGGCTTTCCTGCCTACACCACCTCCTCCGGGCTCAATCAATCCGCCTCCAGGCCTGCTTAAGCAGCGAGCCTAGTTGCGACCGTTGATCAGCTCTATGGGCTGCGGGGTGTTACCGTTCGCATCCAGTATCGGCCAGTCTGGCATCTTTTCGGTACGCGTTATTTCGAGCACATACGGTCCGCCTTTTGTTTCGATCGGTCCGCCATCGGGTCCGCTCAACTCTTGAATGATCCGCCCGGAAAATTCTCCCGGCCAGTAGTTCTTCATTAATTTCCAGCGCGCTTTCCAGTCAGGGTTGTTTGCCAGGAAATTTACAAACCAGATTTTCGCTCGGTTCCGCGCTGCCTCGAGCTTTTCGACAAATCTCCCATATCTACCGGTTGGATTCTCCATGCCTCGCAGCCGCCAATTCCGTAAGGTAGTTGAATTTATTCCTACCGCTAAACATGCGCTCTCGTAATTGTGGCATTGGGCGACAAAAGAGCATATCCGCTTTTCGATTTCGTTGTTGAGCAAGGAATGGCCGGTCGGTTGTCCGGGCTTTCGTGGCAGGGCTCTGGACTTTCTTTTAGATCATGTTTTTCGGGATGTTTTGGACATCGCGTGTCGGTGGCTAGCTGGCTCCTAGTCTTAGTCCATTTGATAGTTTTTGGCGAGCCTTTACGGCAGGCGGATGTTGTCAGCGGTTATGCTTAATGGCGTTCAGCGTTTCACCGCCCGCCGTTCGACGATCCTGCCTAATGGTTATCCCGTGGAACCGCCGCCCCACTTTTGCCAACCAGGAAATCGAGATCCACACCCTGATCTGCCTGCAAAACGTGGTCGTGAAAAAGTCGGTACCAGCCGCGTGCAGGAGGTTCCGGTACTTTCCATGCCCCCTTTCTCCGGGCCAGTTCCTCATCGGAAACTTCCAGGTGCAACCGGCGCTTCGGCACATCGAGCTCTATCATGTCGCCCGTCTGCACCAACGCTAATGGTCCGCCAACAGCCGCTTCAGGCGCCACGTGCAGAACCACGGTCCCGTAGGCGGTCCCGCTCATTCGCCCGTCGGAGATGCGCACCATGTCGGTAATCCCTTTGCGCAGGACCTTGGTCGGCAGCGGCATGTTGCCAACCTCGGCGAAACCCGGGTAGCCCTTCGGTCCCGCGCCTTTCAAAATCATGATACAGGTCTCGTCAATCTCGAGACTTTCGTCGTTAACCTTTTCGTGCAGTTCCTCCACAGTTTCGAACACGACCGCGCGTCCGCGATGCTTGAGTAACGCCGGCGTTGCCGCCGAAGGTTTAATGACGGCGCCGTTCGGAGCAAGATTCCCGCGCAGGATCGCGATGCCCGCATGCGGTTTGAATGGCTGCTTGAAAGAATAGATGACCTTGCGGTTATAGCATTCCGCATTCTTCACGTTTTCCCAGATCGTTTTGCCATTGACAGTCACGACGTCTTTGTGCAGCAGACCGGCTTCACAGAGTTCGCGGAGAATGACCGGCAGGCCGCCGGCGTAGTAAAAGTCTTCCATCAGAAACTCCCCGGACGGCTGCAGGTTGAGCAGACACGGCACGTCGGACCCGAGTTCAAAATCAGCGAGCTTCAAATCAACACCAATGCGCCCGGCCAAGGCGATCAGGTGGTTAACCGCGTTAGTAGAACCACCGATGGCGGCATTGGCCCGGATGGCGTTTTCAAAGGCTTCTCGGGTCAGAATCTTCTCAATCGTAAGATCCTCGCGCACCATTTCGACGATGCGCCGGCCGGCCAGATGAGCCAGTACTTGGCGCCGGGCGTCTACGGCAGGAATTGCCGCGTTATGCGGCAAGCCCATACCGAGTGATTCGACTATGGATGCCATTGTCGAAGCGGTCCCCATCGTCATGCAGTGGCCCCGGGAGCGGTTCATACACGACTCCGCTTCAATGAATTCTGCCATCCCGATCTTTCCCGCCCGCATCGCCTCCGACATCTGCCATACGCCGGTCCCGGACCCGATACGTTGGCCCCGATAACATCCGTTTAGCATCGGACCGCCCGAAACAACCAGCGCCGGCACGTTGCAGCTCGCCGCACCCATCATGAGTGAGGGTGTTGTCTTATCGCATCCGCACAGCAACACAACCCCATCGATGGGATTTCCACGGATGGATTCTTCGACATCCATTGAAGCCAGGTTCCGGAACATCATGGCGGTCGGTCGCAGGTTAGTCTCACCCAGCGACATCACCGGGAACTCCAGCGGGAACCCGGCCGCTTCGTACACGCCTTTCTTGACGTACTCGGCTAATTCCCGGAAATGAGCGTTGCATGGGGTCAGTTCAGACCAGGTATTGCAAATGCCGATTACGGGTCGCCCATCAAACAAATGATGAGGCAAACCCTGGTTTTTCATCCAGGAACGATACACGAAGCCCATCTTATCCATTTTCCCGAACCAATCCTGGCTCCGGAGCTGAGTCTTTGTGGGGGTTGTCATAATTTTCCTCTCATTTCGGCCTAAAGTTCTTTCGGTGGGGACGGGCATCTGTAAGATCCGATCGGCGCGCCGGCCCTTAACGGGCAAGTCTCCGTCCATTGTGCATTGCAAAGATACCCCTCCTCATCTTTCTTGTCGTTCCGAGTTCCGCATTTCGGGCTCATCGTTTCAACGCTTACCGTTTTACCGTTCACCGCCCGGGGCTGTCCAGATCTCGACACCGTTATAGCGCCACGATCATTTCAGCGCCGCATTGTAATGTGATAATTACACAGAATTATAATGTAATATATAGAACAAAAGCGCTTACGGAGGCAAATTCAGTTGATTAACCGCGTCTCGAACCATTGGGAATTTCGATTCCAGCGGCAGCCGAGCCTGACCAGATGAATCAATGACCGCGATTGCACGATAACCGTCCAGTGGATGTCCCGTTGAGAGGCGGCGGAATTGCGAAAAAGGATTTTCTTTGTGTGCCCGGCAAAATTGAAGAATGTTCCGCAATCTACTTGAGAGGAGGTGACTCCAATGACGTATGAAGAACGGAAAAATAAGCTGTTACAATTAGCAAAGAAAAAACGGGTATTGAATCCGAATGAATCTTGGATTAACCCAGGCTCTCGTTCGGCGCATCGCGTGTCGCTATTTGCTGATAGACTGCGGCGAGAAGGATTGATTACTCATAACCAGCGTACAGGAATGCTGGAAATCACTCAGCAAGGCATCGACTATCTGGATCAGGCTTCGTAGAAAG
>JBEEIB010000295.1:0-25780 GCA_041167675.1 Verrucomicrobiota bacterium
CTGGGACTCGGATCAATTCTGCGCATAAATCGTTGAGGGACTGTCAAAAAAAGCCAGCTAAACAACGCTGACTGACGGAGAGTAACGACCCCAACTTGAGCGAATTAAGAAAGATCGGATGGGCGGAAAAGAGCAGCTAGAGCCGCCGAGAAAAGGAGGCAGATCTTAGAAATTCCATTAAAAAAAAAGCTGATTAAATCGGTCTCAAAATCCGGTTACTGAAGCCACTTGCGCCCCGCGATGAGCTGAACAGACCGCTAAAATTGCGGAGAATTGTTTTGACCACCTCGCGTTATCCAATTGAATCGATCGCCGATATACGTTACACCGGCTAAAAATGCCACAGGACCGTTGCATACACTCCAGGGCCGCACGCCTTTTCCGCTTGCGCTGTACCTTCATGATTTCGGTTGTCATATCGGTTGTTCTTGGCCTGGTCCCGATCACGGCGTCGCAAGCGCAAGAGCGGGTTCGCACCGCTGCGAGGGAGTTGGAGATTCAAGAGTTCCGAAAGCCAGAGACTTTTGTCCGCCTTGGACCATTCCAAGAGGAGCTGACGGGATATACCGGCCTCGATTTCACAGACAATTCCAACATCACGCATACCGGGAAGATTTCTCGCTTAAGCTTTTTTGAGGGGTTTAGCCTCAATACCATCTGGGCGTTAACCCATTTCAATCAGCTAGAATTCAATTTCGGCGGGACGCTTAGGGAAGACTTTTACGGCAACGGGCAGAGCAATGTGAATTTCAGCATCGCTCCGGACTCGCTCCTTCAATTTAAGTTTGCCGTCTCCGATTTACAGGTTCGGCTTTATGACCATTTTTCCTATACCCAAGATCCAACCACAAATCCGGTAGCCTCCAATACGACCTATCTAAATAATCTCACCAACACAATGGGCGCAGAGGTCAAAAAAGATCTGAACCTGGCTATCGTCTCGTTATCCGCCGACTATACTTATAACAACGAAAGCGGCTCAAACGCTCAAGGTCAGACCAATCCGTCCAGTAGTGGTACTCGGAATACTTTCCGCGTCGGTTCAAGTGTCGCCTTCCGGTGGTCCCCAACCGTTCTCTACGGGATCGAAACCACCCTCTCCAGAACCACCGGCTCGACTCAGGGAAGCACCGGCGGGAGCGGAAACATCAACAGTATTAATGTGGGACCCTTTATCCGCGGGCAGTTAACGCGGCTGACCGATTTCGACTTGGCTTGCGGCGCCACTCTGCTGGATGCTAAGCCATCCGTCCCACCCACTTATTACTTGTCGGCGGTACTTCGGCACCAGTTCAATCGGAATTTTCAGGTGATTCTCTCGGGCTCGCACGATCTCATCTTCACCACCGGCACCGACCTAACCGAAGAAAGCGTATTTCGAGCCGCAACCCAATTCAACTTGACACGTTTCATCACGTTTACCGCGGCGCCTTACCTCCTCTTGGGTGACTCTAAAAACGGATCCAACCAATTTAATACCGGAAATATCCAGGGGAACTTCAAGGAATACGTAATCGAGGCGAGTTTACGCTGGAGGCCTCGCAGACGCTTGAGCACCGCGGTGACTTATGATTTCAGGCGGCGCGACGCCGAGAAAGCTACGGGCAGCTACAGTCAAAATACAATCTCATTCGAGATTAACTATGTATTTTGATTGATCGCGCTTGCCCATGCCTAAGCGCGAACCTTCGCCGTCGGGAAGCTGCTGGCGAAAACTCTGCTTCAGTCCGGTCAAGATGTTGAATTTTATCAAATACCAGAGCGCGGCTAACCCATCTTTTAAGCCAATCTTTTTCCCTTCTGCATAGGTTCGGCCATAATAGGAAATCGGCACCTCGTAAATACGGGCACCGATTTTCTGGCATTTCGCAACAAACTCGATTTCAAATCCGAAGCCGCTCGACTGTATAATCATGTTTTTGGCGATCTCCGCTCGCGAAGCTTTGTATCCGGTCTCGACATCAGTGAGATTGAGATCGGTAAAAATATTACTGATAAAAGTAAGAAACCTGTTCGCCAGATAGTGTCGAAAATACAAGACCCGTCCGGCTCGCCGAACCATGAATCGCGACCCCAGACAAACATCTGCGACTCCCTCTTTAATCGGTGCAATCAGGTCCACGATATCGCGCGGGTGGTACTCCAAATCAGCATCTTGGACGATCACAATAGAACCGGTACATGCTGCAAACCCGGTCCGAAGAGCCGCCGTCTTACCCTGATTCGTTTTGTGCCGGAAGAGCTTCACCCTCTGGTCCCTGCTGCCGTACTCGTGACATATTTCTGAGGTACGATCGACCGAGGCATCGTCAATCACTAAGACTTCGTGAACGTCCGGAAGAAACTCGAATATCCGATCCAGAACAGTTTCGATCGTCCTTTCTTCGTTAAAAGCTGGGACGATAAGACTAACCAGATGGTCGTTTATGGGCAGATGCATATTGGAAAACAATGTTGGTCAGAACCACTTAACCACGACATTTCATACGGCCAATTCGCCAACAGGTTTTGTTTACTCTGCATCTTCTGAAGAGCATGGCGTCAAATTTCTATTAGAAAGCCGAAATTTCCAGATCTGGGATAGTACTTGGTAAACAAATGCGATTGATCACTCTGTGCTTATGAGAGCCTTTGGCCGAGAATACATGATTGTCTTTCTGAACAACGAAGCTGCTGTGCCGGCGAGTTTGACGTTCTCTGACTCCAACCAATCGGCGACGATCTCGGTAGGGAATTTGACTGGCTTTGACGCGTTTACCTTCAACGTCACTGGCGTGTTGGCGGGAGACAATTTTACTTTGTCTGCGCTAGCCAGCGGCAATAATTCCATCGATATCTCCGGCGTCGCATTCCAAACGGCGGCTATTCCCGAGCCTACGACTATCGTACTTCTGACGTCCTCTTTCGTTCTCGTTGGGCTATTGGCAGCCGTCAGGCGATGGTCAACTATCGCCCAGGCCTAGGCACCAGAGAGCACAATCGGATCGTCGATCTCGTCAGGCGGAAGAGGCCTGCTGCATTGCGAGTCGCGAAGTGTGGGCACTGATGCTATGAGTTTTCTCTCACGCTCATGGCTACAGGCACAGGACGGAATCTCAACGAATCAACAGCGGCACCCACAGGAAGTGAAACTGTTTTTGTCATCTTGGTTGCGGCCAGTTTCTCCCACTTGCTCAATGACACTATTCAATCCCTCATTCCGGCGATTTATCCCATTCTGAAAGATTCTTTTCAGCTTAGCTTTGGTCAAATCGGATTGATTACGTTGACGTTCCAGCTCACCGCATCGCTGCTACAGCCCCTGGTAGGTCTGTATACCGACCATCGGCCGCAGCCGTTTTCGTTGGCAATCGGAATGGCTCTTTCCTTGGTTGGTTTAATTCTACTCGGTCTTGCGAATAGCTACCCGATGATCTTAGTGGCAGCAGCCGCGGTAGGTTTAGGCTCTTCCATTTTTCACCCGGAAGCGTCTCGCCTGGCTCGACTTGCCTCCGGTGGCCGATACGGTTTTGCCCAATCGCTCTTTCAAGTTGGAGGTAATGCCGGCCAATCATTAGGGCCTCTGCTAGCCGCGTTGATAATTGGCGCGCGTGCCCGGAGCAACGTCATTTGGTTCACGCTGGTTGCACTGGTCGGTATCGTTGTGCTTTACAACGCGGGGCGCTGGTACCAACAGAACCTTCCCCGAGCTCACAAACATATCAGGCGACCGATCAGCCACACCCATCTTCCTTCGGCGCAAATTGGGTGGGCTCTATTTATTCTCATCAGCTTGGTTTTTTCGAAGTTCTTCTATCTCGAAAGCATGCGGAGCTATTTTACGTTCTATCTTATAGCCAAGTTCCAGCTATCAGTGCAGCAGGCACAGCTCCTCCTCTTCCTGTTTTTGTTTTCGGTCGCCGCTGGAACCATCCTCGGTGGACCCGTCGGCGATCGCTTCGGACGCAAATACGTAATATGGATCTCGATCTTGGGAGCCGCGCCGCTCACGTTGCTGCTGCCCTACGTTAATCTTACTTGGACGATAGTGCTCAGTGTCCTGATCGGAATAATCTTGTCCTCGGCGTTCCCGACGATCCTGGTTTACGCCCAAGAACTGGTTCCGGGTAAGGTAGGATTAATTTCCGGGCTTTTCTTTGGCTTTGCTTTTGGCATTGCCGGCATTGGATCGGCTGTCTTCGGACAACTGGCAGATCGCACGAGCATCGAGTACGTCTACTGGGTCTGCTCGTTTCTACCTCTCATCGGACTCCTAACCGGCTTTCTTCCCAATTTGGAACGGCTGGACACAACCGTTACGGTGGGAGAGGAGCACTGAACCAATCGATGAGAGGAAATGACATTTTTATTCCTGATTTGGTAGATCGCTGATGAACAGTTCGTGGCTCCGATTCGGCTTGAGTGCCGGTTTGTTGGCTGTTTTGGCCACTGCCGGTTGCACAACCCGCAAATCAGCTGCCCCGGCACCTCCGTCCTATCCCACCGTGCCGGCCAATTCGGTGCGAATTTTGGAGCGCCTGCCAAGCCCGCCTTATGACTTGATTGGTACAATCACGGTACAGACAAACGCGGATATTAACCGAGATAAAACGATCTCTGAAATTCGCCAAAGAGCGGGCAACCGTGGAGCAAACGTCATTGTCGTTCTTTCAGAGAAGGTATTCAGCTGGCGCAACGCAGCCATCCACCAGCGGCTCCATACGCGGCGAATCGTCGCCCGAGCAATTCGAGTACCTTAGCGCCGATTGTTTTCGACGGCTTTTTTGCCGGTGAATAACTGTTATACTCGAACGACTAGTTTGCCGTGGGCGCGGTTCGCCTCCATCAGCCGATGTGCTTCCCGGATCTCTTCAAACCGAAACACCGCTGCGGGCTTTGCTTGGTACGCACCGGCTGTCGCTCGATCGATTATTGTCTGAAGCGGAACATCGCTGAGAGGGAATTCCGGAGAACCGAACATAAAACTACCGAAAAAGCTAAAGTGCACGCCGCTCGGCATCTGGAGCAGCGGACTGAAGGATGGGATTGGTTCAAGACCACCCAAAAACCCGGCCAGGCAGACGCGTCCGCCACGTCGCACCATCGCAAGCGAGTTCAGAATCGTACTGTTTCCCACCAGTTCCAAAACGGCGTCGACACCTCCTGGAAAAGATTCGCGGACGCGGCGTGCGAGGTCTGGTCCTTCCAGGTCGACTCGGTTCGCCCCCAATCTCTCCAGTATCGAACGGCGATCGCGGTTGCGAGTGGTTGCGATGACGCGCGCACCAGCCTGTGCGGCGATGTTCACGGCCGCTTGGCCGAGCGCCGAGGTAGCTCCCCGTATCACTAAAGTCTGACCGGCAGCCAGCGCCAGATTGCCATGCAGGCAGGCCCAAGCGGTTGCGTAGGACTCCGGAATAGCAGCCAATTCTTCCCAGGAGAGTTCGGATTGAATCGGCAGGACATTCGTCGCCGGCGCGCATGTGTATTCGGCGTAGCTGCCATCAATGGTCCGGCCCATGCCTCCCATTAATGCCGCGACCTTTTGCCCCTGGGCGAATCGACCATCCAGATCAGCTTCCACGATTCCGACGCATTCGATGCCACTCACCTTGGCCACATTTCCCCATTCCCCTTTTCTCATATAGGTCTCGGCATGGTTCAGTCCGAACGCTTTGATTTGGATTACCACGTGGCCGGGTTTCGGCTCGGGAATCGCTAACTCCTCAATTACCAGCTCCTCAGGACCGCCATATTCTTGTCTAACGATCGCTCGCATCTTGGTTTTGCCTTCTTGAAATATTCCAGTCTTCATGTCGTTTCCTTCTTTTGGCCGCCTTACTTGACGACTAAAGGTTGAGACAAGCGCCCAGAGCCGTTGTGACAGTTACTCCGAACTTTTCTATGAGCAGCAGTGAAACGATAGCGCTCTCATAGGGTCCCTACTCTGCGCGTGTCGTCTTTGGTAGCGGCGACTGTCCCACTATGTCCAACGGTCCGATTCAACCAGCGCGTTTGCTCGAAGCGACTGATCGAGCCCAACCGTGAAGCGCAGTCGCCACCGCGTACCATACAGTGGCGACTGCACTGTTCGATCGAGCTTGGCGCAAGACTTCGATGGAAGCTTAAAGGCCGGGGGCGACAAGGAGCCTCGCGGACGGTCTCCGCTACCGAAAGACGAGCCCGCCAAAGCCGTCGGCGCCGGCGCCTCGCGCCTAATTCATCGCTATTTGCGAGATGCCCCTCTACGCCCCGGCATCGAATCCAGATCCGGTAATCAGTGCGCGGAGCTTGGTAGCCAAATCGGACGGTGCAAGAAACGCGTGGTCGCGGAACAACCCGGCATGTTTTCGGTCGAGTGAGTCGAGTTCATCAAGACGGTTCGGCGCGACATCACCAATACTGGCCAATCTACCTTTCATGAATTGCAAATGATCTGGATCGACATAACCGGCCTGCATGAAGCCGCGTGTCTTTTTCGCACAGCGGCACGGATTGGCGGTGTTCACTAATCCGCACTTGTCATTCATGAATTGGTAAAGATCGCGTCGCGCGCGAGAAAGGAGCTGTCGAAAATGGTCCGGTAAGATCTCCATCACCTCCGCTCCAACTTCGCCACTGACGCCGAAAATCTCGCCTAGGATGAAGACCAGACGCTGGCGACGGTCAAGACATAAAAGCATTGCGTTCATGCAGCTTAGCCGAGTTTCTTCAACTAGAAGCAGCAGTTCGACGGGAACGCTCCGCGGATCAGGCAGATCGAGGTTAGGAGTGGCGTCGAGCGAACGACCCATATCGGTAAAAGTCATTTTCTCTTCCATTTCCGATTTCCGAACGTTAAGCAAATGGTTGACCGCAATGCGATACAGCCAGGTCCGAAATAGGCTATCACCTCGGAACGAACTCAGCTTCGTCACGATCTTGATCAGGATTTCCTGGGTGGCATCCTCCGCTAGATCACGCCGCCACATCATTCGAACGGCAATGTTGAAAACCCAAGGCTGGTGACGGCGCACTAATTGTTCCAAGGCATTCTTGTCACCAGACTGGGCTTGGACAACCAGTTCTTCATCCGGTGGATCGCTGCCCTCTCCCTTTATTTGAGCGAAAGGGCCGCGGCTAGCATCTTGGGGTCGATCAGCAAAAGTCTTGTTCAAAATCGCGTACCTGCCCAGTTAGACACGCCGGAAACCACGTCGTGACAATACGCAAAGCTAAAACAGGACTAGGACCAGCACCAGTGCGAACAACGGGGCGGGTAGGCGTTTCGCTCCGCAAGCACCGATTGTCTGCCATAGCCGAAAGTGCTGCTGCGCGATCATCCGTTTACTTTGGCAAAGACCGTATCAAAAGCTTGCCAAGTCGAAACCCGTCATCTGAGGTATTTGCGATCTGCTATTTGTCATTTCATTCGGGCCTGAGGCGAGAATGACGGCTTGCGATGTAGACAGATTATCGATAGGCAATAACAGGTTTCGGATAGCCGTCACGCCGCCCCGGATAAGTATTATGGACATTTTCAGAACCAAGTCGGTGGATGAGCTCCGTGAGGCGAGTTACCGAGAAAGTCATTTTCGCAGAGAATTGCATGGCTGGCAGCTCATCCTCCTCGGTATCGGCTGTATCATCGGCACCGGCATCTTTGTCCTCACCGGAACCGCCGCGGCCCAGCATGCCGGACCGGCCATCGCGATCTCATTTGTCGTTTCGGCGCTGGGTTGCCTCTGTTCGGCTCTATGCTACGCAGAATTTGCATCGATGCTGCCGGTAACTGGTAGCGCGTATACTTATGCTTATGCGACGATGGGAGAGTTCATCGCCTGGATCATCGGCTGGGACCTGATCTTAGAGTATCTTTTCGGCGCGTCAACGGTGGCAGTTGGTTGGTCTGGCTACGTGTCCCAATTACTTAGTGACTACGGAATTCATCTGCCGACTGCATTTTCGCAAGCGCCTCTTGACTTCGCCCAAGATCATTTGGTGACCACGGGTGCCGTCCTCAACGTGCCGGCAGTTCTCATTGTCGCAATTGTGACCACGGTACTGGTCATAGGAATCCGTGAATCGGCCGGAACGAATGCGGTCATTGTTCTCATCAAAGTCGCGGCTGTTCTGCTGTTCATCATCACCTGCGCACCGCACATTCAACCGCAAAATTGGACCCCGTTCATCCCCCCAAACACCGGTCGAGTCGGGGAATTTGGTTGGACTGGAATCCTGGCCGGCGCCGGAGTGATATTTTACGCGTATATCGGGTTCGATGCAGTGACTACCGCCGCTCAAGAAGCAAAAACGCCCGCCCGCGATGTTCCGATCGGCGTAGTCGGGTCCCTCTTAATTTGCACTGTTCTCTATGTGTTGGTCTCATTGGTTCTCACCGGCGTCGTCAATTACAAAGAATTAAATGTACCTGCACCGGTTGCATATGCCGTCGAGCGAGTCGGTCCGAGTGTTTCCTGGACGAAGACCTTTATCGAACTGGGCGCAATCGCCGGACTGAGCTCCGTCGTTCTTGTTCTACTGTTGGCCCAACCACGAATCTTCTATCAAATGGCTCTGGATGGATTGTTGCCCAGGACATTCGCTCGCGTTCACTCTCGTTTTCGCACGCCGTTTGTCACTACTTTGCTAACTGGAGCTGTGACCGCAGTAATCGCGGGTCTTTTCCCGGTACAGGTACTCGGCGAACTGGTTTCGATCGGCACTTTGTTGGCTTTCACCATTGTCTGCGGGTGCGTCATCATTTTGCGTCGGACCCGACCCGATCTGGAGCGCAGATTCCGCACACCTTGGAATCCAGTGGTTCCCGCTTTGGGCGTTGTGATTTGCCTGGCCCAAATGGTCTTCCTCCCAGTCGCCACCTGGACCCGTTTGCTGGTGTGGTTAGTGATCGGTTTCATCATCTACTTTGGGTATGGACGAAGGCATAGCTTGCTAAATGCCGCGCGCGCCAAAACCGATAGCGGTCCCGCCGGCAGCAGATCTTGACGCAAACCGTACCGATCCAAGCATGATGCTGTTGCACCACCGGAGAGAAGAACCCGCTGATTGCGCTCGCCAACGATCGCTTTTAGATTACTCCGAGCGCTCTGCCCGTTCGGGGCACTCGCGCCTTAAGAGTTCTGTCGCGGTGGGTTCGTCCACGATCAACTCGCTCATCAATCCACCGCGCAACGCTGCGCGCAACCCATCGACCTTCCCTAGGCCTGAAACTACGCAGAGTGCATGCTTGGCTTTTTGCGTGATTGTCAAATCCGGTCCGCTGGCCCGATCATTGATCGGGATATCGTGGAAGCTACCGTCTGCGCGGAAAAAAACCGTCGCGATATCACCCACCGCCCCCGCCTTCTTCAGTTCGCGAAAATCCCGCTTTTCCAAGTAGCCGCCGACATAAACATGACTAGGAACTCGCGCACCAAATGCGCCTATGCTGTATACCAGCAGGTCGGTACGGGCGATCATTCTCAGGATCCGCTGCACTGAGCGTTCGCGGAGCATCGCCATCTTCGTCTCCGGATGGTCAAAAAAAGTCGGAACCGGAAAGAGATGAGCCCTGGCTCCATAGTTTAATGCGAAACGGCTATAAATTTCGCCGATGTAGAAATTATTGAACGCCAGCACATTGGCCGATCCATTGAGTTGCACCAGATCGACGTTTTTGCACGGCTTCGGTAATAATCGTCTGGATATCGCGTCTAACGTGGTTCCCCACGCAATGCCTACCGTCATCTCGGAATGAATGAGCCCATTGAGATGATTAGCGGCGAAGTTGGCGACCCGCTCCAGCCACTCGTCCTCCCGCGAGTTAGCTGGCACTGGAATTACCCTTACTTCCTGTATAGCAAATTGTCTCTGAATCGCTTGCTCCAATTCTTGCGGATGCGCCAATGAGTCCTGAATCCGGATTTCGACCAACCCACTCGAACGAGCAAAACTGAGCAGGCGTGAGACCTTGGGACGCGAAAGCTGCAGCTCTGTGGCGATCGCTTCCGTGGTTAATCCTTGATAATAGTAGAGGCGGGCGACCTGGACCGCCGAGGCGCGCTGTTGCTCTGAGGGGGACATCTAGATTTGGACCATATACCATTGTGAGGTCATCCGTCGAGAGGAGTGAACAAAAGTTCAAAGTCATTGACAAACTGTTCACTGTGCGATAAACCGACACAATCGGAGCCACCCTCCCCCCAGTCTCGTGTGGTCTAACCGCCCGTTTGCGGCCCGACCAAAGCCTTCGGTTTCACAGCTGGGTTGGCCTAGCTCCTTAACCCCACCCAAAAAGAAACCTGAAGCTGGGCGGCACCGCGACGGTGACACTCAGCAATTTGAGTTCTTCGGATCGGTTGGCGCAGCCAACCAGCCGAAGAATCCAATTGAACACCCCCCAGGCATCCAAATTATGGACATATTCATTGCAGAGTTCATCGGTACCATGTTGCTGATTATCTTTGGAGACGGCGTGGTTGCGAACGTCGTCCTAAACAAGACCAAGGGCCAAAACTCCGGCTGGATCGTTATCGCCACCGGATGGGCCATGGCCGTCGTCGTCGGCGTTTATGCTGTAGCCGGATACAGCGGCGCACACATCAATCCCGCCGTGACCATTGCCCTCGTGTCAATCGGTAAAGTGACCGTTGGTAAAGCGATCATCTATATTTTGGGTCAATTTTGCGGAGCGTTCGTCGGAGGCGTCATCGTGTGGCTCGCCTACCATGATCATTTTGCTGCGACCGAAGATAAAGGGTTAAAGCTTGCCGTATTCTGCACCGGTCCCGCCATACGTGATTATGGCTGGAATCTCGTCACTGAAATCATCGGTACGTTCACTTTGGTGTTTGGTGTGCTCTCGATGACGTCCACTCGCAACCTGGTGGAAAAAACCGGCCTGGCTCCGGCTTTGGCTCCACTTATTGTGGGACTCTTAGTGTGGGGTATTGGCTTGTCCCTTGGTGGTCCGACCGGGTATGCCATTAACCCGGCGCGTGATCTTGGTCCACGGATCTCCCATGCCGTTCTACCGATTCCCGGGAAAGGAAGTTCCGACTGGGGCTATTCCTGGATTCCTGTGGTTGGCCCTATCATTGGCGGCATTATCGGTGCATTAGTGTACACAGCCACTCTTGGCGCCATTCCCGTTCCTCCTACTCCCTAAAACCCTAAAAATTAAAACAGTTCCTATATGAAGTATCTACTTGCTCTGGATCAGGGCACCACCAGTTCGCGGGCGCTCGTCGTTGATCATGCCGGGAAAGTCGTAGCGGTCGCACAAAAAGAATTCACTCAAATCTTTCCCCAACCCGGCTGGGTTGAGCATGATCCCAAGGAGATTTGGGCCAGCCAGATCGGTGTAGCTTCCGAAGCTCTCAGTCGGGCCGGCGCCTCGACCAAAGATGTCGCCGGCATCGGCATCACCAATCAACGCGAGACCGCCATCGTTTGGGATCGCAAAACCGGTGAACCGATTCACAACGCGATCGTTTGGCAAGATCGTCGCACCGCCCCGTTCTGCGACAAACTGCGCGCCGCCGGACACGCAAAAGTGATTCAGGAGAAGTCTGGACTCGTAATCGACGCCTACTTTTCCGGCACCAAAGTGAACTGGCTGCTCGACAATGTTCCGGGAGCCCGCGAAAAAGCGAATCGTGGGGAACTGGCCTTTGGAACGGTCGACTCCTGGTTGATCTGGAAACTCACGGATGGAGCGGTTCATGTAACGGACGAAAGCAACGCTTCACGTACTCTCTTCCTCAACCTGCACACCAAGCAGTGGGACGATGAGTTGTTAGGCATTCTGAACGTTCCCCGATCCGTTTTACCGGAAGTGCGTAGTTCCAGTGAGATCTATGGAAAAGCCAAAGGTGCTTTGGAGGGGATCCCGATCGCCGGTATCGCTGGTGACCAGCAGTCCGCTCTATTCGGGCAGGCCTGCCTGAAACCGGGTATGGCCAAGAACACCTATGGAACCGGCAGCTTCATGCTGATTAATACCGGCACTAAACCCGTACCCTCCAAGAACAATATGCTAACCACCATTGCGTGGCGTGTGGGTAAAGAGAAAACCGAATACGCATTGGAAGGCAGTGTCTTCATCACCGGTGCAGTCGTGCAATGGCTACGCGATAGTCTCAAGATCATCCGCACTTCGGCGGAAGTAGAAGAGTTGGCCCTATCCGTTCCCGATAACGGTGGCGTTTACTTCGTTCCAGCATTTGTTGGATTGGGAGCGCCACACTGGGATGCGTACGCACGTGGTACAATCGTAGGTCTGACCCGTGGATCAACCGGGGCTCACATCGCACGTGCCGCCTTGGAGGCCATAGCCTATCAGGTGGCCGATGTTCTGTTCGCCATGGAGTCGGATTCTGGCGTTAAGCTCGCTGAGCTCCGAGTCGATGGTGGCGCTGCCGGCAACAACCACTTGATGCAATTCCAGGCAGACATTCTAGGAATTCCGGTTGTGCGCACTGCCAATCCCGAGGCGACCGCGTTCGGCTCTGTGTATCTCGCCGGGCTGGCCGTAGGCTTCTACCAATCGACCGACGAGATCGTTGCCCAATGGGCGTCGGATCGCACGTTCGAGCCCAAGATGTCGGCTGATGAGCGACAGAAATTGCAGACCGAATGGAAGAAGGCTCTAGGACGCGCTAAGGGCTGGCTCAATTAGAGTCGTGAACCGGGAGGTTGCTATACAGGCAATCTCGGACCGCTCACAGGTCTGGGATTGCCTCGTGATTGGGGGCGGTGCCACCGGACTCGGCACCGCTCTGGAGGCTGCGTCGCGTGGCTATCAAGTTCTTTTGGTGGAGAGATATGATTTCGCCAAAGGCACGTCAAGCCGGTCGACCAAGCTCGTACACGGAGGCGTTCGTTACCTCGAGCAAGGGAATATCGGACTCGTTCGCGGAGCGCTCCGTGAACGCGGTCTGTTGTTGCACCACGCCGCCCATCTAGCTCATCCGTTGGCCTTCATTATCCCTGCCTATCATTATTGGCAGCTGCCGTTCTATGGCATCGGCCTAAAAGTTTATGATGCTCTTGCGGGTAAACTCTCGCTGGGAAAGTCGCGCGTCCTCAGCAAAGAAAGAGTTGTTTCCCAGCTACCAAATGTTGAGACATCCGGACTCAAAGGCGGGATTGTCTACTTCGATGGCCAGTTCGACGATTCCCGACTAGCGATTTCCCTTCTCCGCACGATCCAAGACCAGGGCGGGCACGCAGCCAACTACGCCGAAGTGGTATCTCTGATCAAGTCTAATAACACACTTTGCGGGGCGGTGATTAGAGATACGGAGACAGGACAGGAGTACTCGGTTCGCGCGAAAGTGATCATCAACGCTACCGGGATTTTTACTGATTCCGTTCGGGACTTGGATGACCCGCAAGCGACCGACATTATTGCCGTGGCTCAAGGCTCTCATCTGGTCTTGCCGGAAAAGTTCCTCAAAAGTAAATCGGCTTTAATGGTACCGAAGACCTCGGATGGTCGCGTTCTCTTCGCCATTCCCTGGCACCAACGCCTCGTTGTCGGAACGACCGATTTCGGGGTACCAAAGCCGGTGGAAGAACCGCAAATCCAACCCCATGAGGTCGAATTTATTCTTTCTGAAGCTGCTAAATATCTGGCCGAAGACCCAACCGAAAGCGACGTGTTAGCCTGCTACACCGGACTTCGTCCGCTGGTGAAGCACGGTGGCAGTAAGAGCACGGCCGCACTATCTCGCGATCACACCGTACTCATCTCTGAGTCCGGTTTGGTGACGATTACTGGTGGTAAATGGACGACTTATCGGCACATGGGCGAAGATTGCTTGAACCATGCCGAGGAGGTGGCGGGTTTCGAGCACAGACCATCCAAGACCGCCGAATTGAATCTCCACGGTTGCTCGGCTGCTTCTGAGATCTTCGCTCCACCCGAACATCTCGCGGTTTATGGCACTGATCGAAAAAGCATTGAGGAAATGGCCAAGTCCGACGCAAAAGCAGGCGACCGGCTCCACCCTCGGTTGCCTTATTTAACGGCAGAGGCAAAATGGGCGATCGACCGCGAAATGGCGCGAACGATCGAAGACATATTATCGCGCCGGACTCGAGCGCTTCTCCTCGATGTTAAGGCAGCAGTGGAGGCGGCGCCCCGAGTGGCGCGGCTATTGGCGGAAAAACTGTCGCGCGACGCCGCTTGGGAAACCAAACAAGTTCAGGAATTTTCTGCGCTGGCTAAACACTACTCGCTCAATTGAGCGTTAGAAGGTCGTGAAACCCGAGCGGCGTCCTCCGTCTCTTTCAATGACCCCCTATCTTTTGGTTGAGATTGCCTTCTCCATCGTTAAGGCTGCCTGATGCGGGCAGTAATCTTGTTGCTCATCTGGTGGTGTGCCGTAGCAACGGCAGAAGCCCAGACCACGGCAGCAACCGCAGAAGCCAGCTCGTCCCCAAAGAATGTGGTTGAAGCCGTAGCCGATCCAGAAAAAGCCAATAGCCAGGATTTCGACATCGAATACCTTTGTCGATCCTTTGCGTTCACAATCGATCTGCTCAGCGTGCAGTTGAGCCAGACTCTGGGCCCGTGGAGCCAGCGCGACCTGTTTTTACAGATTACGCCGGCCAAGGTCATTCTGGGAATACTTTCGGCGCTGGTCGCTCTCGCGATTTTGCAGATCTTTCGGCGACTATTGGCCGCAGCCCATCGCTGGCGGCACAGCGAACCATCTGAACGATTTTGGGTTGGCGGAATTCTCCGAGCGTTGCGCAAAGGCCTTGGTATTTTCTTTTGGGTAACCGCTATTTTCCTCTTCCTTTCGCCCTTGCTTCCTCATATCGCGATTGGCCTGCGAAATGAGGGGATCTTCCACATCGTCAGTAAATTGACCGAGCTAGGCTATTTTGCGGCGCTGATCGTTTTCTGTTATAATCTGGTTCTCCTCATCAATTCCTGGTTAACGCTTCATGCCCAGCGAGAACCGCGCCAGTGGTACTATCCCGCCTTCCCGTTCCTGGGGAAGTTGCTCTTTTACAATTTCATCCTGATCTCGCTCCAACTCGGTCTGTTCTTGCTTCAGCTACCGGGGCCAGCCCAAGCGCTCGGCACCAAACTTGTCTCGATTGCCTCCGCCATCGTCAACTGCGTCACTTTCATTCAGATGATCAGAGCGGTTGAGGACATTTTGATTAACCGGACCAGCTTACGCGACCACGATATTTATAAGTTCCGCGGTTTCCAGACCAGATTGCAGGTACTCCGTCGGCTCCTGGTATTCCTGATTATCCTTATCAGCATCGGCGTGATTCTAATGAACATTGATGGGGTTCGACAGGTCGGGACTGGGCTACTTGCCTCGGCCGGCGTAGCTGGCGTTATTTTCGGATTCGCCGCGCAAAAATCGCTTTCCACGATTATCGCCGGTCTGCAGATCGCTTTGACCGGTCCGATGAAAATTGACGACGTGGTGATTGTAGAAGGCGAATACGGTACGATCGAAGAGATCACGCTCACTTATGTAGTCGTGAAGCTCTGGGACTTACGCCGGATGATCCTGCCAATCACCTACTTTCTCGACAAACCGTTCCAGAATTGGACCCGTACCAGCTCGGAGCTGATCGGCGCCGTGTTGCTTTACACCGACTTTATGATCCCGATTGAAGAGATCCGGCAAGCTGCGGAAAAGATCGTGGCGGCCTCTCCACTCTGGGATAAACGCGTGTACGGCGCCCAGGTTACCGATTGGAAAAATGAAACGATCGAAGTTCGAATCTTGGTTAGCTCGGATGCGGCGGACCACCTCTTTGATCTTCGATGCGAGGTTCGAGAAAAGATCCTAAAATATCTCCAAGAAAGAAACCCTCAGGCGTTCCCGCATGTTCGGACTACCTTCTTTCCGGCCGATGGTTCGTCGTTCGGCGATCAGAGACCTCAGCGCTCAGCACAGGAAAAATCGGTCAGGTCAAACCGGGAAGACGGAATACGGTAGTCGGTAAGCGGTGAGAGAAATAGCGGGTGCCGATTGGTGGACACAAACGCATAAGGTTCGGCGCTTAGCGCTCGGCACTTGCAGTTCCCGGCGCTGTCGGCGTTCTCGTCGAAGACGGCGTTATTCATCGTCGCGGATGCACTTTGGCCGCGACCTTCAGACGTAATCCGTTCAAGGAAATGAATCCGGTTGCATCCGATTGGTTATAGGCATGCGTCGGATCAGCTTCCATTGTGGCAATCTCCGGATTGTATAGACTTACCGGACTCATCCGCCCGGCAGCGATAACATTGCCTTTGTACAATTTCACTCGTACGAGGCCGGTGACATGCCTTTGCGATTCAGAGACTAATGCCTGAATCGCTTCTCGTTCCGGCGCAAACCAGAAACCGTTATAGACTAGCTCCGCATACTTCGGCCCAAGCGTGTCGCGAAGATGCATGACTTCCCGATCCATGGTCAACGACTCGATCTGTCGATGCGCGAAAAACAGAATCGCTCCGCCCGGAGTCTCATACACTCCCCGACTCTTCATTCCGACAAAGCGATTTTCCACCATGTCAACTCGCCCAATGCCATTCCTTCCCCCAAAAAAATTAAGCACCTTCATTATCCAAAACGGCGAAAGCCGGATTCTGCTCTCAGCGTTCTTAACCAGATCCCCGGTAAATCCCAACTGATCCAAGTGGGCTTGCAGATCCGGGTGACCGAGTGCCCGGCAAACACCACTTTCAAATTCCAATTCCAGATATTCCGGCGCATCGGGCGCGTCTTCCGGAGATACACTCAACGTATACATGTCTCGCATCTCCGCGGTACTCGCATCAATCCAGGGATCCTCGAGAATGCCGCTTTCATAACTGATGTGGAGAAGATTGCGATCCATGGAATAAGGCTTCTTTGCCGTGGCGGCGACTGGGATACCGTGTTTCTCTGCATACTGAATCATCTCCGTGCGACCGGGGAATTGTTGCCGGAAGCCTTCGTCCCGCCATGGCGCAATGACGCGAATGTCCGGAGCAAGCGCTGCGACCGCCAGCTCAAAGCGTACTTGATCATTACCCTTACCGGTCGCGCCATGAGCGACTGCCTCCGCTTTCTCCGCTCGAGCTATTTCTACCATTCGTTTCGCAATGAGCGGGCGGGCAATGCTGGTGCCGAGATAATATTGATTTTCATACAGCGCCGAAGCTTGGAACATCGGAAAGATGAAATCTCGAGCGAACTCGTCGCGCAGATCGTCGACGTAACATTTCGACGCTCCGGTCCGAAGCGCCTTCTCTTCTAATCCTTCCAGCTCTTCCTCCTGGCCGATATCGGCACAAAATGCAGTAACCTCGGCCGAATAGGATTCTTTGATCCATTTCAATATGACCGACGTGTCGAGCCCTCCCGAGTATGCGACAACGATTTTCATGGCGGCCAATATGCAACGAACGACAACGAACGCCAGCGAACGTGAACGAACGCCAGCGCCGTTGCTGTTAATTGTTGTTCATTGTTGTTCATTGACGTTCGTTGTCGTTCGTTGTCGTTCGTTGAGTTATATGCGGCTCTTTAAGATAGATCGGTTCGCCCAGCGGAGCGTAACTAGCTTCTTTGCCCAAGAGAAATCGCGCAGAAGGAACCTTCACTTCAACTTCGGGCAATTCCGGCATTGGACCGACGGCAAAGAGCGGAATACCTGGCTGATTGCCAACCAAACTAGATAAGTCGGTCTTGGGCAACAACTGTGGTCCTTCCGCAATCACCCCTTCGGCAATACGGGCGAAGAAGAACGACCCACGGCGCGCATCACCAATCACTGTGTAGTCGTTTTCGGCAAAACCAAGAATCGAGGGACATCCAATTCTCTGGCAGTCAGTCGCCAGGCTTAGCCCAAAGGCAGTCGCTATGCCGACACGCAATCCAGTGTAGGAACCTGGACCAATCCCCACGATTACTCGATCTAGTCTGGTAAATAGTTCAATCGCCTTAGCGACCTCAGTCGCCAGCTCGCCCGCACCATGAAATACGCGCTCGTGAACCAGGACGCCGTCTCTCGCCAGGGTCAGACTTCCGGGAGTAGAGGAATTTTCGATTACCAGAGTCGTCACCAGACAATCAACCTTTCATTCCCAGAGCTAATTTGGATTTCCACCCGAATTGCGTCTCGAGGTATTCGATCCGGGAATCGGTCGGCCCACTCGATGGCGCAGATCCCCGGTTCGCGGAGATAATCGTCAAAACCTATCTCATCCAGCTCTTTCTCCGTCTCCAAGCGATAAAAATCCATGTGAAACAACGGCAACCGGCCACTCCGGTATTCATGAACCAGGGTAAATGTTGGGCTGGTAACCGGGTCCGTTGCGTCCAGACCCTCTGCGATGCCTTTCACAAACTCAGTCTTACCGGCACCTAGATCTCCGGATAAGCCGATTACAGAATTTTCCTGAAGAGCCAGGCTGAGTTCTCTTCCAATGGCTCGAGTCTCTTTCGGGCCGTGAGCCAATCGCTTCATTTCTTCTCCGTCACGCGGAAATGGTCGTACCCGGAATCGGTCAGTTGATCAAATCCAGGCGCGTGCGGTTTCTGCGCGCTCGGCTCTGTCAGCCGTCCAATATGGGTCAGTGCCAGCGTCGGGAATCTCTTGTTCCAGCGTTCTTCCAGGGTCGGCGCGGCTCCTGGAGAAACGGCGAACAGAAGTTCGTAATCTTCTCCGTCTGATATCGCCCGCTCAATCGAGCATCCTTTGTTCAAGGGCAGATGCTCTCGATCGACTTCGAAGCCGGTGCTACTCGCCTTCGCCAGTCTTGGCAAATCGCTACTCAGTCCGTCGCTGAGATCTATCATCGCGTTAATTACAAAATGATCGGCTAGCCAAAGTGCCTCGGCTAACCGTGGCTCGAAGCGAAGATGCTTTCCGCGAATCGATCCACCCAGTTGCCCCGTCACATACAGAAAATCGCCGGGCCTCCCGCCTGAGCGCAATAGCGCACGTCGCTTTTCGACGATCCCGGTCAGCGCCACTGAAATAAATGCTGGTCCCGGCGAACGCGAGGTTTCACCGCCTACCAGGTTCACTTCATACCGCTGAGCTGCTTTCCGGAGTCCCGAATAGACGCCGCGAACCCAGCGTAATCGGACTTGCGGAGCGACCGCAATTGTTACCAACGCATCCATTGGTTTGCCACCCATCGCAGCAACATCACTAATTGCCCGGCAGAGTGCTTTCCAGCCAACCCAGGTTGCCGGTGATTCTTTCAAGAAGTGAATGCTTTCTACGATGCATTCGGTTTTCAGGAGCTGCCAGCGTTTCCCGAATTTCACCACGGCGCAATCATCTCCCGGACCGATCTTCACTCGCGAGTCGTGTCTAAAGTTCCTCGTCAATTCGGCAATCAGACGATCCTCGCCCACATCAGCCAGCTCGACGTCCCGTATTCCACCTCGTTTTCCGCTTGCCTCCTTCATCTTGGTTGGAAGGCGATTGCTACCAGATTGACGGTGTTAAATAGCGCATGCATTGTCATCGGTACCAGAAGACTGCCGGTTGCCTCGTACGATACGGTGAACAAGCAACTGAGTATGAAGAGCGGGAACAAGGTCGGTACATTTAAATGGATAATTGCGAAAAGAACCCCGGTAAAGACCAGCGCGGGCAACGCCCCGAAGTAACGGCGCATCACTCCATAAAGATAACCTCGAAATGCTAGTTCTTCGGCAACCGGAGCGATCACGATCGCCAACAGTATGATCGGCAAACGCTCGCCAATGCTCTTTGCGTGTTCGAATACCTGTATGATCTCCTGTGAATCGGTCGTTGGATCACTATGCAAAAAATACGACGCTAGATAACTTGCAGCAAAAATCAGCGGAAGCGCGCAAACCAACAAGGAGACACCCCACAGGATTGATTTTCGCAAAGGCAACTGATCCATTCCGAAGACGGTAGATAGGCGAAACCCCCTGAGCCGAAGTGAGAGTAAAATTGTTCCGAGGACTAACCCCCAGAAGTAGAGTGCGCTCAGGAGCAGGCCCCGAGTGTCAATGTTTGCTGGCAGCGATACCCGAGTCGAGTCGACGTTCGCAAACAGCTGAGTTACGACAATAAGAATGAGTCCGCCAGCAAACAACCCGTCAAGTAATGAATATGCTCCGACGAAGACTTTGCCCGTGTGCTTTGCATAAACGAGCCAGAACATTCGCCCATACACCCCCAGCGCAACTGGGATCAGCAAAAGTATGAGTATAGATAAGACAAGATCCATTCCTAAAAATGAGAAGCTCACACTACACTGGTTTGGCCTTCGGTCTACCCGTCGCCCGTTCGGCTTAAATAACAATTCGCGTTCATCCTACCTTTTTTGTGAGGATTTGTAGGCGGCTACAGGCTGAGTCGGTATTCCGTGTTCGGTTCTCCAACGAGTTTGCGGCTCGCCGCGTGGTTCCTTCTGTGCAGAACAATCGGATGCGGGTATTACTACAGCGGGTTCTGAACGCGTCGGTCGAAGTCGATGGCCGGTCTGTCAGTCAAATCGGTCCCGGCCTGCTTTTGTTTGTCGGATTCGAAACAAGTGACAATACCGAAGATCTTGATTGGCTAGCCGGCAAAGTTCTCCATCTGCGGATATTCGCGGACGAAAACGGCGCAATGAATCGCTCGGTCCAGGATAGTCGCGGAGCTTTGCTGGTCGTTAGCCAATTTACTTTGTATGCCAGCACCAAAAAAGGAAATCGCCCCTCCTTCAGCAAAGCCGCACCGCCCGATGCTGCGGAACGGATGTTTAACGAATTTTGCGCACAGCTCTCGCTGCACATGGATCGACCGGTCGAGCGCGGTGTTTTCGGAGCGCACATGACGATCAACCTGGTCAACGATGGTCCCGTCACCATCTGGATTGACTCGAAACAACGAGAGTGAGATTTACGGTGGGGACGCGCTCCGCCCGTCCGTTCTCTCGATGACGCCTCCTTTCGCAGCGCCGCGCTCGATCAGGAAATTGCACTCATTGAAATCGGTAAGCGATTATCAGCCGAACGGCGCGCCGCCTCAGCCAGAGCTAAAGAGCGCAGCCCATCATGAATGGTTACCGAGAAGGGCTCGTCTGATCGGGCCTTAGAAACAAAATCGTCAAGCAAGCGCTCATAAGAGGAAGCGTAGCGCTGCGGAAAGAACTCGTACAGCGGCCCTCTTTTCTCCCCTTCTTTGGTAAACCATCTGACATTAGTAGGCCGCGGATTCTCCAAGGCGATGGTACCAGCCGAACCAAAGATTTCGATCCGCTGCTCGAAACCGTAAGAACAGCGTCTAGAATTTAGAATGGTGCAGGTTTCACCACCGGGACCAATCAATTGAATGGACACCGTGTCGTAGTCATTGAACGCCCGGATATCATCGGAAAACAGGCAGCTGCCGTGCGCAAAAACCGTCACAAACTCAAAAGGGACGAGGGAGCGTACAGTGTCAAAATCATGAATGGTCATGTCGCGAAAGATTCCTCCCGACTGACTCACATAGAGCTGAGGCGGAGGAGCTGGATCTCGTGATATGACCACAATTTGTTCCACGGCACCAATATCTCCTCCCTGTACCGCCCGACGAATAGCAGCCAAAGAAGGATCAAATCTGCGATTGAATCCCATCATCACTCGGGTTGCATGATCACCGAGGTGCTGAACGCAAGCCTTGGCACGCTCGAGATCGAGATCGACCGGCTTCTCACAAAAGACATACTTGCCGACCTCCACAGAGCGGAGGACATAATCGACATGGGTGTCGGTCGGAGAACAGACATACACTGCTTCAACGCCGGGAAAGTTGATAGCTTCCTCGAACTCCGAGACCTCCTGGCATCCCGCCATTTCAGCGACGCTTTTTGCCCGTTCTTTGTCTTGCTCGAGTACGCAGAGAAGGCGGGCACGGGGATTTCTTACAATATTTCTCGCATGGAGCTGTCCAATTCGTCCAGCTCCGATCAAGGCGAGTCCTAAAGGCGCTATACTCATCAAACAATCTCGTTAAAAGGTTTGTCCTAGTTGAGACGAACTTCTTGTCCTCCTTGAGCTGACGACTTATAACAGGCGGCGATTAATTTAAGAATGTCGCGGGCGTGAGCCGCGGAGATTTCGACCGGCCGTTCGCCACGGACGGCAGCGACGAAGCACTCCACTTCTCGCCGGAAGTACTGCAAATTACCGATCTCAGCCAATTCAGGAGTGTACTCCGTCTTCTCCGAAGCCCAGGCAATTGGAAACGAGGTTTCGTTCCAAAGAGTCCAACCCGCGTTGAAGCGGCCCTTCGCCCCTTTGAGGAACAGTTTATAGGTCGCTGGAAGTGGCCTCGAATGCAGCACGCCCTCGTTTCCATAAAAAGAGATGGCCCAACTTTCCACCCAGGGCAGAGGGTCCCAGGTGCTAAAGTCGAAACCCACAATTTTATCCGGATACTCGAACAGAGCGATTCCGGCATCCTCCCGCGATCTTGCGTCGAACAAGCCAGCAAACTTCGGAATCTTAGCATTGACCGAAGCAGGCATCCCGAGGTGGTGAACGAGCAAATCGATCAGGTGACAGCCGATGACAAAAAATGCCCCGCCCATATCATCTGGCTGGTTAAGATGCGATGTCGCCGCTTCGTCAAGGGAACAGCCGCCGTGCAATCTCACTTGAAGAACCCGTCCTAGCATACCCGTCTCGAGCACTTCGTCCGTGATCCTGACTGCCGGTGAGAACCGATAGGAATAACCCACCTGGCAGATACCGTTCGTTTCTTCGACAACCCGAACGAGTGTCTCTAGGTCCTCCAAGCTTTTGCCTCCAGGTTTTTCTACCAGCACTGCTTTGCCAGCACGCAGTGCTGCCGACGCCAGCGACACCATTGCGTGGCTCTTGCTGTGTATCAGGACGATATTGATATCGCGGTCGTCCAGAATCGCGTTCAAGGGCCGATTGGGAATCTCAAACTTCTTGGTGAACGGTTCTATGACCGGATCATCATCCCAAGCCCCCAGGATCGGAATCGATCTCTCGATGAGAGCACGGGTTCGACCCGAGGTATGCGGATGACTTACTCCGAGTAGGGCGGCTCCGGCTTTAGCAGCTGCATGGGTCATAGATTTCCTGGTCAGGTAAGCGACACCTTTCGATTCAGTCCGAGGTCATCGACAATTGATGCTATCCTGCCGGCCGAATCTCGAATGGGCCGTTACTCCTTGGGGGTGAAGAGCGAGACGAGCAACAGCTCCAATTGTTGATTGGCACGAAAAGTCACTGCGCTATCTTTTAGTAGCAAAGCTGCCGACCCAGGCTCGAGGCGAAAGCCTCTGCCATTGACCTCCAACTCACCAGTTCCGGTAATGACATACGCAGCAACTTCCTTGTCTTGCTGGCTTAAGGTAGCTGGCGCGTTCGTTTGAACAATCCGCCTTTCAATGGAGTCCCACGGCCCTTCGAGATAGCTCATTAGGGACTGAATCTGGCCACGTTCCAAGTGGAGGAATTCACCCGGCATGCTGGACCTCCAGTTCATCAGTTGGGCGCCGGCGCGGCAATTTCTCAGAGATCGCCGGCGGAAATACTTCGATCACGATGTATTCTAACTGTTCGGCACCATCATTGATTACGCTTTGCCAGGAGTTCAAAGGGGTCACCACCAAATCGCCCGGACCGACTCTGCGTTCATCTCCGTCCATCGTCACTAAGCCAGTGCCGCTCAGAAAATAGAAAATTTCTTCGGTGTGAGTATGGGTATGCTTTCCCACCCGATCGCCCGGCCCAAGCGCGACCCACTCAAAACCGTCCCAATCGGCCTGCAAATGCGACCCGGTAGCTAAACGTTTCCAAAGTAATGTTCCCGTTCCACCGTGTACCCCAAACACCGTCGAAGGGTTCTTGCTATCCGAAAGGATGACTGTGCTGTGTTTCATTTATTTCATTGTTGGCTAAAGGAGAACGCACAAACAATCATTGGAGAACATCGTAAGTGTATACACTTATTGTCGCTTAGCAACTGCTCTTTTCCGGTTGTTCCTCCGTCCCTCGACCTGCGGTTGATCGCTGCTACTGCGCGGTCCAACCGCCGTCCACTTTCACGCTCGAACCGGTAATGAGAGCCGCAGCATCAGAGCAAAGAAAGACCACTGCCGGCGCAATGTCTTCCGGCCGCCCTAAACGGCCAATTGGAATCTTCGAGAGCACGGATTCCCGAAAGCTTTCGTCAGCAAACATCCGCTTGGTAAACTCGGTTTCAACGAATGTTGGCGCGACGGAATTGACTCGAATGCCATGGGGAGCAACCTCAATGGCCAAAGCCTTGGTGAATCCTTCCACCGCGTGCTTTGCCGCACAATAAACTGTCCGGTTGGCTGCCCCCACATGTCCCATCTGAGAGGTAATATTCACGATCACGCCCTTCACCTTCTCTCCTATCATCGTGTTGACTACGGATTGGGTCAGAAAAAACAAGGCTCGCATGTTGAGCCCAAAAATCTGATCGTAATGAGTGTCCGTCACCGTCACAAACGGCTCGGGAATATTCATCCCAGAATTGTTGACTAGAATATCTATCCGGCCCAAACGGCCGATCAACTCGCTCAGATCAGGCGGATGCAGCAAGTCACAAATGAGTACTTCCGCTCCTCGGCCAAATCCGCGTATCATGACGGCTACTTCCGTCAGATCTGATTCTGAGCGCCCGAGAAGCACGACATCCGCTCCTTCCCGCGCTAAGGCGAGAGCAATCGCCTTGCCGATACCCCGACTAGCACCGGTGACAAGCGCACGTCTGCCGTTTAAAGCCAATTCTGACGCACTCCGATAGCTTCCATCCATCAGAATAGGCGCTCGGCCGCAGTTGGAAATGAAACCATCTTCACTGCCGTACGGACGGCGGTTGGGTCATGGTCAGGAGCCAGCACACCGAGTAGTCCCAAGACTACCGATGAATAGTGTCGGGCCAATCGCTCAGCCGCCAGCGAAGGTTCCCGCTTGGTACATGCATCCAGGATGTCTCGATGCTCCTTTATCCCCTTCGACCAGGCTCGCGGAGTTTCAGTGGTGTAGGCGTGGCGGTACCGTTCCGCATGTTCCGACAATTCTACGATTTCTCGCAATTGCCGTTCGCCGATATGCCGAACCAGGCCGAAGTGAAACTGACGATGCGGTTGCTCCCATCCAAGATAATCTTCACCCGCCGCGTATCGTTCCATTTCTCCAAGATATCTTTTGATTTCTTTGAGTTCGCTCTCCAAGAGGTGAGGAACACTGAGACGAATAGCCAATCCTTCCAGTAAAATGCGCATTGCGTACAGGTCTTCCAGTCCTCTCAGAGACAATGGAGATACACGCAAACGTTTGTACGATTCGCCTTCGATCAACCCCTCGCGCTGCAGCATGCGCATCGCCTCCCGCAGTGGCGTCCGGCTCACGCCCAACCGCTTGGCTAGATGAACCTGATTCAAAATCATCCCGGCGGGAAGTTCGTTCTTTAGAATCGCTCTCCGCAACCCGTCATGGATCTCTTCCGCATTCTCCCACTCGATCTTGCGGGGAAGCGCGTTTAACTCAGGAGAAACAGCCTTGACCATGCGTACCGGCGCTTTCGCCGAATCGAAAATTCTTTGTGTATACAGAATGGGCTACTGCCGATCGCTTTGATAACCCGAACCGTACCATTTTCCAACCTATTTTATTCCCTCTTCCGCCCTGATCTGATTCACGTCTGATCTCTGCAACCCAACCCGATTCCGATCGTGCACGGGATTGGCCAGACGCCCGATCTTTTCGATCTCAACCTCCACTACATCGCCATCTTTCAGCAGCACTGGTGGCTGGCGTTTGAAGCCGACTCCCGCCGGCGT
>JBEEIB010000296.1:0-4985 GCA_041167675.1 Verrucomicrobiota bacterium
GATGCGTCCAGATAATTAGTCAAGGCCAGGATCAAGGCGGCGATGAGTGACTGCGCCAACACGGCAAAAAGCGCGCCTTGCAGATTCACCAAAATCCAATCGGCTACCGGGACATCGGGTGCTTTGCCCACGACCATGCTGAGCAGAGCCGCCGACAAAAACAACGCAGCGTTGAGAATATTCGGGATCGCGAACAAGGCGCAAAAATACTTAAAATCGCTAACTCCAAGGCTCTTCCAAAATCCACGCAGATGATTTTGCCGTTGCATTGAGCCCAGCTTCGCAGCAACGAAACTGACCCAGAAGATCGAACAGAGCCAGGCACAGATCCAAATGGCCTGGGTACGCGTGGAATAAGTGAGCGTCGGATCATCGTTGGTCGGTGCGAGATACTGTCCGAAGACTGCGCAAAACAGAAGAAGGAGCGCTGGAAGAATCCAGTCGTTTTCGCGAACGACCTGCTTCAGGTGAAGAGAGAAGATTGATCTCATACCGATAGAACGTCCTGTGGTAGGGCGAGGCTCCTGCCGAGGCGTTCAGGCGTAATTTCGGTTTTCTGTAACAATGCCCGAATTTCCGGCCAAGGCGTTGACGGCGGCACGGTCCAAATCTCGCCGTGCGAAACCAGCAGGATTTGGGAAGGTTCAACTGCAATTTCCGAAGGATGCATGCTGACCAGAAGGTGCCGGCTCTGATCCGGATTCTCCAGCCAGCGACTGACGAGATATTCGCGCGCCTGAAAATCCAGACCAGCGAATGGTTCGTCTAATCCCAGGAAATTCACGCTGCGCGCTCTGGCCACGACTTCCGCAAACACGATCCGAGCTTTCTGCCGATTCCCTTTTGAGAGAACTCCGTATTTCTTGTTTTGGACCTCCAGTTGCGCAAGCATCTCTCGCCCCAACTCCCGATATTGCCCTTCCGGATCAAAGGAATTCACGATTTCGAGCGGAGTTAAGTTGGCCGGAAAATCGACGTCATCGGGCAAGTAAAGCACTCGGGTCTTGGTGACTTGGCCTGCGACTGGTGGCAAGAGACCGGCCAGAGTCTTCATAAAGGTCGTTTTCCCTTGGCCGTTCAGTCCGAGCAACAGGGTTATCTCTCCCGCCTGGAACAGCAACTCCTCGGTTACCGTGGCAATCGCCCGTTTTTTGTATCCAACAGCTAGTCCTTTTTCTGTTTTTAGAATCATGAACGCTCTGATCTCGTTCCGAAATCATCGGCCGCCCGCTACTAAGATTTAGTAAAATCTATAATAACCGTAAATTTCGAGGTGAATCTGCCGTATGACGAACGGTAAGCGGATACAGATCCGCCGAAGGTGAGATCGGTACAAGGGCGAAACAGATCGGCGAACGCAGGATCTGTGAGCCTAGGTTAATGAGGTAACCGCCTAAGGCACTCTGCTACCTGCTGTTAGGTCGCATGCTTGATCCAGATTCAGCCAGTCGCCTGATATTGCTCTTCGGGACCGCCTCCGTCGGGGCAAGCATCGGCTCTTTCCTGAACGTCTGTGTCTATCGGTTACCGGCTGGACTGACTGTGACCGCGCCGAGCCGCTCCTTTTGTCCACATTGCCGGCATCAGGTAGCCGCGCACGATAATATTCCGGTACTAAGCTGGCTTTGGCTTAGAGGGCGATGCCGGTTTTGCAAGTCGCCCATCTCAATCTGGTATTTCCTGGTGGAACTGCTTTGCGGCTTGGGAGCAGCGTTTGCTTTCGCCAAGGGTGGATTAGCCGACGCGGGAAGTTTTTTATTGTTTTTTTCCCTCTTATGCGTCGCCTTGCGTACCAGGCATTCCAAATACCAGCCGGGGGCACTGCTTTTAATGTGGCTGGCATGCGCGGTTTCTCTGGTGTTGCTGCAGCGTCAGATCACAATAATGACCAACCCAACCACGATCCTGACGTCCATCGCCGCCGGACTGCTGGTCAGTTCGCAGTGGATAAATTTTGGCGGAACAGGTTGGAAGCAGAAGTTGGTAGTTATTTGCGCGACACTCGGCTGCGGCGGGCTGATCTCCTTGATCTTAGCGGCTGTTTTCGTGCTCACTAAAAGCGTCGGTGGTTTATCGAAACGTTTTATTGGATTGAGCGACGCGCTGCTTTTGGCAGGTGTTTGCGTTGGGCCGCTGATGAGGTTTTGACCGACGAAAATCGTCCTTATAGTCGTTCGCTGGCGCTCCGCTATGGCGAGCTGTCGTCGTCCTTGTGCTCGAAAAAAAAATCCGTGTAACAATTCGATCGCCGTTCGATCGTAGGTGGGCCCTGGGTAGTTTCCGGGCGCCACAAGCGGCGCACCCTCCGACGATCCGGATGCTCTATATCGTATTTGAAGGTAAACCCTCAGCTAGCCAACGGAGGCTGGCTTGTCCGCCGAAGTTGTGGGGTTTCACCGTGTTGTCTTCCTCTTTGCGATCCCGCACCCGATTAACAGCTTTTTTTGACGGTTAGGAACAGATTGTTTCTAACCTTTTTCAAAACGAATGCAGCAGAACGGTCCGGCGTAGCCGGAGGGTTCTGCTGCCTCAGCCTGAATTGCTCGAAAATCTTTCAGGATTTGCGAGCAATTCAGGCTCGCTAGTTCGTCCGTTCCTTCTCAACCGTAAACAGCAGATTCAGCCGGCTGATCGGTGGTACGCTACGCGGATTAGAGATAGCGTTCAACGAATAGCTGTTTCCGGCCCCAGTAATCGTGTTGTTCGCACCACTCGAAAAACTAAGTGGATTGACGGCTGTCGTGCTCCCCGCTGTGGCCTGACTCACCGAAATTTGTCCCTTCACAGCAATGATTGGCGTCACGTTGGACATTCCATAGCGCACGTCCGGGGCATAAATACTGGTAGCCGGATATGGATTGCTCGGATCCGGGGGGTTAGGCCATGGCACGGTGTTGAACCCCGAGCCCGTGAGCGCGCCCTGCAAGATGCCACCCCCGACTAGATAAATCCGTTGTGTGGTGACAATCGATAGGCCGTTGGTGAATGGGCCCGGTGTCGCGAGCCCTAACTGTGCAGTTGATCCAGTCAGATCATCTGCATCCTTAATCACAATGTTCGGAAAATTTGGGTTGCCTGCGTTTGGAGCCTGAGAAGGATTGCACCCGATATAGATTGAATAGCACTGCGCAGGGTTTAATCCCAGCGTGGCATACATCTGTAGCAGATCAATTTCGAGAACATTGCAGTCCTGGACGCCGTTCGCCGTGCTAGTGTAAAGAAGAAAATTAGCGATCGTTATTCCGTCCGCCTGACTCGTCAAGTAGCCGGACGAAGCACTGTTGTTGCTGGCTAGAATGGTAGCGTTGGTAACCTGGGCATACGTAACCGTATTCCATCCGGGAGCGCTGTCGGCGACCCCAAAAACCGCGTCAGGCAGCTGTGCCGTATCAGGGAGGTAGCGGATTTGTACGGTTATGGCACCGGCGTTTCCCTGAACCGCCGCGGTCTGGTAATTCAAAATGCTATTCGTTCCGCTAATAGTGATCCGTATCCGGCAATGATAGTAAGGTAAAGAATAGAGATCCCACGCTGTTGGTGTAGCATTTGGCGAAGGAAGATAAAACGCGTTACCTGTCGCCAATGGCACCAGCATCACCTTCCCGTTGTCGCCAGCGACCGATACCGGGGCTGCCCCAATCGCGCGAGTCAGGTCCTTCTGTTCCCGTACACCCAAATTGTTATAAGTATTATCGGTAAAATTTTCGCCGGCTACCGATGATGAGGTTAGGACGTTCACCTGGTTTCTCGAACTGATTCCACCGCCGTAAGTGCCCCCGTGCAACTGCACAGCATCACCATAGATCGAACCAGTGATATTTACCTGGCTTCCAGTCGAACTGGTGTTGCCCCAACTCGAGCCATCGGGATTTAGTCCGAGCTGAATATTCGCGTTGCCGGTAATAGGCAACTGGCTTGGAATTTCGTAGACCGATAGGATGTAATTGGCAAGCATCCCGGGATAGCGCGTGACGTTCGTGCCCGCAGTTTGTGCTTCTATTGTCTGCAAAGCGGTTTGATATAAGACCGGGATACGCCACCAGACACGGCGCGCGACCATGGTATCGCCTGGCCGCATCAGACCGAAACGTATATTTGGAAACGGAACTGTTCCCCACCGACCGCTCGGCGAAGTATTCGGTGTTCCGGTGGCACTCACTTGAGAACCAAGCAAAAACTGCGAAGGATTGGTAGCTGCGCTGGTCGCCGAAATATTTGAATTGGGTACCCAAACGAGCTCCGGCGGTTCCACCGTCTGGTTGTAAGCGCTGGAATTCGACAAGCCCACCAGGTTGGCCACACCGGTCGTACCTCCTAAAGGAACTTCACTATTGTTATAGCCCTGGAAGATCGAGAGCGCAGCGGAACCGTCGTCCGGATCCCCCATGTTCGCTGGAATCACTCCCGGGCTCAGCAGGGTCGATACCTCTGTCGGATCAACGTAGGTCGTGGCCGCCACCCGGTTCGCTGCATTAGTCATGATTGGGGTCCAGTTCAGGCCTGCGCCAGTGGCAATGTTAACGGGGAGTACTCCTGTCGCCGTTTGTTGCAGAATCGCTCGCATCAGAGCGTCCTCACGCGTCGCGATGTCCACTTTAGCCGCCGCTACACGATCCGTGTCTTGAGCCAAGGAGGCCGATAATAGGAACGCCGCAACCATCACGATGATGGCGAACCCGATGATCGAAATGATCAGGAGCAGGGCTTCTCCCCGTTCATTTTTTCTCAGCTGCAAATGTGTACTGGTCGCCATAAGATCCGTTGAGGGTTGCCAGGAGAAGTCCGGTCGACGCATCGAAGGTCGCATTCGTCAGTTGGCCGCCAGCCAATTCCCAGGAAGGAGTCGCGGGAAACGTTCCGGTGGTGTCGTCGGCCAGAAAGAAATAAATGCCTTTGTGACCGCCGATCGTCTCAAACGAGACGATTGCTTGACGGAACGCGCCGCTGGGTTGCGCCATCCAGAGCCGAACTGCCGGCCCGGTCAA
>JBEEIB010000297.1:0-10024 GCA_041167675.1 Verrucomicrobiota bacterium
GCTCGCCATCTCGCGGACTGTTGCCGATCCCTGTTGAACAGCCCTTTCTGCGTCCCTTGCTCCATGATGCTGCTGGAGTAGTTTCGCGAAGGATGTTTTGGCAACGGACTTGGACTTGGTCTTTAGGGAAACCCACTTGGTGCCGCCACGAAGATACAACCGAGCGTAGTAGGTGCCGTTCCGAACATATAGAAACTGCGTCTTTGTGGGCTGATGCGTGGCTTTCACTGATTAAAGCGTATCAGCCTACGTATCTTTCAGTCAATAGAATAGCTCTTATATAGAGGTAAGAATGGGAGAGTATTGCACTAGAGAACAATGATTTATGAAACCATTGCTTTTTACACCTTGGGAATTGAGGGAGGTCCACTTGCGCAACCGCATCGGGGTCTCCCCTATGTGCCAATATTGGGCAAAGGATGGATTCGCGTCGGATTGGCATCTGGTTCACCTGGGCTCGCGGGCCGTTGGTGGTGCTGGGCTCGTGATGACGGAAGCCGCCGCCGTCGAGGCGCGCGCGCGGATTACTCCCTGGGATCTCGGGGTCTGGTCTGACGAACACATTCCGATGTTGTCCCGCATCTCCGAGTTCATTCACGCCTATGGAGCGGTGGCCGGATTGCAGTTGGCCCACGCTGGGCGCAAAGGCAGCGCCATGCGCCCCTGGGAAGGTGGTCGTTCTCTCTCTGATGAAGAAGGGGGATGGGAAACCGTTGGTCCGAGCCCGATTCCCTTCGGTGGCCAGAACAACGAACTCTGGCGTATACCTCACGAACTGACCGAAGAAGAGATTGAAGAGATCCTGGCTGCTTTCGTGGCGGCTGCCCAACGCGCTCTGCGAGCTGGGTTCCGGTTGATCGAACTGCATTTCGCCCACGGTTATCTGGGACATAGTTTTCTCTCTCCGATTGCCAACCAGCGCACCGATCGCTACGGCGGTTCGTTCGAAAATCGAATTCGATTTGCGGTAGAAACGACGAAGCGCGTTCGAGCGGTCTGGCCTGAATCGCTGCCGCTGGCAATGCGAATCTCTGCCTCTGATTGGATTGGCGGCGGTTGGGACATTGACCAGACCGTCGAACTGGCGAAAAGGTTGAGGCCGTTGGGCGTGGACCTGTTTGATTGCAGTTCCGGCGGTATCGCGCCGGGCGTCCGCTATGACGCCCGCACGGCCTATCAAGTTCCGTTTGCGGAGCGCGTCCTCAAAGAGGCTGAATTGCCGACCGCTGCGGTCGGCTCGATTACCAAGTCGAAGGTTGCGGAGGAGATCTTGCAGAAGGGTCAGGCCACGCTGATCTTCCTGGCGCGAGCGATGTTGGACGACCCGTACTGGCCGTTGCACGCGAGCTTTGAACTGGGCAGTCGCAGCGAAATCAGCTTGCCGCCGCCTTACGAGTACGTCTTGCAAAACCCAGTTATCGCCGCGCACAACTGATGCTCGAAGTTGCATCAGTTCTGGTCCAAAAGAACGGCTAGGTGCATGCAGGTTGTTCGCTGGCAGCGACAATTGCCGCACAAGCCTCAGCTACGGAAGGAGCTCGACAAGATTGCTCGGCCGCTAAATGTCCAATGTGAAGATACGTCCCTTACGAAGGGCGCCTTCTCTGGAAAGAGTTCCGCATCCGGTTTGGGGGCTTCGCCACATAACAGCTGCAGGTGTTCCCTATCACTCCATTGAGCATTCCGGGGTCACTCGGGCAGGCTATGGGAAACCACCCATCGAGGCGATAGAATTCCAGCATCCACTCTTTAGGTTAAGTGCAAAGAATTCCCGTTGAGCTCAGAGACGAAGTTCTCGAGTTAGGAGACTTCAATGAAAAAAGATACTTGGCTGCATCTCACTTTCAGTGCCGTGGGTTTGATAACTGTTATTCTAGGCTTTCCCAGCTGCGCATTTTTAGACTCTCGGATGGGCGCATCACCAGTGACGCCATCGACGTCGACAGAACATGTCTCGTACCACCAACCTTCTAATCAACCTGGAGCCCAACAGCCGAATGATCAAAACAGGCTCGGGGTAGCTCAAACAAACGAGGACACTTCTCTGGAAAGAGATCCGCATCCGGGCTGGGGACCTGTGAATTTTCTTGGTGGCAGATTGTGAGAATCAGGCGGTAGCCGTCATCGGTAGCTAAGGCCTTATCTGCTAACGAACCGTTAATCAAATTGACCTGTTGGACAAAATCAAACTGCAACATTCCGCATTCCGGCACGGGCGCAGGAAGTCAATGATGCAGGTTGGTATCCTGACCGCGGCATGAAGAGGAGAAAAATATGAGATGCACTAATTGTTGGGAAGAAATCCCGCAGCCTCCGTTAAATAGTACGGAGCTGCCGATACACTGGACCTTCGAAGGATCGGAAGTCTGTCCTGTTTGTCATTCGATTTTGCAGGAACTGGAGCTGGCCGAATAGACGATTCCTGATCGACTGCCTGGAAGTCTTATGCAGCTCGATATTCGTTCGATCAATGTCGTCCAAACCGAGGCAAGGCCCCAAAATTGACGGCCGATGATCTTTTTAAACCAAAGAATCGGAGTCCCGCTTGCCGACTTCTGTCGGTGACGGTTGGAAACAGGAGATCGGGACAGTCACAATTATACTTGTTCCGTGGCCAGCCGCAGTCTCGATTTCGAATCGTCCGTCGATCACCGACGCTCTCTCCCGCATACTACCCAATCCTAAGCCTTCGCTCTTTTCCAACCGAGCTGCGGAGATCCCTGATCCATTGTCTTTTACTTGAAGAACGAGGTTTGGTGTGTCCCATCGAAGAGATACGGCAATTACAGTGGGATTGGCATGGCGTACAGCGTTGTGGATTGCTTCCTGGGCGATCCGTAACAGCTCATGTTGCAACCTTGGTGGCAAGCTATTCTCCGGTACGTTGTCGGACCGGAAGTTACAGCGTAACCGGCCAGCCACACTCGAGCGTTCGACCAAAGCTTGAAGCGCCACGATCAATCCTGACTCGTCGCTTAAGTGCAACTTGTGGGCGAACCGGCGTGCTTCAGCCAGGCCTAGGCGAGCCAACTCAACGGCCCGCTGAATGCGGCGGAGGGGATTGCCTTCTTTTGCTGATAGTTCCTCCTTGGCAACTCCCAGTTGCATGGAGATCGCAGTAAAACGTTGCGCCAACCCATCATGAATCTCACCAGCCAACCGATTTCGCTCTTCTAGAACTGCGGACTGCCTGGCGGCCTTCGCTAACCGCGTAACCTGAATTGCGAGAGCCGCCTGGCTTTCGAGAGCGTGAGCTATTTCGATCTCCTCCGGACGAAATTCCCGATCCTCGGCGAACCGAAATGTCAAGCTGCCTAACAACTGCGAAGCTAAGTTTAAAGGAACGATTAGCAATGTCTTTACGCCGAGCCCGAGCAGAAGGGACCGATGAGCATCAGGAACGGGTGGAATATTCTCGAGCAGGTGCAACACGGCAGCTGGTTGTTTCAATAAGCCAAGCTGTCGCTCATCAAGCGGAATAGATTGCAACCTTTCCGGATACTTTGCTTCCGCAGGAGTCATCACGCGACCGTCTTGAAAAACAAGATCTATGGTCAGACAATTCTGTTCGAAGTCCCGCAATCGCAAAACGGCCGACGCGGCACCCAACTGCCCGGTGATAGCGGCCATGATTTGTCCAAGGAGCTCATCCAATTCGGGCACCGAAGCGAGTGCATCGAGACATTGGCGCAGGGCCTCGTTCGCTTTGGTCAGTTCGATCGTGCGCTGCCGGGCGAACATCTCCCGTTCGAGTGCAAGGGCTGCTTGCATTTCCTCCGCCGTTATCGTCGGAACAGACGTTCGTCCCGGGCTGTGCAAGACCACAATCGCCCCAATCTCGCGATTATTATCGACGACTAGCTCCGTAGTAACGTTCGGTACCAGCTGGCTCAATCGGGCCGGCCAAGCCGCGAATGGGATCTGGTTGAGGGAAGAAATGCGCCCGTCACTGATCAGGCCTTGGTTACGTCGTTCTACAACCTGCCGCGCAACGTTGGTGGCGTACACAATCACGCCACGCCGGTCGATCGCCACGATATCTTCGGTTAGCCAATGCGACCGTTTGCTAACGAAATAATGCAGCAGCCGCTCATGGTCGTCCTTGATCGACCGAGCGAGGATACTCTCTATCTGCCGTCCAACCGCACAGGCAAATGCCAGGCTCTGCGGGTTCAAGGTTTTGGCCGGGCCGGAGACATCGAGAATCCCTAACAACTCGCCATCGGTGGGATGCCATATTGGAGTGGCCGCACAAGTCCATCGCTGGACTTCGCTGCAGAAATGCTCGACCCCATGGACCTGGACCGGTTGCAATGCAGCGATGGCGGTTCCGATCGCGTTCGTTCCGATGTCGGCCTCGGCCCAGTGTCCACCCTGCTCGAGGTGCATAATCCGACCGAAATCTGTGGTTTGTGGATCTCCCGCTGTCTCTATAATGAATCCAGTTGGATCGGTGAGGATGACCATGGAATTCGCTTCAGCGAGGAGCCGTTGTGCTTGCTCTAGGGCAGGTTGAGCCGCCGCGATCAGTTCCGAATGCTCTGAGCGACGCTGAACCAATTCCGCTTCGGGCGCGAGTCGTGCCTCGCCCCGTTCAACTGGGATCTGGTACCCCTGAGAACGCTCCCACGAAGCGGCAACAATGCCCCGTACCGCATTGGATGCCGTGCCGTTCTCTATGAACTTTTCCCAAGCCCGCTGAATTTTCCGATTGTCCATCACAGATTCCTCCTAAGGGGCGACAGGATGGCCACCGCTTGGATTGCATCGGCGTGTTCGATCCGTCATAGTATAGGAGGTTAGCGCAGGTTGTCGCACCCACTTCAGAACGACAGACGGCGGCGCGGCTATTCTCGTAGGTCTAATTATGATTGATATTCACTTCGGTCGCAAACTTTACCCGAGTCGTCAATGCTCAATGACAGTTCGCCCTGGCGAGTGGGCCGCTCCTCTTCCTATGAGGCAACGTCAGAAATGGACGAGTCATCGGAAGCACCGCTGAGCGGATCCCGCGCTGGTCAAATCACCCACAAAAGTCTTAACGTGCTAAAAATTCCGTTTGGTGCGTTCACCCCTATCCGAACCCTCCATGGCTTAGGCCTTGATAAAGGCCAGGAGATCCTCATTGAGCAGCCTAAGGAATGACCCGCTCTATTTGGAGGCGAACGAACAAATCAAAGAAGGAGTCGCGCGTATCCTGGTAGGCAAGGAAACCCGCCTTGCGGCTTTTCGACATATCGGTAACGCATTCGATCTCACGACCGAGGTCCATATCGGTATGCCATGGGGATGCCAGGCATTCAAGGTCAGCTTCAATGAGGTCCTCGCGGGCAGCGATTGTAGCCCAGACCGGCCCAAAGTCCCGCATCTGCTCCTCCAATGGGGTAGGGTGGCCTGGATAGGGCGCTGCTTCCAAGCCGAAAAAAGCGGCGAGCTGCGGCCAGAGCCACTTCCAGCGAAAGATGTCGCCGTTAACAATGTTGAAAGGTTCGTCGCGAGCCGACTTCGCCGTTGCTGCCCAAGAGAGTTGTCGAGCGACTTGGCGAGCATCGGTTACGTCCGTCAGTCCATTCCATTGCATAGGTGAGCCAGGAAATAAGAAAGGGTGTCCGGTCTCTTGGCACAGGGCAGCGTAGGTCGCTAACGTCACGCCCATATTCATGGCGTTGCCGAGCGCATAGCCAATGACGGTGTGCGGTCGATGCACGCTCCAGGAGAAACCCTGACGCTTGGCTGCCGCGAACACCTCGTCCTCTTGCGTGTAGTAGAAATTTTGAAAGGGCAAGCGTCCCTGTTCTTCCCTAAACGGCGTAACCGGCGTAACGCCTTTGGCGTACGCCTCGAATGGGCCGAGGTAGTGCTTCAGGCCAGTCACGAGTGCAACGTGACGGAGCGACGAGCGGTCGCTTAGCGCGTCAAGAAGGTTGCGCACTAAGGCGCCGTTTACCGCGCAGTTTTCTGTCTCTGTCGATTTCCGCATCCAAGTGCTGAAGAACACGTGCGTGGGCTGCACACCGGCCAGCGCGTCTCTCAGGTGGTCTGGCCGGAGTAAGTCAGCTGCTACCGGCTGCAATTCGGGGATGTCGGCGGGTGGACGGCGGGCGAGTCCGTACACCGTCCAGCCTAGCTCAATAAGATGCCGGGCAAGGTTATTACCAATGATGCCGCTGGCACCGGCGATCAGTGCAATGCCTCTCATAAAAGTTTGAGTGTCTGGTGTCATCATTTTCAATTTCAGTGGGTATTCACCGTGGAAATAGAGTGTTTTCGGAGCCCGCAGAAAGATTCTTCAACTTTTACTGAACTGAGTAGCGCCAGCAGTTCTATGGCTCGTAAGGAGGCTTTTTTATGGCTCGGCTCGAATGCATGTTTAAGATTAAAGTAACAGCTGCTCGAACTTTGTGGCGGCGGAGGACGGCAAGGGAACGAAATGTTGTCTGCTTGGTAGCGATGCTATCGGGCGCGATTTGGCGAAGCGGCAAACAGTGGTCCCTTGGAGAAGAGTCCCGGAGCCGGTGGCTCGGACTCTCCTGCCGATGCGACGACCGTTCTCAAGGGTTCCAATCCAGAAGGGTTCAGTTTTACCTGTCACTTCTGGGCAGCTTCGATCCTCAGATCGCCGAGCGTCGTTGCACAATCCAAACATGACGCTTTGGAGATGGAATCGATACCAAAGATTTGCAAGTTTCTGGTGAGCCAAAAAAGCGATTCTTCGATACGAATCCAACCTCCCTGGGGGAGGTGATTTTGTTGGGGCCTCGTGAGCGTTATCGGATGGCGAAACCGCCATCAAGGAAGAGGGTGGTACCAGTAACAAAATCGGAAGCTTGTGAGGCCAAATAAATGGCGGTTCCCGCACATTCTTCGGGGCTACCAAAGCGACCGGCCGGTGTCCTTGCGATTATTTCTTCGTAGAGAGGCATTGTTTTTAAGGGTGCCACCATGTCTGTGTCAATAAATCCGGGGGCGATGGCGTTCACCTGAATATTGAATCGAGCTAATTCGATCGCCATTGATTTGGTGAGTTGGACCAAAGCCCCCTTAGAAGCACTGTAGGAAGGTACCTGTTCGGAGCCGAATAGGGACAACTCGCTGGCGATGTTGATGATCTTTCCTAGCCGTTGCTGAACCATCGATCGAGCAGCAAGTTTCGAAAGAAGGAAGCAGGCGTTGAGGTTCGTCTCGAACACCCGATCCCAATCTTCGGGATCAAGATCGAGGACACCTCCGAGGGCGACTATACCGGCGTTGTTGACCAAAATATTGATAGGTCCCAGCTTCTTCTCGACTTTATCTAGGGCAGGCTGCAGCTGCCCACGCTCGGCGAGATCGATTTTCACGGCTAGCGCAGGAACTCCCAGCGCGTGAAGTTCGTCCATCACGCGTTGGTTCTTCTCTTCATTACGCGCAAGAACGGCGACCGCAGATCCAGCTTGAGCCAGACCCAAGGCGATGCCGCGGCCGATGCCGCCGTTGCCGCCGGTTACGACAGCGACGCGTCCGCTCAGATCAAACAGTTTTGTCGATGACATGCTTTTGCTCCGGAGTCCAATTCTGTAGGTTCAAGGGAAATAGACGCGAAGGTTCCAGGGACCGATCATTTTTGCGCCAATCGCCGTAATTCGTGTTCGAGTGGCTCTTGACCCGGCTGACAAATGACGCTGAAGCGGCACAACGCGAGACCATAGGGGCGGAAGGGTGCGCCCACCAGACGGTGGAACAATTGGGATAGCAATTGCGGCAGCTTGAACAAAAGAGGGCCGGTCTCGCCAATCCTGGTTTTTAATATTGTATTTTCAAAAAGTGTCGACCGCTCTTCGGGTGGTAACCCGGGTTCCGTTACGGCAACAGACATACAGATTATGAGCGATACAAGTTCCAGAGCGAATCCGAAGCCAAATGGTCAGATAGCAGATTTTGCCGAGCGGGTGCGAGTCAATCAAAAGAAACTCGTGTCTGACCTGAAGCCGCATTACGACTTTATTGTCTGTGGTTCGGGCTCCTCCGGCTCAGTGGTGGCACGTCGGCTGGCCGAGAACCCGGGTCTGAGTGTACTACTGCTCGAGGCTGGCGGTAACGACGATTTGCCAAGCATCTCCGATGGCCGTCAATGGGCCAGCAATATCAAAACGGAGCGGGATTGGAATTTCCAAACCCGCCCAAACCCACATCTGAACGGGCGCTCCGATTGGCTCGCCGCGGGCAAGGTGCTGGGAGGTGGATCCAGCATCAACGCAATGGCCTGGGCGCGGGGGCACAAGAGCGACTGGGACTACTTCGCGCGCGAGGCAGGTGACCCAGCCTGGAGCTACGAGTCGGTGCTGAATATCTACCGCCGAATCGAAGATTGGCAGGGGGCGCCAGACCCAGATCATCGCGGCACCGGAGGCCTGCTCTTTATCAACTCCGGAATTGGCAGTGGCCCGATCGTTCCAGCAATGTTTGAGGGTACGCGGTCAGTGGGGATTCCCACCTTCGACAGCATCAATGGTCGCATGATGGAAGGTCCTGGCGGCTGTTCGCTAATCGAGTTCCGAATGCGTGACTGGCAACGGCTTTCGATCTTCCGCTCCTATACTTTTCCTTATATGGACCGACCAAACCTGACAGTCCTCACTTCTGCACCGGTTACACGGCTAATCTTCGAAGGAAGGCGAGTGACGGGCGTGGAGTTTACTTATCAGGACAGGGTTCGTCGGATCGGCGCGGGGCTCGAGGTCGTGCTGTCGCTGGGCGCAATCAATACCCCCAAAGTGCTGATGCAATCTGGAGTGGGCGACCAAGCTGAGTTGCACCGGTTCGGAATTCCTTTGGTGGAGCATTTGCCAGGAGTGGGCCAGAATTTCCAGGATCACGTCGCCTTGCCAGGCATGATCTGGGAGTGCCGCGGCGACGAACCAAACGCCGTTTTTCATTGGTTCTGGAAGAGTGACTCCAGCCTCGATACGCCGGATCTCCAGACAACCCAAGCTCCGCTTGAATTGACTGGTTTCAAAAAACTTAACCCCACTCTACCTGCGAGCGGTTGGATGATGTTACCGGCTGTCATACGGACTAAGAGTCGGGGTCGCGTTCGTCTTACGGGACCGGGTCCGCTCGACCCCGCAGACATTGAAAGCAATCTTTTGTCCGATCCAGATGACCTGAAGGCCCTGGTCGCCGTTGTGGAGCTCTGTCGCGAGATCGCCAACTCCGACGCGCTTCGCCCTTTTTTGAAGCAGGAGGTGGTTCCTGGGAAAATAAAGGGGCCGGCATTGGAGAACTATCTTCGGAGTACTGCGATCAGCTGGTGGCATCAGACCTGCACCGCCAAGATGGGACGTGACTCCCTGTCGGTCGTGGACACCAACCTCAAGGTTTATGGAATCGAAAACCTGCGTATCGCCGACGGATCAATCATGCCGCGCGTGACGACGGGCAATACGATGGCTCCCTGCGTCATCATCGGGGAGCGGGCCGGGGAGATCCTCCGCGCTCAGCACAAGATCTAACGGCCTTCAGAATGGCGGCCGCCGCGGCCATGCCCAGCCCAATACTCGCAACGGGTCGCACCGGTTTGACCCTTTTCACACATCCTCGAAGAAGTGGTGGTCACGCGACGCTTGGAACAACCATTGCGGCAGTTCGGACAAATATTGGCCGGTCCCAAAATTCTGCAGCTCATTACTGCGTATCAAAGAATGGTTTACGGAATGAGTGATTGGAGCAACTATGAAAATTGGCTTTCTGAGTCTACCGCTGACCGGGCATCTGAATCCGATGACGGCACTTGCACGCAAGCTGCAGTCGCGAGGACATGAAGTTGTGTTCATTGGAGTTCCGGATATAGACCCCGTTGTTCGCGCAGCCGATCTGGACTTTGTACCGTTTTGCGAAAATGAATACCCACTAGTTTCTATAGACAAAACATGGGGCGGGGTAGCGAAGCTGCATGGCTTGGACGTGGTGCGATACACGGCCCGGGAATTGACGCCTGGCTTGGTTAAGCCAGCATTGGAGCATTTGCCAGGAAAGATAGAAGAAA
>JBEEIB010000298.1:0-5139 GCA_041167675.1 Verrucomicrobiota bacterium
GTAGGTCCCCGCGTTTGGAGTAGTCTTTAATTGATCCATTGAATCTGCATTCTTTCTGAAATAATCGGAAAGGTTTTGGGGCATCACCAATTCATTGTTTATCTATATTCATACCTGGTAGGTATAGTCGCACTATATGAATTGACCGACACGAGGTCTCGGCGGGCGCCGACCGACGTACACCAAATCCAGCGGCAGCGGCGGCTAAGCCAAGGATACCTAAAGCATTCCTTCGGGAGAGTTGCGTATTCATTCTGTAGATACCGCAACTTAGAGACGACGCGGAGAGCCCTCCAATAGCGTACGGGAATCGTTCGATGATCAGAATTCATCGGCTAATGGGCAGCGACTAACGATTAGCAGCCACCGCCCTATTCACGCACCAATTTGGGCGACTGCTTCGCTGCGATTTCGCGGCCCGATTCCGCCGACATTACTGATATGTCGGCGATGCGCAGATTTTCAATTCCATAGATCTTGAGGTTGGCGTCCACGACCGACACGGAGTCACGTCCCATCTTGGCCGTGCAGCTCTGATGCCACCAGCTGATCGCGTTACTTCGACCACGGTTCTCTAGTGCCGGCCGTTTCATACTGCCGGGCGCCACCTCCCGCTTGAAAAAAGGCCAACGATGAATACCGACACCTCTATTTTTCGCATCTTCTTTCTTCCGTGGTTTCGGTCACGCCGCCACCGCTTCAATGATCGCCATTTGCGAGCGAATCGGAGTGCTCTTGGAGAAGCGGAGGCCCGCATCCTTCAGCAATCCGCAATATTCAGCCAGCGTGCGCTCGCGACCGGTTAGCAGCACCATCATGTTAAGGTCCGTAAGGGGAGCTAACCCCGGCTCGCCGATCTCCCCGAGAAGTCTCTCAATCACGATGACCCGACCGCCCGGTCGCATTGCTTCCCGGCATCTTTTAAGGATGCGCACCGCTTCTCCATTGTTCCAATTATGCAGAATATGTTTGAGCAAATAAATATCGGCCTCCGGGACAGAAGTGAGAAAATCCCCGGCTAACGCCTTGCTACGCTCAGCGAGGCCCAGCGCCGCCGCCGCGGCTTTCGCGCTCGGCACCACATCCGATAAATCGAGGACGACGCCATGCAATTGCGCATTGGCCAGCAATAGACTGTGGACTAATGTTCCGCTGGCGCCGCCAATGTCGACCGCGAGTTTAGCCCTAGATGCATCGACCATCCGTGCCACTTCTTGTGCTATGCCGGAAGTAAAACCATGCATCGCCTTTGTGAAAGCCGCGGCTTCTTCGGGGTTTTGCACATGATAGTCCCATGTCTCGGCGCCGAGCGCCGGCACGGTCTGGGATTGACCGGTCCGTAACGCTTCCAGGAATCTACCCCAAGGCAGCCAGAATCCCGGTGCCGAATAGATTATTGCGTAGCTACGCAGCGAACCGGGCACGTCCGCCCGCAAAGTACCTAGTAGCGGAGTTGCGGTAAATGTCAGCCCATCAAAGGTTACCAGTCCTAATGAGGCACAAGCGCGTAGCAGGCGGAAAGCCGCGATTGAATCGATACCTGCCATTTTGGAAATCTCTTCTGCACTCGCAGGTCCCTTTGCCAGGTGATCCGCAATCGAGTAGGTAGCCACAGCACCGGCTATCTGCGTCACCCAAAAGCCGGCGAGCATCTGCATCATTTGTTCGAAATCTTTGTCCGTTGCCTCCTTGGCGGTCGTCATAATATATTTTTCTGTGGTTGCTACTTGTGATTCTTTCATTGCTTGCAGGTTGCACTTCTTTTCACCGATCGATCTCTTTCCGCGACACAGGTCGGGCGCAGGTCTCTCCGAAAATGGTTTGCAGGTCTCTCTCCAAGTTCCCAGGTGCTAGCCTAAATATTTCATGATCATCCGGTTAAACTTCTCAGGATTTTCGATGAACATAAAATGCCGACGCGCTACCACCGAACCGGAGGAGCCCGAAGCCACAGACGATGCAGTGGTAGTGTGGCCCTAGTTCAGCGGTAAGTTTCGCTTGATTCACATTTACCCGCTGGGCGAGATCTGCCGCGTGGGTACTTGGTTCAGGGCTCGCTGTACTATTTGCATTGGTTTTCATAAATCTGCGTTCTCCCGCAGACATTCATTGAAGACATTGTGGTTATCTTGGAGATTTGCGCGCGGTTGTTTTGGTAGAAAACCGCTCTCAGAACAAACAACCGAGGGCTTTGAACGGCTCGGCGCTACGCCGACCCGGGCCGTGGCAGACCGCTGGATGTTTCGGCAGTTTACTAGGAAACACTCTCTACTCATCCAGGAGGTAAACTAACTCGCATGTGCGAGCTTCGACGGAACACCTACTAGCAATATGCGAGTCAGCTTTGTTCGCGCCTCGCCGCGGCATTCGTGCGCGTACCTCCCAGAAACCACTTACAGGGAGCAGCAACTTTGGTTTGGCACGACAAAAGCTAATCTCTAACGCGCGGCGTCTCTGGTGTCGCCTCTAGCAAGACGTCACCCGCCGCTAGCGAGGCTGTTATCCCTCGTTATGCTGTCGTGTCGTTGGGAGCGTTTAATTGATTGAAAGGAAGCGTATCGATGGAAACGCCTCTCGAAATCTAGCTGTTAGCAATGTCTCTTCTGGGTGTTGTATTAATGGCTGTGTGCATTCTGTTCATTAAGGCCTGCGAAAGAATCTAGTACGAAGGAACAATTTTACTAAACCGCTATAGTTTCGTTGCTGCGCTTATCTACTTGTTCGTAGCTCTAATCCGGTCGAAATGGTTCTAATCCGGACCATCGCTGGCGTTCTCCTAGAGAGGTTATAAATTATGTGGTTTTTGCCTGCCGCGCTGATTGTCTTCACACTGATCGTAGCAATGCCTCTAAGCGAAATACATTGCGTGGATCGATCATGGAGGGCAAATATCGCCGCTGAGCGTTCTCAGTTGGATCGAAAGACACCAAGCCGCCGCGCCTCTCGAGCCCACCGAACCACGCGTTTTGCGTCAAGACCTCTTACCATCGCAGAAGGGTAAGCCGTAGTCTGGTAGTCGAAGGTAATCCGGAACGTCTGGCCTGGGTCGAGTTTTCGGCGCGCGAGGGCCTCGTTGCGGAGACTAAGCGCTACTCAGTTAAAACAACGATTACGGCAGCTCGGACAAAACACCGCCTGGTACCTAAACTTTGATGTTAATGCTTTTGACTTCATCGAGGTAAGGAGTGGTGAAGTCTACTTGGCCAAAAGCTGGCAACGAACGTTTCACGCCGATTCACGGTGGAGTGAAGAATTACAATGAAGTATCCGCACAGTATTCCGCTCTGGCGCACAAACGAAGAACTCTTGCCTCCCAACGCCCTTTCTCGGGTCGTTCTCTCGAGCGTTGGCACCAATTGGAACGATGTCGTGGTGGAACAGCATCACTTTCCCAGCAGTGAAATTCCCGATGTAATGTTCAAGCGGCATGTGGTTGTTATCAATATTGGCCACTCCGTAACTGTGGAATTCAAGAAAGAGGGGCGGTTTGAGCGCTTCTTCAAGGCAAAAGGCGCGATTTCCTTCTTCCCGAGCCATCAGCCTTTTTCTTGTCGGCTGAAGGTGGAGAGGGGCGTGTTTGGGAACGTTCTCTTTCTGGCTCTGAACCCTGCTTTCATGACCCGCGTTGCTGGGGCGCTGAAGTTGGATTCAGACCGTATCGAACTAATTGAGCAGCGACGAGGTACCGACCCTACACTTTACCACGTTGCTTTGGCATTGCGGGCTGGAATCCAGACCGGCGATGCCCTTGACCGGGTGTATGGGGAGGCATTATCAACAGCGCTCGCCGCTCATCTCCTAGGCGAATATGGCACGGCAGTACCAGGGCCGAAAAGGCAGTATGGTAGGTTGTCGCGCAAAAAGCTGGCGCGTGCTGTCGGATATGTTCAGGATCAACTGGATGCAGACTTAACTGTTTTCGGGATTGCTCAGGCGGTTGGCCTGAGTCCCGATCACTTCAGCAGGCTGTTCAAAGAGTCTACCGGCCAGTCGCCTCACCGGTATGTGGTCGAGGCCAGGGTGAGAAAAGCGAAGGAACTTCTGACAACAGGCAAGTTCACCATCAGCGAAGCTGCCTTCCATGTCGGTTTCGTCGATCAGAGCCATCTTACGCGTCATTTCAAAAGAGTTTTCGGCTTACCTCCTAAGAGGCTGCTGAGTCGCAGAAGGCCACAGATTGTGGTCTGAGGGTCTAGCGCTTTCGTCGTGCCGTTATGCACCTTCAGGGAAGAACTGGGGTCATTCCTCCGTTTGTAAAAATTGTACGTTAAGCCGCGAGCCTGGGACTAACACAGCGCCTGAGCTTCTGTGCCGCGGCTTCCGGAACAGCCTTGATCGAGGACTTGTCCAACGTCAGTCCAGCTGTCGATTGCAGTCAATTCGTAGAACAAACGATTTTCAGCCACATTATTCTTCAATTAAATGAAGACTGAACGCGGTACAAAAAGTATCAAATGAAGGGCTCGAACCCTGCGAAAACTGACCGTGCGAAAGCTAACGCTTCGGCCACGCGCGCAGTGCCACTTGCACAACTCGACGTAATTGATAGCGACCGGCGCCGTCGGCTCCCTGGACCGCCATTCCTTGCAGTACAGTTATCACGTAACGGGCCAGTTCGGCTGGGTCAGCGTTTTGCGCAGTCGTTGCATTTTTTGGATTAAGCAGCAGGAAAGGCCGTCGTGAGGAACAACAGCGAAACCCCAAAGATAGGCCTTAATGAGTTCGGGGTATTGAGGGCGTTTCGCGGATCTGACAACTCGGATACTGAATCCGAATCGGAAAGCAGCACCGACGACCTCACTGCGGGAGAATCTTTAACGGAAGGCGCGAAGAAGGCAAAGTTTCTATGCTCGCTCTTTGCGAGATTCGGCACAACCAATACTAGCGGGTTTGCGAATACCTGCCGCAAGCATTCGGCGCGAGACTTTCGCTTATCTCGATGGAGCCGAACCAATTAACGACAGTCAGTGAACGTTGGCACGCTAGACGCTTTGTATTCCACAATGATATCGATTACTCGGTTAGTCACCGCAGCAGCGGCTGTGTTCGCGCTCGCCACGCTGTGTCCCGCACAGGAGCCGACCGACCTGGGCAAGGGGGCGGAGTTCAAGGGCAAGAAGATCGAGATGAAGGACAAGG
>JBEEIB010000299.1:0-6754 GCA_041167675.1 Verrucomicrobiota bacterium
AGCGCCAGTCCCTGGCTGACCTGCCCGACAACTAGCGTGGTGATGAAGGGAGGCACGTCCAGCTTCGCAACCATAAGACCGTTGAACAGACCCATCCCGATCCCCGCGATGATCCCCGCGACGATCGAAATGACGATAGGAACACCCTGGAGCATGAGCAGTCCGCTAACCATGGGACAGAGGGCGATCAGCCCGGCAATTGACAGGTCGATGCCCAGGATCACGATCACCATGGTCATGCCCACCGCGCCAATGCCGATGATAGAGCTCTGGCGAACAACGTTCAGGAGGTTGGCAGGAGTGAGAAAATGCGGTACGAGGAGCCCGGCGGCCGCCAAAGCCGCTACGCCAAGGAGAGAGAAGAGGATTCGACCTACACGTTGGCCCATGCGCCAGTGTTGTTTTTACAGGCTGAGGGTCCGGCCTGCGCGGCCTCTAGTGTCACGCTGCGCAGTCCAAACCCTCGTTTGGCGATCAGAACATCTGCTTTTTCGCTTCGTCCAGGTTGTCTTTGTTGTACAGCATGGTGCCGGAGTCAATAACCTTCGGGATGCTGTTCGCCGCGGATTTGTTTTCAATCACTGACACGAGCTTCTCCACCGCGAGACTACCAATTTTCTGCGGGAACTGGGCCATAGTCCCGTAGATCTCACCGGCGGCAAGCAAGTCAACCGCCTTGTGCGAGCCGTCGACGCTGACAATGACGATGCCTTTCCTGTTCGCGTCGGAAAGTGCCTCGAGTATTCCGTCCAGCATGACGTCGGAGGCGCTGAACAGCCCTTGCACATCCTTGTTGGCCTGCAGCATGTTTTCCGTAACCTGCATGGCGACCGAGTTCGTCCAGTTGCCCGGCTGCTCTCCCGCGATCATCACGCCACTTCCCTCGAGACCCTTTTTGAATCCGTCCACGCGGTTATCCCCGGCCACACTGCCGTTCGCGCCTCGAACGACAAGCACCTTGCCTTTGTTGCCAAGGGCCTGCACCATCTGCTTACCTGCCTGCATGCCGGCGTTGAAATTGTCGGTCCCGACGAAGGTGATGTACAGGTCGTCGTGGCCCTTCGCGACCGGCGAATCCACAATCACCACGGGAATTCCTGCGTCACGCGCCTTGCCGAGAACGGGAACCACCGCATTGCCATCCATTGGGTTGAGGACGATGCCGGTTACCTTTTTCGCAATCAGGTCCTCCACCTGATTCACCTGCGTGGAAACCGCGGTCTGCTCGCCCGCGGTGACGAGCAGAAAGGTATACCCCATGGATTCGGTCTTTGCCTTCACAGCATCGGCCAGAGCTTTCTGGAAGTCGTCGTTCGTGATCGTCTTCAGGCTGAGAGCGATCGTTCCCTTGCTTCCAGAACTCTCGGCAGCAGTGGACTGTTTTACGCCCGTAAACGTTGTTCCTACGATTAGGGCCAGCGCGAAAACGGCGGCCGGCACCTTTGAGAGGCCTCTCACCGCACACCTCTTAAAAAGAAATGTGTGAGTAAAAAAATGAACGATTGGCATTGGGGGGGTCATGTTGAGTCGCTCTTTAAGAAAAAGGCATTCTCGATCCCACGCTAACAGAATTCAATGAGTGTTTGCCGCACACGTTTTGAGATCTTTTGCCAAAGGAGAGATCAAATCGAAGACCAACGATCGCGGCCCCGTGAGGCTGCTTACGACAAGCTAATGCTCAGTGAGGGTTTCATTAAATTGAGGAAAGCGACCTTCGATGATTATCTCGGTAAATTTGAGTTTTCTTACCGCGACAGAAGCCACTATAGTGTCTGCAGATTACTGAGAATTTATGCCGATCGGAGGCGGAGTTCGGCGAACCGTTGGCTAATCCAAGCGAAGTGAAACCGGCCCCCCAGGTTGCTCTGATTATCGAGACGTCAGTCATCTACGGTCGCCGCATACTAGCAGGTGTCGCGCGGTACTTGCGGACGCACCACCGCTGGTCGGTCTTCATTGAGCAGCACGAGCTAGGCACTCCCCCTCCAGCCTGGCTAACGTCTGGCCATTGGGACGGAATTCTCAGCCGACCCACTGATCACGTCATGGCGCGTCTTTTTCGCCAGATGAAGGTGCCGGTAGTGGATCTAAACGACCTGTACGAAAATCTCGATTTGCCATGGGTCGGTTCAGACCACGTGGCCATCGGCAGAATGGGGGCGGCCCATCTTCTCGAAAGAGGTTTTCGAAGTTTTGCGTTCTGTGGATTTGCAAATGAGCTCTGGTCCAGGCAGCGCTTCAACGGATTTTGTTCGGGCGTTCCGCGCAACAATGGCCCCATTTCCCTTTATGAAACCCCATGGCGCGGTCAAAACGTGCCACGGTGGGACCAGGATATTCAGCAAATTGTAAAATGGCTGATAGCGCTTCCAAAGCCAGTGGCGGTAATGACATGTAATGACGTCCGGGGCTTGCACGTCCTCGACGCCTGCAGCCGGGCTGATTTACTCGTACCTGAAGAAGTAGCGGTCGTCGGCGTCGATGACGAGGAAATCATGTGCGAGCTTTGTAGTCCACCGCTGTCCAGCGTTGCTCCGAATCCCGAAGGTATCGGTTATGGAGCGGCAGAGGTGCTTGATGCCCTTATGGCTGGGAAGCGCCCGCGGCAATTGCGCATTTCGGTTGATCCAATCCGGGTCTTCTCTCGTCAGTCAACGGACGTGATGGCTGTCTCCGACTGGGCCGTTGCCAGCGCTGCTCGTTTTATGAGGGAACAAACCCTTCACGGTTGTCGCTTAACCGACGTGCTTCAAAAGGTTAACATGTCGCGAGCTACGCTAGAGAAGCGCTTCCGCAAGCATCTAAATCGTTCACCTAAGCAGGAAATGCGGCGTATAAAAATCGAGAGGATTAAACAACTCTTGGTGGAGACGGATTTTACGTTGGAACATATTGCGGAACTTTCTGGGTTCGCACACCCGGAATACATGAGCGTCCTTTTCAAGCGCGAAACCGGACAAGCACCCGGCAAATATCGAAACCAGTTTGGAGAGAGAATACGCGGGAGAGACTCCTGTCTTTGAAAGGATCAGCAGGTATTCGCCGGCGATGTCATCGGAAAACCAAGCGCTGCTGAATCAAGTCTCGCACGCCGATCCTTTGTGCCAGAAAACGGGTCACTCAAGAATGGCGCGAAGTTAAGGGGGACTTAGGAGGGTTTTGCGCGGTGGCGGCTTCGGTATTAGTTAAGACGCGACCCCAGTTTCCCTCGATTCCCCTCGATTCCAACCGGCATCATTAGGCACGGCCCCGGCCAATCTCACTAGACCTGGATACTCTTCAAAAACTCCAGGCCTTCGGTAGCGAGCTGTTCCGGTGAATCGGCTAACTTTCGCCAGATGCAGCAAAGCTTCGCAATATTCTTAAAGTTAGGATAAAACGATTCAATGGTAACGACCCCCTGATAGTTGACATCAGCCAGTGCTTGAAAAAATTCCCGCCAAGGAACTTGGCCGCGGCCGGGGATCCCTCGCTGGTTTTCGCAGGCGTGAATGTAGCCAAGCAACGGGCCTGTCTCCAGGACAGCGCCAGCAAAGCTGTCTTCCTCGCGAATCATATGAAAAGCATCAAGATGCACTTTCACATTCGCCGGCGTGCCCAGGTCATGAACGAAGCGGACGGCGTCGGCAGCAATATTTAGGAAATGAGATTCAAATCGGTTCACGACTTCGAGCGCAATAGTTAGGTCAGGAGCTTGGGCTGCCGCATAGTCGGCTACTTGACGAAAGTTTTCTACACCCCATTTCCATTCCTCATCCGTGCGCATCCGACCGGTAAGATAACCCCAACCGGCATAGTTTACCCCGCCGAAAACGGTGGCCCCAGCCTCGGCGCTAACGTCGACCAGGCGCTTGCTCAGCTCTACTCCGGCCGCACGAATGCCTGGGTCCGGCGAGATAATATTGGCGTGAGCCGGCATACCGATCTCGATGATGATCTCAAGCCCGAGCTCTTCTGCGCGTTGCCGAACCCGTCCAGCCGGGAATTTATCAACCTCGAAAGGAACGATATCCACCGCTTCAAAGCCCATCGCTTTCGCTTTGTCCAAGAGCGGCAGGTCGCGGTCAGTAAAGGTTTCGCTGAACAACAGGGAGTGAATGCCAAATTTCATGATGGTAGGTAGTTCGACGCTAAAATTAAATGGAAGATAACCGTGGCCGATCAATCAACCGGAAACGGCGCCGAAGCTCAGGCCGCGGATCAAAAAACGTTGAATCGAGTAGAACAGCACGGTGAGTGGAACAATGAGAACGCTGCCGGCAGCCGACATTCTGCCCCATTCAATCCCGCGATCGGTCACAAACGAAGCGATAGCAACCGGCAAGGTTTGTGCGGTGCTGCTGGTGAATATCACGGCAAAGAGGAACTCGCTCCAACAAAGGATGAAGGCAAAAATCGCGGTCGCAATGATACCGGGAGCCGCGATCGGCACCATGATGCGGTACAGCACCCCGAATAGGCTCGAGCCATCCAAAGCGGCCGCCTCATCGAGTTCGATAGGAATATCTTCAAAGAAACTGATCAGGGTCCAAACCACATAGGGCAGGTTGAACGCGGAATAGATGATGATCAGACCAATGCGCGTATCGAGCAGCCCGATCCGTCCGAGTAGTAAGTATAAGGGAATCACCACCGCGATCGGGGGTAACATCCGATTGGACAATATCCACAGCGACAGCCGCTCCATATTTCGAGTCTTCAATCGGGCAAAGCCGTAAGCCGCGGGAACCCCGGCCACGATCGAAATGAGGGTAGATGCAGCACAGATGATCAGGCTGTTTAAGATGAACCGCATCAGATTCAGCTTTGCAAATACGTCGATGTAGTTCTGCAAAGTCGGAGTAAATCGGGAAAAGGGGTTAGGTGATTGGATGGCAGCCGGAGGTTCAATCGACGCCAACAAAAACCAGGCTATCGGAATGACGGTAAAAAGCAGGTATGCAAGCAGGACCAAATTCCCTGTCCATTTCGAGATAGTTGCTCTGCTAGTTGAATTGAACATTTTACCGGCGTCCTACCTAATCATCCCAAAAGGGATGAACCTCCAGCAAGATCCCGCGAACAAGCAGGCGCTCGTTTCCTGCTTGTTCGCGGTAGTTGCGCTCACCTCGCCGAGGCTCGGAGACCGGACGAAGCGACCCCCTAATAATCTATTCTCCCGGGTGCGAAGCGAGATAGGCGTTGATATCGTTGACCGCAGCGTCCAAAGCTTCTTTTGGTTTCAATTCGCCCGCGATTGCCTGTCCGATGCGGACGTTGAGCAGCTCGCCAATGGCAGCCCCCTGAGAACCTGGAAAGAAGATTTCGGCGTTGCTCAGAATCTCGACAATCGTAGGAATATGAGGATTAACCGCGAGTAGCCCGGAATCCTTGGCCATAGACAAGCGAGCGGCGTGCTGCCGTCCATGGGTTTGCATCTCCGTGACAATCGGTCGGCTAGCCAGCCACATCGCGACGAATGCAGCTGCATCTTTGTGCTTGGAATAATCGGAGACTCCAAAGGCCCACCCACCCAATGCCGCCGAATGCTTCGGTTTAGTGTCAGCAGTTTGCAGCGGAAAACCAGTGGAAGCTACTTTGCCTTTAATCGGCGAGTCAGGTGCTTCAATCTCCGGCGTAATTGCCGACGCGCTAACTCCCATCGCGACCTGGCCATGCAGAACCGATTGATTCACTTCGTGCTCACCAAACGAAATGACGTCGGGCGATGAATATGCTTTGAGTTGAATCAAAAGATTGAGAGCATCGACACCGGCTTTGCTATCGAATGCCGGTTTGCGATCCTTGAAAATATCGCCGCCAGCGGAATAGACGAACGGAATCCAAGCCAAAGTCAGATTCCAGCCTCGCTGGCCAGGAAAGATGAATCCGTATTGAGCATCCTTGCCGTCCGCAGCCGGTTTAGTCAGTGCTTTGGCTGCTGCGATAAGTTCATCCCAGGTCTTTGGTGGCTGAATTCCGGCAGCTTCCAAAAGGTCGCGTCGATAAAAAAATAGACGGGTATCGGGCTGGTATGGCATCCAAGCAATCTTTTTGCCCGGGTTGAACGCCTTCCATACAAACGGAATAACGTCGTCCTGCTCGATATCAGGGTACCCTGCTTTTCCAATGTAGGCATCCAGTGGCGCGGCAAACTTGCGGTATTCATAGGACCATTCGGTGGTTGTATTCAGGATATCGTACCGTTTGGCGCCGGCTCGGTCAGCGAGCTGTTTCGCGCGTACCTCTTCATACGGGACCTGGTCTACTGTCAATGTGATGCCGGTTTCACTCTTTAATCGCGGAGCCAAGGTTCCGGCGATATAGTCGCCGTCCAGGCTTCGAAAAACGAGCGCTCTCACCTCGGTACCTTCGAAAGGCTTTTCCGCGCCAAACGCTGACCCAGGCTGTAGAGTGAGAGTGCCAAAGAAAGATGCCAGAGCGAGCCCGCTCAGTAGGGCTGCTCTCGCTTTGTTCATAACGCACATTTTCTGAACAGGCGTTCTCAAAGAAAGAAAGTCTGTGATCGGCTTAGTCTCAGATCGCGTCAACTGCACGCGACTGTATGAATAGCTCATCCGGGGGGTAATCATAACTGGTGAGTGATTGCAAAACTTCGCGCAGAGTAAGGATTTGGGAACATAAGTCAAACATGAATATGTTCGTTATAAACACATCCAGATAGAAATTCGCGTATATTGTGATCGACAAATCAATACATCTGTGGCTTCTAAACACCGGTGACTCGAGATCCAGTAACCACTCCTCCGCTTTG
>JBEEIB010000300.1:0-3499 GCA_041167675.1 Verrucomicrobiota bacterium
GTTCTCTAAAATTCAGCGCCAAGTCATCTCGCGCGGCATATTTCACTCCGTCAACTATAATAGAACCGCTACTCCCATCCGCTGGACTTTCTCAAATGAAAAACATCGGATATCACCCGCTATATGAGTCGCAGAATTAGTGCACTAGCGGCTTGTCTACACGAAGATTACGATGCTCAGGGTGTCTACCTTTACGAAACCCGCAACGGATCCGGTGGTTTCGGTCGTGAACTTCTAGCAGCGGCTGAAAATCATGTTTCGATCGATCGGCGTAGAGCCATCGAAGCTCGCTGCTGGGATTTGATCTGGATGATTGCCCGACGGATCAAAAAGTTTCCCGCAGTGGCGGGGGCAATGTATCTGTCGCGTTATCATACCGAGCGGTCTATCACTTCAGAGACACCCTCAGAATACGGCATGAGGGGTGAGGATCCAAGCAAATGTAGCGATTCTCCAGCGAGCTATCGAACTAGGTCTTATATAGGTATCCTGCCTGTGGGGGACTAAACGCGGTTTTCATAGCGGCGCATCATGATTTCCAGAAGGATCTCACTGCTCTTTGGCGGTAGAATTTTGAGTCCCATGTCGTCGGCGGTCGAATTAGCCGTTTTGCTTCCTTGCCGCCTTCAGAGCAAGTCAAATCCTTATGAAGAGTCGCTATGTCAAACGGCATATAGAGCATGCCGATTCGGCATTGGCGGAATGGCGCGGTTAACTGTAATTCCTCGCCAGGCGAAAAAAGTCGCCAATCAGTAAGATCGTTAGTTCACTACCTGTCGGCTTCTCGGACCAAAGCCATTTTTCCTTTCACTTCAAGAGGATCGTCGGCGTCACGTCGGGACAGTTTCGGATTTCCGCAAGAATCGCGTAAAAGTCCGCAAGCCCTTGGAAGAAATCGTGCGGCCGGCCCATTAGCCTGCTCCTCAAGCAGGACGCAGATCAACATGATCGCAGTGCTATCAAAAAACTGAACAAAAAGGGAGTATGCCGTGAGTTACTTGAATTCATTGAACGTTCCAAAGACGGCGCCGTGGAGGAGTGATTGCCGCGTGGTGAAGCGCAGGTCACCCGACGATTCTACGCAAAACCGGCATGTAAATGTCGTTTGCTCGTTTTAGCATAAATGGATCTCTTCATCGATCCTCTTTCTGCCCTGATTCGTAGTTATGAGATATCGGCCAACCGCCAGCCTTGCCGGTGTCGGGATGCCAGTCTCGGAATTTTAGCTTACAGGGATCCAGGTATGTGCTCAGCTCGTTTCCGCTTTGTACTGCTCTGCTTGACCGGTGTACTCTCGAGCTCGTGCGAAAAGTCTGATTCGCCAGTAGACGCAGCCTTGGCCCAAAGCATGACCGCGATGCATTCGGCGATGCACGACGTCTCTCTGGTTGGCAAGGCTGATGCAGACTTTGCGCGCATGATGATTCCTCATCACGAAGGCGCGGTCGAGATGGCAAAGGTCGAACTCCAATTTGGAGTTGATCCCAATCTCCGACGGCTGGCCCAGGAAATTATCGTCACTCAGCAATCCGAGATCGATGTCATGAAGCTGGCTCTAAAAAAATACCCCTTAGCAGCAAAGAAAAAGAAAAACTGGTGCTCACAATGATAATAAATGTAACGCGATATCTAGTTATTTTTGGGATTCTGCTTCTGGCAGGTAACCTGAAACTCATGGCGGGTCAGGTTCCGGGTTCGTCGAATGTCTCGGATATTCCGATCAGCTCGCATGATCGGGTTTACACCGGCGATCAAACTTCGAATACCGTCTCAGTGTATGATCCTTCGACCAATCGTTTGCTTGGGGTCATTCGCCTGGGTATTCCGGCACCGCAGAACTTAAGCCCCCTCTATCGCGGACAGCTGCTTGTTCATGGGCTCGGCTTTTCCTTCGACCACAAAACGTTAGTTGTTGTTTCGGTCGGATCCAATTCAGTGAGTTTCATTGATACCGCAACCAACTACGTCAAAAACATCACCTACGTAGGGCGCTCTCCCCATGAAGCTTTCTTTACACCAGATGACACCGAAGTGTGGGTTACCGTTCGCGGCGAAGACTACGTGTCGGTCATCGACAGCCAGACTTACCAGGAAAAACAACGAATCCCGGTTGGGAACGGCCCCGGCATGACGATCTTTCGGCCGGATGGAAAGTATGGATTTGTCTGCTCCAGTTTTACTCCCGAAACGAAGGTGATCGACGTAAAGACGCACCAAATCGTTGCTACCGTCAAACAATTCTCCCCGTTTTCGCCGAACATCGCAGTGACGCCGGACGGCAAGCAGGTATGGTTTACGCTCAAAGATACCGGTAAAACTCAGGTATTTCGGGCTGAACCACCGTTCGATCTACTGGCTAGCTTGGACACCGGTCCAATCACCAATCACGTGAACATCGTTCGAAATAAGAATGGCCAATTCGCTTACATCACCGTTGGCGGAGAGAACGTCGTCAAAGTTTATACCACGGCTGATAAGCCCGAGTTAGTGGCGATCATCCCAACCGGGGAACTCCCCCACGGCATTTGGCCGTCGGGCGATGGTACCCGGGTTTATGTTGCGCTGGAGAATGGGACTGGCGTAAACGCCATTGATACCCTGAGCAATCAAGTGATCGCGCGGATTTCCGGAGGTCAGTCTTCTCAAGCGCTCGCTTACGTCCCGGGGGCCGTCCCGGAAGGAAATGGACTGTCGAACCTGATGCCGATCGGGGACTCAGGTCTGGCTGCGCACCTAACCATGGGGCGTCCCGGCACGGAGCCAGCGGATGCCCCTACGACCGTAACAGTCAATAATCAAAGTCTCATAGATCTTCTTCAGGCAGCGGTTACCGGTCTGCAGCCGATGACCAATTATCAACTCGCTCTGGCCGAGAAGCGCTCAAAACCATACGGCAAGCTGGAGCCTATAGTCGCATTTACAACCAATGCCGCCGGCGCCCAGATTGTGGATACTCTGGGCCCTCTACGGCAAATTGTAGCGGGACCCGCAGAGCAAAGCGGTGAGGAAAGCGATCGGCGTTATCTCGTCATTGTGCCCGCATCAGCGAGCAGCAATAGCGAGCCTCTACAAGTGCAGTTAGAAGAGAGGATGCAGTGAATTAGTTCCCCGAGGGAACGGAACTAACTGTTTGTTTCTACCATTTCGTTCCTCCTTGTGGCGAGTGGCACAAGAAGGAACGGATATCAAAAAAGGGCGAATCCCCCGACGCAGAACGGCTCTCTTTGAACTATGAACGTGCCACGCTTGCACTTTGAAGGTCCGACCAGAGATGCTCTGAAAGGTCGTGGGCGAGGGATCGCAGAAGCCGAAAGTCAAGAGCGTTTGGATTCATCAGATTCAGCCGAGTACATAACTGCTCACGCTCATCTTCGTCTACCGCCGAGTCGAAAGATCCGATACCCAGCATGATCGAACCATTCAACACCGCTTCGACCTGAGCGCGGTTGTTCATGTTTAGAACGGTGACCTCAACCAACGGGCGCCGCTCACGGAATCG
>JBEEIB010000301.1:0-88797 GCA_041167675.1 Verrucomicrobiota bacterium
TGCTGGGGGGAGACCGACGGGAACAGACCGGATTAAGGAAGGCCAGCCAAGGGTCGCTGAGTTGGGAGAAGATCACCGCGGCAGTCAGCAAGCTCTGGGGTGAAGACTGGAAGACGCTCAGAGCCGGCTATGGCAACGGAGCGTTATCGGCAGCACTATACCTTGGACATAATTACTCGGACAGGAGCTTGCGAGAACTTGGCGAGTTGGCCGGAGGAATGCAATACCCGGCGGTGGCGATGGCGGTTCGGCGCTTTGCCAAGCGGCTGGAAACCGATGCGACACTAGCGAAAAAGATCAAACGCCTCCGAGAGGTGTTGCTGGTTAAGGCGTGACATGCGGAATGCGGAGTGCGGAATATGGAATATAGAATTCAGAACACGGAGCACGGCGAACGGCTCTGAGCGCGATTCCGCGATCATGATCGATCTCAGTGCAACTGTCGCCGTTATACCAATGCGAGACATCCTATCACGATTGTTCGAAATCAGATCAGACGTGCTACAGTTTCCGCAGAGGATTAGCCAACGGTTGTTCTCTGTTTGGCCCTCCCGGCGGTTCCGACGTTCTCGGGCATTTGGCCCGCAATTTCGCGAACCGCGCGGTGGCGACTGCTTAATGGTGAGTTTCGCTTGATTGCTTGCGGCACCCGGTACACGTTTTGACTTCGGTAGGACAGTCGCCGCTACCAAAGACCGTTTCAGCGATGCCGGCGTATCGGTGTGTCGGCGGTTCCAAGGTTCTCGGGCATTTGGCTGCAATTTCGCGAACCGCGCGGTGGCGACTGCGCTTAATGGTGAGGTTCGCTTGATTGCTTGCGGCTAAGTATTCTCGACCCGGTACACGCTTGACAGTCGCCGCTATCAAAGACCGTTTCGGCATGCCTGGGACAGGCCTGCTGAGAGAGGCCTCACGCATAGAAGCAAAGACGCAAAGACATCAAGAGAGACGAGGACTTTGCTCGGTCTTGAATTTTGGCGCTAGGAAAGGAACAGCCGAGGACATGTGTATCCTCATATGCCCGGCTCGTTACGGAACTTGATCACCGCAGGCACGCCGAACACGACGAAGAGCACCAGGACGACCAACTGCGCAATCGCAAACGGGGGCTCAGATTGCGTCGGAGCGATCGCTTTCAGAGCCGGCACCTTTTGGAAAGTTTGCGCAATCAAGACGAAGACGTTGAAATAGAGAGCAAGCACTGCGCTGATGACATAAGTTCGACGCCAGGCACCGGCGAGGTGACGGCCGTACCGTGCAAAGATCGCCAGGGCCAGCACAATCAACGACAGAATGCCGATCGCATGAGACGGCATGAAGTGCGCGGCGGGAAGGAAGAATCCGGTCACGCTCGTAGCCACGGTGGTCACGAGAAAGGTCGCGGTCCAGCCGTTCAACCGTTTCGCTGCGAGCATCCCAAACAGGACGACAAATCCCGAGAATATTCCCACTAGGCTCAACAACACGTGCACGAAGACAAAGGTGCCCATAGTTTACAGCATGACGTCCCCGTAGCGGGCCGTCGATCATTAACGCCCGCTAAACAGAATTCAGAATCTAGAATTTAGAAGTCAGGAGAGGTAATCCGTAGATTCCGCTGATCACACATATTGGGTCAAGGAAAGCAAGAACGGCAAACAGGGGCACGCGACAAAAACAGCGAACTGCGGCGACGTCATCACTATATGTGAGACGGTACACTAGGTGCGGAACGTTAGGGCCACGCAGCTGGAAGCTGCGGCTACTTTGGGCTAAATTGCGGGCCCGATGCAGTCATTTCGTTTTCATCCCGCAGTGGCCCAATGGTTCGAACAAACGTTCGGAACCCCGACCGATCCGCAGCGATCCGGTTGGCCGGCGATTCAGTCCGGTGCACATACTCTGTTGGCTGCACCGACGGGCTCAGGTAAGACGTTGGCTGCCTTTCTCGCTGCGCTTGACCAATTGTTTCGGGATGGGTTGGAAGGAAATCTTCCGGATGAGACCCGTGTCCTGTATGTGTCGCCGCTCAAAGCGCTCAGCAACGATATTCATAAGAACCTGGAGCAACCTTTAGCCGGGATTCGGGCCGTATTGAGAGCTAGCCATGGCCATGACGTGGATGTCCGCGCCGAAGTGAGGACGGGTGATACTCCAGCCGCCAAACGTCAGGCAATGATTCGCAAGCCGCCCCATATTCTGGTCACCACACCCGAGTCATTCTATTTGCTGCTCACGTCGTTGTCCGGCCGAAAACTGTTGGCAACGGTCCGGACACTGATCGTAGATGAGATCCATGCCGTAGTTGGTAACCGGCGCGGATCGCATCTGGCGCTCAGCATGGAGCGGTTGGCTGCGCTGGCGGACAATCCATTGCAACGGATCGGATTATCCGCTACGCAAAAGCCGATGGAGGAAGTCGCGCGTTTTCTGGTTGGGACACGGAACCTGGATAACGAAGGAAATGCGCAATGCGCGATTATTGATTGCGGTCATACACGCAAACTCGATCTGGCGATCGAATTACCGGGCTCACCACTAGAAGCGGTGATGTCCAACGAAGTCTGGGCCGAAGTGTACGGACGGTTGGCGGATCTCATTGCCGCGCATCAGACGACGCTGGTGTTCGTTAACACTCGTCGCCTGGCCGAGCGAGTCACTCATCATCTTTGCGAACTGCTGGGAAAGGATAAAGTGACTTCGCATCATGGTAGCCTATCGGCCAAGCTTCGGCTTGAGGCAGAGCATCGCTTGAAGCGGGGCGAGCTTAAAGCGTTGGTCGCTACTGCTTCTTTGGAGCTAGGCATCGATATCGGGTCGATCGATTTGGTTTGCCAGTTGGGGTCGACGCGTTCCATCGCGACTTTTCTGCAGCGGGTGGGAAGGGCGGAGCATCGACGCGGCGGATTGCCCAAGGGCCGGCTATTTCCGCTGAGCCGAGACGAGTTGGTTGAAGGAGTTGCCACACTCCGTAGCATCCGGAATCAGGAGCTGGATGCTTTGGAGATGCCGCAGAAACCGCTCGATCTGCTGGCGCAGCAGATGGTCGCCTGCGCGGCTTCCGAGGATTGGGAGGAAGAGCAGCTTTTCGAACTGATGCGGTCCGCCTATCCCTATCGCAACCTGACACGGAAGGAGTTCGCCGATGTCTTGCGGATGTTGGCGGAAGGGTTCAGTACTCGGCGCGGTCGGCGCTCGTCGTTGATCCATCATGATGCCGTAAACCATCGGGTTCGCGCGCGTCGTGGAGCCAGGCTTCTGGCGCTGACTTCCGGAGGCGCTATTCCGGACAACGCCGATTACCGAGTGGTGGTGGAACCCAGCGAAACCTTCATTGGCACGGTCAACGAAGACTTCGCGGTCGAGAGTATGGCGGGAGATATTTTCCAGCTTGGTAACACGTCGTGGCGAATCTTAGGCATTAACTCAGGAACCGTGCGGGTCGAGGACGCGCATGGGCAGCCGCCGGGCATTCCATTCTGGTTGGGTGAAGCGCCAGGTCGTACCGCTGAATTATCGCGATCGGTATCGGGGTTGCGACTGGACGCCGAGCAGCGCCTCGAAACCGTGCTTGAGCAAAACAAGGCGACTGGAAGCAAATCGACGCAAACCGACACCAGGCAAGATCTCGCTGAATGGATAGCGACGGAAACTGGTCTTACTGATTCCGGAGCAGCCCAACTTGCTGATTATTTCAGTGCAACGTTCCGGGCGTTGGGCGTCATTCCGTCGCAACAGAAGCTCGTATTGGAACGGTTCTTCGACGAATCCGGCGGGATGCAGTTGGTCATTCATTCTCCGTTCGGCATTCGTCTGAATCGAGCTTGGGGACTCGCCTTGCGTAAACGGTTCTGCCGGTCATTCAACTTTGAATTACAAGCTGCCGCCACTGACGACGCGATTGTGCTCTCCCTTGGAACCCAGCACTCGTTCCCGCTCGCTGATGTCTTCCATTACTTGAACAGCAGGACCGTGCGCGAGATCTTAATCCAAGCGCTGCTGGATGCGCCGATGTTTGGGATCCGCTGGCGATGGAACGCAACGCGAGCTCTTGCTCTTCCGCGCCAGCGCGGCGGCCATAAGGTGCCAGCTCCGCTGCAACGAATGGAATCGGAGAACCTGTTGGCGGCAATCTTTCCCGATCAACTTGCTTGTCTGGAAAACATCGCCGGCGATCGAGAAATTCCGGAAAATCCTCTGGTGCAACAGACGATCGACGATTGTTTGACCGAGGCGATGGATATCGACGGGCTGATTGATCTGCTCAACCGGATCGAGAGTGGTGGGGTAGAGTGTATCGCGCGCGATCTGCCGGAGCCGTCACCGCTTGCGCATGAGATCCTTAACGCTAAGCCCTATGCCTTTCTTGATAACGCGCCGCTGGAAGAGCGGAGAACCCAAGCCGTCTATACTCGCCGGGCGGGTGAATCGTCAGCTGATACCGGTCTAGGGATTCTCGACGCAGCGGCCATCGAAAAGGTGTGTGCCGAAGCTTGGCCACGTGTCACGAATGCGGATGAGCTCCATGAGACCTTGCTGTTGATGGGAGTCATCGATGATGAAGAGGTTCGAGAGTTGGGGGAGGGGAACAACGTCTCGACATGGCTCGATTTGCTGAAATCCGAAAGACGTACTGGAAAACTTGTGACACCGCACTCTTTCTGGGTGGCGGCCGAGCGATTACCGATGTTGCAAGCGGTCTACCCAGGGTGCGATGTGGAGCCTGGGTTGACCGCACCGGCAGCTGAACAGGAACGGGATTGGCCACGTGCCATTGCCGTGCGCGAGTTAGTCCGAGGGCGGATGGAAGTGATCGGACCGATCACAGCCGGCACCCTGGTGAAATTCTTTCAGTTGTCCCAGCAAGAAATAGAAGGCGCGCTTCTCGCGCTGGAAGCCGAAGGATTCGTCTTGCGCGGCAAGTTTCATTCGGCTGCTCAGGAGATCGAGTGGTGCGATCGGCGGCTGCTAGCGCGTATTCATCGACTAACAATCAACCGGTTACGTGCCGAAATTCAGCCGGTATCGATTGCCGAGTTTCAGCGGTTCCTTTTGGCCTGGCAGCGGTCGGACGAAGAGCACCGAGTCGAAGGCCTCGATGGTGTCAGAGCTGTCCTGGAATCACTTGACGGCTATGAGCTGCCGGCCGCTGCCTGGGAACCGGAAGTCTTGGCGCTTCGCATCAAGGACTATACGCCAGCTTGGCTCGACCAACTCTGTTTCACCGGACGCATCGGCTGGGGACGATTAACTTCGCCGCAAAATTCGAAGGGCCGGTCCGTGTTACCAGTTCGGTCGAGCCCGGTATCATTGTTCACTCGGGAGCACCTTACACATTGGTGGGCGCTTGCGGCTGACTCCGAGCCGGCCAGCTTCTCGCCCGATACCCAGCACACGCTCGAGACATTGTCGCGCGGCGGTGCGCTCTTTTTCGGCGAACTGGTGAAACAGAGCGATTTATTGCCTTCGCGAGTTGAGCGGGCTTTAGCCGAGTTGGTAGCCCAAGGCTATGTCACAGCCGACAGCTTTGAAGGCCTGCGGGCGTTGCTGGTGCCCGAAGAGAAACGCACCCCATTTTCGTCGACGGAACGGCGTAGGCACCATAAAGCAATTACCAGTGTGGAATTTGCCGGACGCTGGTCGCTGTTGCGCCCGATAAAGCCGTCTGAACCAAGCAAACGCGAAGAAGCGATTGAAGCCTTTGCTCGGGTGCTGCTGCGGCGTTACGGCATCGTGTTTCGACGGATGATGGAAAGGGAGTCTCTCCATGTTTCCTGGTTTGAACTATCCCGGGCGTATCGGCGGCTAGAAGCTCGGGGCGAAATTCGTGGAGGCTATTTTGTCAACGGCGTCAGCGGCGAACAGTTTGCTTTACCGGAAGCTGTCGGATTATTGCGCTCGATCCGCAAAATGCCAACCACCGGTGCTTTGATCGCGATCAGTGCTGCGGATCCCTTGAATCTTGCCGGAATTCTCACACCCGGGCTGCGCATTGCGGCGATCAAAGCACATCGAATCCTTCTCCGCGATGGGGTGCCGGTTGCCGCGCTGAAGGCAGGTCAATTGATTCCCATGGACCAGACAATGGAACCAGACCATTCGATCGAGCGTGCACTGCGGGTCGGAAATCTTCCTCCCATTCTCAGACCGTATTACGCCCATAGCGGTTAACGGTTTGGCGGTTAACGGTTAGCGGTTGGGCAGTTCTTGAAGCCGCAAATTTCTTGTTTATGCACCATCCCGCCAGGAACGCCATGAAACAATTCGAGCGAGTGCAAGCTCGGTCGTAGCCTATTCCTCAATCACCTTTCACTCCTTACCTCGCAGCCTCTGCGTCTTTTTGGCTACCGAGTGAATCAAAAATGAATATGGGTGATATTTAAGGTTTCGGGATTCAAACGGATAGGTTCGGTGGAACCGGAGACAAGGTCGTCATACAAGCTTCTTACAGCGGCCGATTCAGCGCCATCGGCGATCTCGATATTCACCTGGAAGTTCTCCGCAAAGTTCAGAAATATTCCTCCTCGCGGTTTCGCCTCAATCCGGAGTAACTGACTCAAAGGGATGTAGGCGATCTTTTCTTCTTTAGACGTAATTTCGAAAAATCTCTCGTTCACGCCACGCACTGTATCAATGAGCAGGGGATTGGGAAGGGGCGCTGAATATGGAATGCGGAACGCGGAGTGCGGAATGCGGAACGCGGAGTGCGGAATGCGGAATACGGAATACAGGCCTCGTCCGACTCAAAGAGCCTTCAGACCTTTCTCGATCTCCGCTCGACGTGGTTCGAGAAATGGCGGCAGCGCCAGGCGTTCACCCATCGTTTCGACTGGCTCATCAGTGGCGAACCCTGGTCCTTCAGTGGCCAGCTCGAATAAAACACCGTTCGGCTCTCGAAAATAAAGACTCCGGAAATAGAAGCGATCAATTTTTCCACTGTTCGGGATGCCGAACTGGTCGAGCCGTTCAGCCCACGCGTCATATTGATCGTCCGGAACCCGAAACGCGACGTGATGAACGCCGCCTGCCCCAGTCTGACCGATCGGAAGTTCCGGGCGCAGCCGAACATGCATCTCCGCGCCGGGACCGCCCTGGCCCATCTCGTAGACGTGAATCACGCCATCAGTGGGTTCCTGGAACTGGCGGACCGAGCGCATGCCGAGTAGCTCCGCGAGTACCGTGGCGGTTTTCGGCATTGTCGGTACGGTGATTTCCACTGGCCCAAGTCCATGAATTTGGTGCTCGGCCGGTACCGGGCTCTTTTCATACGGCGTACCTTGGGCGAGATCCTCCACCAACATCAATTGCTGACCTTCCTGATCTTCAAACAGGAGCGAAGCGCGGCCAGCACGCTCCACGATTTCCCCAACTTTTTGGACACGTCCTTCGAGATGTTCTTTCCACCATTCGAGCGATGTCCGATTCGCAACGCGGAGGGCGGTCCTGGTGATCATCCGAGTACCGAGGCGGCGCGGCGGGACAGTAGCCCAGTCGAAGAAAGTCAAATCAGTGCCCGGCGAACCCTTGGCGTCGGCATAAAACAAGTGATACGCCGAGACATCATCCTGGTTCACGGTTTTTTTCACCAACCGCATGCCCAGAACCTGAGTATAAAAACGCAGATTATCTGAAGCCCGAGCCGTAACGGCGGTTACATGATGAATACCCAGCAGTGGCAAACTCATACCCATAGAATTCACCGAATTCAGCGCTCTGGCATTGGAAGTTTTTCACTGCGGCGTCAAGCTCGCGCAAGACCTGCAGGAAACGCCTCGGAAAGCAGAAACCCGCAAAGACGCCAAGACGCAAAGGGATGAAGGTAAGAGGTGATTGGTAATTGGTAATTGGTGAACGGAACAGGCAAGATGGCGTTTTCGGTGCGGCGGCGTCTGCGAGGAATACACGCCGAAGGCGTACCTCCCTCTCAGGAATCGCCAATCACTTCTCACCTCTTCGCTTGGCGACTTTCCGACTTGGTGCGGGGTGTCATCCTCCTGGTAATATTGGCGGGTCGCCTGGGGCATACACTTTCGCGCTAGTAGCTTCTACCCTTTCGGCCTATTGCCGTCGGCATAGGCGAGCGGCAGGTTACGAGATGGAAGGTAATCGACGCCGTGCACTCTATTTGATCATAGCTATTAGCGCATTGGCGCTAGCGAGCATCAGCGCTCAAGCTGCTGACACGGGACCAGCGTTTGAGAAGAGGAGTACTGAACCTCCATACATTGAGGTGCCGAACGATCACACCGCGATGCATCAAGCGGTTACGCAGGCGCGGAAAACAGTTGGAGAATTTATTGCTGCACTGAAGCATCCCGCACCGGGCCAACAGGATTTCGAGGTCAAAAAGCCGTTTATTCAGAACGGCCAGGTAGAACATATCTGGCTGTCGGATGTACAGTTAGTCGGCAACCGACTCCAGGGCCGCGTAGATAACGAAGCTCGCAAGATCCAAGGATTGAAACTGGGTCAACTCGTTTTGGTCAAGCCGAGCGAAATTTCCGACTGGCTCTACATCGATCACGGGAAACTGGTGGGCGGTTATACCGTTCGGGTTCAGTACAACGAGCTATCACCTAAGGAGAAACAGGAATTCGATCGCGCAGCCGATTTCAAGATCGGGAAATAACCTGAAACGGGACGCATGATGAAAATTAGATTCTTAATTGCCGCAGCCGCAATCCTTCTATTCGGCGGATGCGCTGGTGACGCTTTTTTTGGTCCTGTTGATGGCCCTTACTTCGGTGGCGTCGGAGGGTGGTATGGGGGACACCACTTCTACGGCCATCATTTCGCCGCGAGTCATTTCCATGGTGGCGGATTCCATGGAGGTGGATTTCACGGAGGCGGCGGGCATGGCGGCCATCGGTAGGCGGGAAGAAGAAATGACAGATGACAGATAGCCGCGAGAGCAGATCGAACACCAAACACGGGCAAGCTCTCACCTCTCACATTCAGCTTGCGGGCGAATCTAACGATCAGTATTTCGTCGTGGCGCGGAGCCGTTGGACAAACGCATCGCCCTTTTGACCGAGCCGTTTTTCGAGTAGCTTTGTGCAATCGCACTCGCCGCACGCCCAAGGTTCCTGACCATTCAGATCGCGACAATTTTTACGTGCATGCGCGTCTTTTACGCTGAACAGTTCGAAGTATTCTTCCCAATAAGGCCGTTCCTCCGCAAGTGGCGTCGAGCAGAAGCAAACTTCTATCCAACTCACGGTGCCATCGTTATCGAGCCGGGCGTGTTCCATATCCCAGAGATATTCATCGCCGGCGACGGAGCCGTGCCCCAGCGTCTTTTCGTCAATGGCGCGGGCTAGAGCCGATTCTCGCCCTGGTTTTACGCGCGCTTTAACGAGATAACGCATGAGAGCTGTAATCTACACCGGCAGGAGAATCGGTCACCAGAGCAAATAGCACATTTGGCAGCTTCGGCTGGAGTGGCGCGGTGAGCGCAATCGCCGTGAAATCCCTCTTTACTCTACGATCCTTGAATATTTGTAGCTGTTGGTTGTCCAGATGGCTGTCTCCGGCAATCCAGCAAATCCATTCGTCTGCGACAGCACTTTAAGGCCGAGATAGACGGTCAATGCTTCTTCCGTGATTCGCCGTTCCTGATGGCCTCCTCGTGCTTTGCTCTCTCGTTTGAGCGCTGCCAGGATTCGTCGGTCTAGTTTGATGTGGAGAGCTTGGGCGTCTGTCTTTGCACGTTCGGATCCGTTCCGTTTTCCGTCTTTAGCCGACATGATTACTATTTTCCCCGGATTTTCTTCACCCCAATCTCAGGCCCGGACAGTTTCGTCACACTCAATAACGCAAGTTAGGACGAGCAAACGCTGAGTACCATAGCGGCAGGCGAGGCATATGAAAATGGCGGGGATTGACTGTAGCATGTCTATTCTTGACCTTGTCGCCATGGCCTCAGCTCAATCTCGATCAGGAAAACTTCCTTATTTCGTCTCTACTCAGGTCACGGAAGCACGCCGCTATTTTCTTGAATTGGCAACGAGACCCGGCCGCGAAATCGTAGTTGTGTGCGGCGGTTGTGAACGGGTGCGACCCGATTATTTGGTCGATCGAAGTACATTTCCATTTCTTGTTGTGGAGTTTGTTGCCGAAGGCGCCGGATCGCTTGAATTGGCCGGGCGCCGCTACCGTTTACGGGCCGGTATGACGTTCTCGTATGGTCCCGGAGTGCGCCATATTATTCGCACCGAGGCGGCCAGGCCGCTGTTGAAATACTTTTTCGTTTTTGCCGGAACGGAAGGCAAGCGCCTGCTCGAGGAGAGTCCGCTTGATGGCTGGAAAGCGGTTCAGGTTTCGTCTCCCAGAGAAGTAGTGGATCTGTTCGAGATTCTACAGCGCGAAGGCGCGAGCGAGAGTGTCTACGGGGCGCGAATCTGTGCCGCGCTGGCCCCGGTACTAATCATGAAGATCACGGAACGGGCTGTACCATATGCGGTCGGAGAGTCGCGGGCGCTGGCGACGTTCCACCGAGCGAAACATTGGATTGAGCGACACTATGTCCATCTCAAAACCGTTGAGCAAGCGGCACAAGCCTGTCATGTGGAAGTCGCCTATCTGAGTCGCTTGTTTCAGCGCTTCGGTCACACTACGCCCTATCGTTTCCTAATGCGGCTAAAGATGAACCGAGCAACCGAGCTATTGGTTGACAGCGGGATGTTGGTGAAGGAGGTCGCGGCGAAGCTCGAGTTTGGTGATGCATTCCATTTTTCGCGCGTGTTCAAACGTTTTTATGGCCTGCCTCCGGGACGCTTCGTAAAACATAGTCGGGCTTGAGGAGAAATAGTAGATAGCAGAGAGTTTCAGGGTACGCGGTAGAATGGGTCGGGCAGAAGAAATTTCTTTTCGGCGTGACCACCGCGCAAGTCGGAGGGCTGATCGCCCATGTTGGCGATGATGGTGTAGCCCTGGCGTTCGATCTCGATGCGTACCGGTGTCTTGAAATCGGCGGCGGAAGCGTAATGCGCGCCATTTGGCACCATGAAGAGCCGTGCGTAGTCTCCGAAACCTGCCTTGCGCAAATTGCGCTCCGTTGCTGCGCGCTGCGATTCTGGACGACCAGTGATGAAGAACACGGCGACATTGCCAGTGCGTGCAGTGCGGAATACCTGCAGCGTGGGCTCGATTGCCGGATCGCGTCCAAGCTGATCCCAGGCGGCCCAGCCGCACGGTGCGCCCGAACCGGGGTTGCATGGTCCTTTGATCGGTCGACCGAAGTCATCCAGCTTGATGATCTCCCAGTTCGACAGCGCCGTCTCGTCAATGTCGAGCACCAGCGCGGGCCGGCGAGCGCTAGCGGCGCGCTCGGTGATCCAATGGGCCGCTTGGTTGGCGACTATCGCCAGGTCGCGGTCATAGGCGCCGGAATCGTGATAGGCGCGGGCTGCGATCCCAGCATCACCGACATTGGCCGGCTGCGTGGTAACGGTGATAAACGCGGAATGTTCCGACGCAGCGCAGGACGCGAGCAGCGCAAGTACGACGGGCAATAAGAGACGGGCGAACGTCGCGTCATTTCGGAGAGTCCGGGAGGGCATGAGAAATAGCGAATAGCAGATAGAAGATAGCAAATAAAGCTCCTAAGAGGCCGCAGATTTCCTTCTCACTCGCTGCCGGAAAACGTCGTTATCGAACTGCGATGAAACGCTGATACCGAATACGGAAGGCCCGGGGACAAGCGAAACGCGCGACTTGGCCGTTGAAGGAGAGATTGTAGCCGCCCGAGTAAATGAGAGGCCGCTTTTCCTACCAAACTAGCGATCTTTGAAATAGATGGCTATGGCTTAGCGGTATGCATCGGTTGTACACCGCAGGTTGGTCTGTCATTTTTTGGTTCGGTTGCGCTGCTATGGCTGAAGATCCGATCGTTGTTCACTACTCGGATCCTGGCCTTGTACGCCTGGAGAAACAGCTCGGAATTACGCCGGCTCAACGGGATCGCTTCGACGACATCGTCGTGAAATATCGTGATCCAGCGAACAATGTTGCTGCGCCCAGTGGAAATGAAAACGATGCGCCGTCTTCGGACGATCAGAAACAAAAGCACGGGCGTGGTGGACGGAAAGGGAATTCCGGTGGGGGGAATTTCGGTGGGGGTAAGCGAAATATACCGCGTAAGGAATTGGCTGAGCTGGCAACGATTCTCACTCCAGAACAGATCAAGCAGTTTGAGGAACTCGGCGGCAAGAAAGGCAAGGGGCGAGTCGAAGCGGCCGGCGGATGACGGATAGCCGCACAAGGATCGCAAAGGCTGACGATTTTCTGCGACTCCTGGGCCTAAATACTCTTCTATCTTTCCCCCAGCGTCTTTGCGACTTGGCGTGAGGTCTTTCTATCTCCGCTTTCCTGTGGTGATTTTGCACTGCATCTTGTGCTGATTATTTTGAAATTCCACACCCTGTAGTGTATTCTCTGAGGAATGTCATGAACAGACGGCGGCATCAACCTCTAAAGAGACGGTTAAAGGTCAAAATAAGTAACTCCGAGCGGCGACGCGTTTCAGCCAAAGACTTGACTAAGAAGGTGGCTCCGGGCGCCTTACTTGCCTTGGGTGTGGCCATTGCAATCGGTTTTGGCGCATCTCATCTGTTCGCTTCGAAGAGTCCGCGAGCGAGGAATTCCGGGAATACTCAGATCGTTGCGGCGGCGACTCCATCCCCTTCGCCGGTTGAGAAAGAGACCAATCCTGCTTCCGCGAACTTGGAGACCGTCCATCCTGAAACGGTTGTGTCGGAAGACTCGGCTCGATCACCTCTTCCGACTCCGGTTCCCACGGCTACGCCACTCCCCCAATCCACGGCGATTGTCAGTGACAATCCAGCCCACGACGTGAAGCAGTCCGGGGTGGAACGCAAAAGCGTCGAAAAAGAACGCCGGGCAGCCGAACGCAAGAGGTCGCGTTTGGAAGCCATGTACCAGAAGCATGAGATATCGAGCGAGGCCTATAAAAAGGGCCAAGACGAATACCAAAGTGAGATGGCGAAATACCGGAACGCGTTGAATGGCGCAGAGCCGACTAATGAGTAGCCTCACCCAAAGGACGGAGGAATTTAGAAGCTGGAATTTAGTAGGTTTAGGACAGGAGCCAACCCTGACGCGCTCAGATAACGAATAAAGCCCTAACGGGACCTGCCGGAATAGCCACAAAGAACGCAGCGCGGCGGAGTAGAAAGAGCTTTGTTTCCTTCGGACTGCTATAGTTGAGATTCTTGTTTTTAAGATCTTTGTCTTCGTCGCCGTGCTCAAGAAGGTAGGGCGCCTCTGGCAGCCGCCGGACCGTCGAAGGGAACGACGTGATCCAGTTAGGCCGAAAACCGTTACCGAAGTTCTGGGTGGCCACCTAACCAGGCCTAACAGGGCAATGGCTAATCAATGATTCCGCCTTCGCGGAGCGACGCGCCCTACCTACCTCGGGAATCACCGGATCGCTAACTAAGACCAATTTGGGTGCGCCTACGCCGCGCTGTTGACTTCTGTATAAGATCCGCCTTTGCGACTTGGCGTGAGCTTGACTGTTTTTCTTTGCGCCTGTTACGCTGGCACCCCTCCGGCAAACAGTTCAGTGATCCGGCTTGTGATTGCGAAGAATGGACAGCATCGCCACCGTCGTTCCGTATATCATGGTTTTGTTAGTCGCTGGCATTGCCTGCGGCTTCATTAATACATTGGCTTCTTCAGGCTCGGCGATCTCGCTCCCAATGCTACTAACCCTGGGGCTGCCTGCGTTAGCCGCGAACGCGACTAATCGACTCCCGGTCCTATTCGGTTCGCTGATGGCACTAAGGACTTTTCAAAGGGAAGGTAAGATGGATTGGCCTGCGGCTTGGAAGATCGTGTTACCGGCAACTCTCGGGAGCGCCGCCGGCGTTTACCTGGCAGAGACGCTGCATAATAGAGAACTTGGACTCGTTATCACCGCTGCCGTGTTGGTCGCGCTGTTGCTACTGTTCACCAAACTCAAAGAGGCGTTGGCTAAAGATTATCATCGAGCTCCACGGGTTACCGGGCTTGGGCTGTTTGTATTGTCCTTTGTGGGTGTCTGGCTCGGCTTTATTGTTCTCGACGGTGCAACCTACCTTTTGCTCGTACTGATTCTTTTGTTCGGATACGACCTGCCGCACGCGAATGCTCTCAAGGTATTCCTGCTTGTCACCACCACCCTGGTGCCGATCGCCCTGTTCGCTCGCGCCGGCAATATTTGGTGGACCGAAGGGCTCCTCCTTTCGGTCGGCAGTCTTGTCGGCGGCCATTTCGGCGCCAAGCTATCAAGCCATGAGAAAGCGCGAACCTGGGTGTTTCGCATTCTGGTGGCAGTGATCATTCTCGAACTGATCCATCTTGCGATTCAATATCTGTGAGCGAGACGACCCGTTGGAACGGACCGATCAAATAGCCGCAAAAGCAGACTTCGCCAAGGCTTCCAACTTCGCTAAACCGAAACGCTACATTTCGAGAATGGGTCAAGGCTTCGGCGGACAGGTCGGCGGTCGCGGAGCGACACGCCCTCGCCGCGGGGAATGTCATGTTGCCAGACGCGCGTTCAGTTCTCTTAAGTTGAATTGCTCAGGGTTAAATTCAGGATCGAACCAGGCCAAAAGTTCCGACATTTCTTTCCGGCGCGGATGTTTGGGATCCTTGCGAACGGCGAGCACCTCCATGTATTGATGCGGGCCGCCACAATCTTCCGGTGAACAGTTTCTTTTGCCAGCGAGACAGCGCGGCGATTCGTCGGTACTAGTTAGAATCTTTTCCAGAACGATCGAGTGCTTCCAATCATCACCAAAATCGTAGAGGTAGCGAGTAATCCGCAGATTTCGCCGATTACACAGATTTCTCGGAAGGGACCAGTGCGTCCGGTTTCGTTACCCGCCCAAAACCGGACGCGCGGCAGCACCTCCCTACGCCTCGCAGTTTGCCAAACCCGGTGTTCTTCGTTGAAATTAAAGTCATGCTGTACCTGAACGAGTCTGATTTACGGTTCCTGGTCGAAACGGTGGCCACCAATCGGCGTGACTACGATCACATCGTGAATCTGGTCCGCGGCAAAGAAGACCTCATCGAGCCAATGCTGGAAGATCCGAAGCTCGTTGAGCGACTCTTTCGGGATGAGGAAGCCTTCGTACGCATCTCACCGCACCTGCTTTTTTCAGTGTTACTGCGCCGAGTGCGAATGGATTTGGAGAAAGAGACATATGTCTTTGAGGTGGAGTCCGGAGGGAAACGTATTCCCGTCTTTGAAGCTCCGGCGGTGGCCGAGCTGCTCTCAGACAAGCAGATTTGTGATTATCTTGCCCAAATGCTTGCCTCCTTCGTGCGGACGAACAGTGAGGTCATTTATTGGAGGGAGCGGGGCGCCTGGCACAAGAGGCAGTTCAGCGACATCGATATCGATGACATGATGGAGCTGGCTCGGATCATCGACCCGGAAATGCGGCCTGCGCTTTATCGGCGGATCGCCGATCTCGCTCTGTTTTTGAGCGGGATTTTCCCCGATCACGCGACTCGGTTAGCGGCGCGTCCGACTACACTGTTTTCAACCAAGCGTACCTTGAAAGACTACGAGCAGCAAGGCAAGCGCTTCTACCGGGTAGCGGAGCGAGAGACAGATCAGGAGCAGGCGCGACCAATTCTGGCGACGCTGGCCGAGCAATTCATCTTGGCACGGCGAGCCCTCAACAGCTTGAGCGACCGTTATCTCAAGACCTACCGCGGACAATATTTTGGAATGCCTTGCGAAGCGAGGTAGGTGAGAGCGCCGGGAACGTTGGGAGCGGGTTTGATAAGTGATTGGTGATTCGTGAGAGGGAAGTACGCCGAAGGCTTTGCGGAACCCTCGGTAATATCCCAAAAACGCCGCCGCACCGAAACACCACCTTGCCAGTTCCGCTCACCAATTACCAATCATCTCTTATCTTCATTCCTTTGCGTCTTGGCGTCTTTGCGTGAGGTTTTTCGGGTTAATCTTCCGCGCGTTCGCCGCCGGGGCACATTTTAACCAGGCGCGGGTCGAACCGGCCGAGCATTTCGACCAGATCGGTCTGCGCAGCCATCACCTGGGCGATGTCTTTGTAAACTCCGGGCACTTCGTCGAGTCCCGCGGACAACAATATCACATCGCGCTCGGCGAGGAGCTTTTTCACCGCATTCCAGCTGAATGATTGTAATGCTTTGGTGCGACTCATCACCCGACCTGCACCATGGGCGGCACTGTGGAGCGATTCGGGTTCGCCTTTACCGCGCACCACGAAGCCAGGCGAGGCCATCGAGCCAGGGATGATACCGATTACGCCTGTCCCGGCGGGTGTTGCCCCTTTGCGATGAATGATCACGTCGCGTTCGATACCGTTGATCAGGTGCCGCTCTTTCCAGGCGAAGTTGTGGTGGTTCTCAATATCGAGGATCACGTCCGCTCCAAGTTTGCGTGCAATGAAGTGATGAATGAGCGCGTGATTGGCCGCGGCATAGCGACCCATCAAGTTCATCGTGGCCCAGTATTCCTGCCCGGCCGCTTCATCGAGCGAAAGCCAGGCAAGGTGCTTCAGTTCTTTCGGCAGTTCAGGATGTCGTTCCATCGCGATACGGCTGTAATGTTGGCAGACCTGTGCACCGGTGCCGCGAGATCCACTGTGAGAAAGAAGTGCGAGATATTCACCGGGTTCGAGCCCAAGCTGATTGGTTTCGACGCTAAAAGCACCAAATTCCACGAAATGATTGCCGGAACCGCTCGTGCCGAGTTGGGCCCATGCTTTGTCACGGAGACGATGGGTGACAGGCGACACGGTCCAGTCCGCGTCCATGACCTCATGCTCACGGCGTCGCTTGAAATTCGCTCCGATTCCAAAACGCGTCTCGCTCTCAATGATGCTGGCGAGACGATCCTTCTGGCCGGCAATCGTCTTTGCCGGCCGGTCGAATACAGTCATTTTCATGCGGCACGCGATATCGACCCCGACGCCATACGGGATGACAGAATTCTCGGTCGCCAACACACCGCCGATCGGCAAACCGTATCCAATATGGGCGTCGGGCATTAGTGCGCCGGCAATCGCGACCGGAAGCGCGCAGGCATTCGCCATCTGTTTCACCGCATCCGGCTCAAGTCCGGATCCCCATTGACGCCACGGCGCGCGCGGCTCGGCTTGGGGCAAGTCGGTCGATTCCAAGTCGTTTGGGTTCATTGGAATACGCAACGCGGAACGCGGAATGCGGAATACAGGTTCACTTATTCGAGTCCATTCCCGTCGACTTGTGGTTTTTTATTGCATCCATTTGCGGCATTCGTGGCTCCTGTTCGGTCGGCGGGCGGTTCATGGCCCGAAAATAAATAAGTTGCGAATTGGGAATTTTCATCAATATACGGCAATTCCATGAGGAATTGGATCATCAGTACCGTTCTGCTTCTGGGCCTGCAGTTGCCCGTTCGTGCCGCCGAAGAGAATTTTCGTGTTTTTCGCCGGGTCGATCCAGCCGACCTGGAGAAAAAGGTTCCGAGCGGATATGGCCGGATTTTTGTGGAAGCGGGGCAACAGTACAATATTGATCCGATATTGCTCGCGGCCATCTCTGCCCATGAGTCAGGCGCATGGAAAAGCGCAGCGGCGCGTTACAAGAATAACTGGATGGGATTAATGACGAGCAGGGGAGCCAAGCGTTTTTCAAAATCGGAGGAGTCGATTTATTATGCGGCGCAGCTCCTGAACCGGAGACCATTCAAGGGTCGGAATACTTTGAGCCAGATTGCTGCGGTTTACTGTGCCGCCAATCCTGGATATTGGAGGACATGCGTCCTTGAGTGGGAACGAAGATTAGCGGCCCGGCGAAACTCACGCTGAGGCTGACAAGATCTCACGCAAAGCCGCCAAGACGCAAAGCTAGGAGGGAGAAACGGGAAGCTCGGTAAAACGCGAAGGCTGCCCAGCGCGCGCAGTAGGTGCACTGTCCTCGGCTCCCGTTCGACATTCGGCAGCTCAGGCCGGTTTTGAGACGCCAAATGTTCTGGGTTTCTAGTCTTCCTAGCTTTGCGTCTTGGCGGCTTTGCGTGAGATGTTGTCCGGCAATCACGGTTTCCATTGTCCGGGCGGACAAGGGCGTGGATTGTCGTAGTCGTAACAGTAGTCGTAAGGATAGCCGAAATCGAACGCCTGGCGGACCCGCGTCCAAAAAGAACAGGGATCTCCGCAGCATCGACGGGAATACGAATGATATACGACTTCTTCGGTGCCCGCATTTGCGGCGACCGGTGGCATCGACAGGAACGCGATGGCGGCAAAAATCAGGACCAGCCACCGGAATTTCATAGGGAGAGAGTATAGGATGAAATGGCCAATAGCCATAGGAAAAGAACGTCCGGTCGAAGCTGAGCAACCGGACTAGGCCGAGCGTGCCCAAATTTTTTTTGAAACTTCCTGTGCTTCGAGTGGTTGAGTTTTATAGGAGCGATGACTCCGAAACGAAAACTATAATAAGAATAACGGAATATCTTATGACAAAAACGATTCTTCTCCTTGCTGCGGTTATTGGCTTAGCAGCCGGTGTCTATGCGGCAGATCCAAGTCCAAGCGGAAGCCCTGGTAAAAAGGCGCCGCATCATGGTCATCACCACAAGACCGCAGCGCCTTCCGCCTCTCCATCGGCTACCCCGTAAGGGCAGCGATCCAGGCGAATAACGAATACGCGAAGGCGTAACCGATTTAGCCCGGGGTGAAGCACGGCTTCACCTTGGGCTTTTTTTACGGGAGGGAACGCGATCGGCTAGCAAATCGCAGAGAGAAAGAATCCTTTTTTTGCCGGTTTGCGATCTCTGTGTCTTTTGTGGCTATTTCGGCCGCTCACCGACGGCTTCATTTGCTATCTGCTATTTGGTATTGGCAGCAGTAGCTTTTTGCTTAATCAATTGAAGCGAACGCTTTTCGTCGATCAATTGGCGTTTGCCGTCCGTGCTCGGAGTCGAACCGGCGATAATCAATTCCTTAGCTTTCTTGGCGGTAAGCGAAGGATCGGTGGCAAACAGTTTAGCGGCCAGATTGGTTACCTGGGGTGCCGCCATCGAGGTGCCCGAGAACTTTACCTTTTTCCCGCCAGGGATGAAGCTTTCCACATGATACCCACTGGCATAGACCACCACCGTTTTGCCGTAACTGGTGAAGCTCGTGGCATCTCCCGCCTGGTTGGTCGCTCCGACCGTAATGAGGTTGGGAAGTTCCAATGAAGGCGGGACGTCTTCGAGGAATCCAGCGTCGCTGTCGGAATTTCCAGCGGCGGTGACAAAGAGGGTGTCTGGTGCGGCATTCATCGCGTCAATGATCGCCTGCTTCCAGATAGAGAAAAGCTCAAGCGCTTCTTGCTTCCGCTCGTCGCCAGTCTGATTCCCTTTGGTTCGGGCCAACCACTCCTCAAATTCCTGCGGGTCGTCGCCCCAGCTCAGGTTCACTACTCGCACTTTGTGTTCGGCGCAGAATTGGCCTATCCGTTTGAAATTTGCCGCCATCTGATGGGCCCAATCGGTACTTGGCGGAAAATGCAGTTCGCGGCTCAAACCGTCGTTGAACCGAAAAACGACCAGTCGCGCTGCCGGATTTCCTTTGATCGCGATGCCGGCAACGTGCGTGCCATGAGCCATATTGCCAAAGAAAGAGAGTCGCTCAAACATGGTATTCACGTCGTCTTTCGACATTGTGGTAAGGCGTTTTTTGAACGATTCGGTTACCGGAGTTTCAACACCGGCGCGCAGATCTGAGAGTGCTTCAAGGTCCTCCGAGATTTCTGGGTACTGCTGTTTCTGTTCGGGAGTCAGCGGATACAGAGTGGAGTCAGAGGGATTACCGTCGTCGGTAAACGCAAGTCCTTGAGCAGGATAAGGGGCGGAATCGGGATAAGTATAGAGATGTCCCGGGTAAACCGCCGGATCAAAACCTGAATCCCAGATCCCGACCAACACTTTCTCCGGATGATCTTTGCTCGAAAGTGTGACCTCGCGCGCCGCCCAGATATCAGGCTTTTGCGTGTCATGGGCAGTAACGTAGGCTTTTAACACATTCACCCGGACCGAGTTCTGCGGGAGTTTGATCCGGAGGTTCGTCCGAGTGTTCAATAGCGCGTAGATCGACTCGCGCGACAGACTGCCGGACTTGTCGATTTCCGGTTGCAGTTTCTCTTGAGCGTCACCAAGCAGAAATGGTTCAGAAAGTAATCCCGAAATGCTTCGGGCCGACTTGATCACATCCTGGACAACGTCCCAGGGAAGCGCATTAACCGCGTCCCGGTAAATCGACTCTACTTTTTGCTCGTACTCCGTGCCTGATTTGGCGGGAACACTTTGCTGCGCTTTTAAGATCGCCTCATCGAATAGACCGACGGTGAGCTTGAGATCCGGCTTTGACTGCAGTTCGCGAATCCTCTTGATCGTTTGGAGCCCACCAGCCGCGTCTCCCTTCAGTTCCTGCAGGGAGAGCTTGGCCGACAGAATGGAAATCAACGTAGCGTTGTCCTTGATGTCGTAGTCGGAAAAAAGTGCGTCGAGATCGGCCGCCGCCTTACTGACGGTAGAGTCGAATACGGAGTCGTCGGATTGGAGCAGAGTGCTGACGGGCCCAGTGACCGGATAGGTAGCGCGCGGGAGGTCGGCCTGGCTGTGCACCTCCTTTTTTGAGTTGGTCGGCGAGAGCGGCGCTAACAAGGAATAATCCGGTGAGGCCGAGAAAAAGGAGGGTGCGATGAGGCATGTGAGTTTCTAAGCGAGGAAAGGTTGATTGAAAAGGCCGAAACGGCGTGAGGGGCGTTTGGCGTTGTCGTCGTTCTCCGGCATTTGGCCGCCATTTCGCGAACCGCGCGGTGGCGACTGCGCCTAATGGTGAGTTTCGCTTGATTCCTTGCGGCCAAGTATTCTCGACCCGGTAGACGTTTGACTTCGGTAGGACAGTCGCCGCAACCATAGACCGTTTCGGCGTTTGGTATTCTCGGCGCTCCCGGCGAATGAAGAATCAGACTACTCTACCAGCAAGACCGTTTCGGTCTTGTGAACGTTGGAACTCTGCGCAACCGTGCGAACCATGGCACGACCGGCAAAAAGAACCAAGATCGTTGCGACAATTGGGCCGGCGAGTGAGAGCGAAGATATGCTCGCTCGCCTGATGGAGGCCGGCATGGATGTTGTCCGGCTGAATTTCTCGCATCGTTCGGCCGAGCAAGCAAAACCGCTGGTCAAGCGTGTTCGCTGCGTGGCTGATAAGTTGGGCGTTTCGGTCGGGATCCTCGGTGATTTGCGCGGCCCCCGCATCCGAGTAGGCGAGATGCAAAATGGGATGATCACTCTTAAAACCGGAAACAAGATCATTCTCTCGGCAGAACCGATCATTGGGACGGCGGAGCGCATCGCCGTCAGTTTTCGGGGACTGGCAAACGATGTCTCGCACGGAACCGTTATTTTGCTGGACGACGGCAATATCGAGCTCCAGGTAATTGGGCTACAGCCTCGGGGCGAGGTGCTCTGTGAAGTTCTCCGGGGAGGGGAACTCAAGAGCAACAAGGGGGTTAACCTGAAAAATAGGCTGGTCTCGCTCCCTTCGTTAACGACCAAAGATTATCAAGACTTGGACTTTGCCGTATCCGAGCAACTTGATTTCCTTGCTCTGTCTTTTGTGCAGTCTGCTTCCGACGTCCGTTTTCTCAAACAAGCCCTGGCAGAGCGCGGAGCGAACATTCCAGTTATCGCCAAAATCGAACGTAAGAACGCCCTCGAAGACATCGAACGCATCGTCAAGGAATGCTATGGCGTAATGGTGGCCCGTGGCGATCTCGCATTGGAAATGAGCTTCGAAGATGTTCCGATTGCGCAGAAACAGATTATTTCTGCCTGCCGGCAAGCGGGCGTGCCGGTGATCACGGCGACGCAAATGCTGGAGTCAATGACGAATTTTCATAAGCCGACGCGAGCCGAGGCAGCTGACGTAGCTAATGCTATCCTAGATGGAACCGACGCCGTCATGCTTTCCGGTGAATCGGCGGTCGGTAAGTTTCCGGTGGAAGTAGTGTCAACCATGGCGATGATCGCCGCCCGGGCGGAGCAGGCATGGTTGAATGGAGAGCTTCCCGGGTTACCGGAACTATCGCGAAATGCCGATCTCGATGCCGCCGTGGGACAAGCAACGGCAATGATCGCAAGTACCGTTTCCGCGCGCGCAATCATTACCGCTACAACATCTGGGACTACTCCCCGGCGAGTCGCTTGTCACCGGCCCAAAATGCCGATTATCGCGCTGTGTACGTCCGAGGAGACTTGCCGCCGCATGAGTTTGACCTGGGGTGTTGAACCGGCGCTCGTTCCCATAATAACGAGCACTGCTCATCTGGTACGATTGAGTGCTGAGGCGGCAACGAAAATCCTGAAAGCGCAACCGGACGACGTTTTGGCGATCGCGGCCGGTACTCCGTACAATGTCACGGGAAAGACGAACCTAATCAAAGTCGAAGTGGTCGCCGATGGGCTGAAGGCGGAGGCTCAAGCCTTCGGAGAGTAGGCGAGTTTGTCTTAGAGCTGCTCGATCCGATAACCGCGCTGACGGAGCGTTTCGATCAGACCGTGGTTACCGACCAAATGGCCCGCGCCGACGATAACCAGGCAGTTGAAATTTTCGCGGGTTAGTCGCTCAATTTGAGGCAGCCATCGTGCGTTTCGCTTTGCGAACATCCGATAAAACATTTCTGGATCATTGCTCTCATCCTGATTCAAGAATCGATCTAAGACGTCGACTTGACCGTTTCGCCACGCCTCCACCATTTCGGTCAATGCGATTTTGTACTCGGGCAAGCTGCCAATAGTGAAAAGTAGCTGTTGCTCGCCCTTCTTTTCGTTCTGCAGCAGGACGTTTGCTTGGTCGCTAACGGTCTCGAGACCGAAGATCGGCTTATTAAGGGCCTTGGCTCGATGATAAAAGTAAATATCGACTCCAAGATCCTCCCGAAATCCAGCCAATTCAGTGTAACGGAGGGTTAAAAGTTCGGCCAACAAACTTGGTTTGAATCTCTTCGCTTTTTCATAGGAAATTCCCAATTGAGCGCAGGCCAGCTTCACGATCTGCAATGTGAGCGGAGAGACGTGGCGTGACAGATCGTCTCCTCGAGGATAAGTCCCAATTTCGCTGAACGCCTGGCGGACCTGGCCATTGGTCGCTCGGCCAATATCGACTTCAAAGGCCACCTGTTGCGAATCAGCGAAAGCACGTTCCAACGCCGGGTGAAGCGGATAAACGTTTTTCGGCAAGACGTGAACCGATCCGAGAAGGTAGACGACGTTATGCTCTCCTCGAATCCGCCAAAGGGCACTCTTGCTTTTGCTGAAGCTGCCAAGATTAGAACAACCAGCCAGAAAAACGATCAGTCCGAGAAGAGCGACGGTACATCGACGTTCAACTTGCGGACGGATCTTCATTGGGCTCTCGCACAGCTGGTGGCGGTTCGTTGCGCCTTTCTGAAACGGTTAATTTCTTTCCGACAATACCCATTACCCCGTCAAAGGCTTCTTCGGAGATTCCGTGTGACACTTTGACGCGAAAGCGTTCCCAAAGAAATTCTTCCATTCGCATCCATTTACCGCGGTAGTTAACGCGCTGCGTCCAAGCGCAGACCGTGATGATGTTTTGCAGTAATTGAATACGCAGAAATAAGATACCTGCACCGACGATCAGCACGGTACTCATCAGTAACAGAGCGGTTGAAATATTTTCCCTCAGATCGAGCTTTTTCTCACTGGTCAACGTGCGTTCAGCCAGCAGTTTGTCCTCGGTTGCCCGCATCTCTAGAATTTGTCGGCGAGCGGTCACCATCTGATCCCAAGCATTGGAATTCACGAGAGCACTGGCCCCTCTTTCGTTGCCGGCGGCGCGCAATTCCATGCCTTGCGTCAGCTCCGCCAATTTGGCCTGCAGTGTTGCTTGAAGGTCGTCGGCCAGTTTCTCCTGCGCTGGATTATCCGCGACCAAGAGGCGAAGAAGGGAACTCTCAAGGAGCAGATTCGCTCGGGTAAGAACGTACACCCCCACGTATTCCGGCCGTCCGCTCAGCGCGTAGCCGCGCTCGGTGCTTTGAGCTCGATAGAGTGAAGTCTCAACAGTGGAGAGTTTCTCGCGTACTAGGTACGAGTGGCGGACCCAGAGAAGCGCCGTGTTTTGTTGGTTTCGGATCTGTCGCGAAATATAAAAGAATATGCCTGAAATCAGCAGCGGCACCAAGACAACAACCAGCAGCAGGTATTGCCGGTTGTGCTGGAGGAAGCTGCTTTTCATCCTACGTCTACTGCGTTAAATCCACAATCCACGGGCCATTTGGTATATTGCGGGCTGATGCATATTCTGCCGCGAATTGCGAACATTTGTACAGGCGTAATAGAAAATCATCGGGTAAAGGACAAAAAAAGTTTATATCTTGTTCGAAACAAAAATGCGGCACGGACCGGTAAATCGCGTACCGTGCGTGGACGGTTGAGGATCATTCATGCAGACCGAAAAGATTGAGGCGAACGCGCTTCCGGCCCAGTATCGGTCGCGCTATCGCGGAAGGCCGATGCTGATCGCTGGAGCCGTGGTCCTGATATTGTTGCTGTTGTTGGCGGGTGGCTCGATCTACTATTTCGGCAAGCGGGAAATCTCGGCTACGGGTGGGTTGTATTTTTTTTCTCGGGCGGAGCTGAATGTGCCGAGATTCGCACAAGCGGATCCTCGGTGGGCGGACGACTCACTCGGCTCAACCGATTCGACAATTGGCGGCGAAGGTTGCGCCGTGAGCTCTGCAGCCATGGTGCTTGCTTATTACGGAGTTAACGTCGACCCCGGAATACTTAATACCTTTCTGACTAACAATGACGGGTACACGCCCCAAGGCTGGCTTTATTGGGAAAAGGCGGCGGCTTTCGTTCCGGGAAAGGCCAAACACGTTTACGAAGATGCCCCTTCTTACTATCTAATCGATAGCAACCTGCTGCAAGGGAATCCAGTCATTATTCGGATTCGCCTAAGGTCCGGCATTACCCATTTTGTGGTGATCGTTGGAAAACGAGGGTTCCATTATTTGATCCAGGATCCGGGATCAAGCGGAGACAGTGGTATTTATCCTTTATACCGCCTGGTAGCAAAGATTGAGGCACTACGTTTCTACGAAAAATTAGGCGATTAGCTGAGCGGCGAATATTCTACCTGGCCCCAGAACCACCGAATACCGCTGGAGGTGTTAGAACGAGAATTTGGAAGTCGAGCCAAATCGACCAATTATCAATGTAGTCCAGGTCAAGCTTGACCCAGGTTTCGAAGTCGCTGACTTCATTTCTTCCGAGAGATCTGCCATAGGCAGGTGATTCCCGGTTTTACGCTCAGGCGCCGTTGCTAGGCAGGATTAGCAAAATTTTCCACTTCATAAGTGGGCAGCGGGCGTGGCCCGACCAAGCTCATCTGGCCTCCGAGAATATTAAAAAGCTGCGGTAGCTCATCGATGCTGTACCGGCGCAACCATCTCCCCAGCGGTGTAATTCTGGGATCATCATCCAGCTTAAAGACCGGACCGCTCATCTGATTATATTCTTCCGAGCTAGTCCGCGCACTCCACCGGCATTCGGTCGGCCGCGTCATTTTCCTAACTTCCCGGACTGAGCTAAGTCGAGTGGAGGAAGCAATTGGCTCAATTTCAGGAACAACCGGGAAGCTCTCTCCAATGAACCATCGGATACTATGAGTGGCCCACAATGAGAGCACCAGGAGTACGGCATCAATAACCGGATTAAGCTGCAGATCGATTTCTTGCTTGCGCCCAAGCAGGCGAGGTTGCCTATTCCTTGATTTTCCAGTCGACGGCCAAAGTTCATGGAGACCAAATTCGAACCAATAGATGTGCTCGAACGCAAGCCCTGGATTGTAGGAGTGGTGGCATCCCGAGCAGACTGGGAGTTGGTGACGCAGTCTGATTTTTCGGAGCTCGATTTGTGCGAGCTGCGTATGGACCTCCTAATCACGGAACAAATCCAACAGAATGAGTACTTAAAGCCTTTGCGGTTGCCAAAAATTCTGACAATCCGCGATCCTCGGGAGGGCGGGAAGGAAGGTCTGAACGAAAACGAGCGCTTGAGACTCTTTGAAGAATTTCTCCCTCATGTGGATTACATCGACATTGAATTACGGAACATTAGTCTTTATGCCGACGTGATCGCCGCTGCGCGCGCTTCAGCGAAACAGTTGATTGTCTCAGTTCACGATTTTGCAAAAACGCCGGCGCTAGAACAGATGGAACGATGGGCAAACGAAACCGAAACGCGATATCCGGGCGCGATCTTTAAAATTTCCACGAAATTGAGCCGTTGGGACGAAATGGTTCGACTCGGCAATTTTCTTGCTAACCGATCCCGAATCAGAGTAGCAGCGATGGGGATGGGACCATTGGGCAAAATTTCTCGGCTGCTTTTCGCCTGTCTGGGTTCGGAGCTGATCTACGCTGCTTGCAGCGAGGCGGTGGTGCCCGGTCAATGGGATTTTCGGACGTTGCGTTCGATTCTTTCGCAAATTCTCGAAGGTAATTGATTTCGATTTCTGAGCGGTCGGAAGTCGGAGCCCAATGGTCGGACCTTCGTGCTTATTATTCCAATAATGCGAACCTAATGCTGTTAAGACGCATGTTCTGCTCTCTCATCTCAGTCTGCGGATCGGCTCCAACGATCGCTCTTTCGCTGACTGCCCTTTTTCTTGGGATGTCGAATTTATTACGCGCGGACGAGCCGCTCGCTCCCACGATCATGCTCCCCCTGCAGCGTGGCCCATTTGGAACACACCATTTTGTGCCGACGGGAGCTGCACGTGCGCTCGTGCTTTTTGGTTCAGGAGATGGAGGTTGGGGTCATTTGGAAAACCGGGTTTGTTCTATTCTGGCGAGCCAAGGCATCTACACCGTGGGGATCGACTTTAGTAACTATGCTGAAGCTGACTATGACGCGGGGACGTTGGCCTTGGATTTTGCTACGGTAACTCAGAATGCATTGGCTCGAAGCAAAAATCCTGATCTTCCGGTGATTTATGGCGGTTGGTCGATGGGCGCAGTCCAGGCGGTAGCGGCCGCCGGAGGCGAAAACCGGCCGCAGAATCTGGTCGGCCTCCTGTTGCTAAGCATGGATAAGCGGGGCCGCTACGGTTTGCGCTTACCCGAAAGAGTGGGGCTTGAGCCAGAGGGAGAGGGTACCTTTGGGGTCGCAGATTTCACCGCGGGGGTGGCAAATCTTCGGGTGGTCCAGTTTGCTGCAGCTGACGATTGGATGAACAATACGGATTGGATAAGGGGTCTCCCATCTCCGCATCGATTATTCGAGCTGGAGAATTCAAACCATGACTTCAATGGAGCTGATCAGACGTTTGAAAATGAACTGCTCGACGGCATCAATTGGATTCTAGATCCAGCGAAATCGGGCGGCGATCGAACGACGAGCGACTAGCGCCCACAGCAATCTTCATTGACGATTCGAAGTGAAACCGAGCAAGGAATCCCAGGCAGAATTTCGTCGCACGCAACGCTGGGTCCACTTGGTTGCGTGGTTCGTAGCGACCGTTGGGTTGATCGGTATTTTCGAGGCGTTTCTTCCGAAGGAACCGAGTGTATTCGAATGGTTGGAACAATTCCTTCCGATCGATCTCTCCGAGTACGGTCGGATCGGGATGTACCTAAGTGGTTTTTGCTTGCTCGGAATCGCTCGCGGCCTTTGGCGCAGGAAACAAGCCGCTTGGTGGATTGCCGTTGTACTGCTGTCTTTGACGGCAGTCCTGCAACTGGCTCGCGGACCGGATTTTCACCACGCGATTCCCACCGCGTTGATCTTAGGACTCCTGATTTGGCGATGTCGAGATTACATAGCCGAATCGGATCGCGGTTCGATTCGCTGGGCATTCATCATTGGTATACCGCTGTTTATCGCGGTCTTTGCTTACGCCGTTTTTGGTCTCACCCATCTCCGGGGCCAGGTCACCGGGCGCGGACATATCGCCGGCGCGGTGCAGACGGCCCTTGAGCTTATTTTTCTGCAATCGACCGACTCGGAAATCGCGACTACTCCGCGGGCTACGAATTTTTTCATCCAAGTTAGTGCCGGCGGAATGTTTTGTGGTCTCATCATGGTCGTGCTTTTGCTGCGTCCGGTTTTTGAGCAAAGGGCCACTTCCAGTACAAGTCTTGCTCGGGTTCGAAAGATTATCGACGATTATGGCTGCGATCCGCTCGATGAATTCGCTCTCCTGCCGGACAAACAGTTCTTTTTCGCATCCAACGATCGCTCCTTTTTTGCGTATGCGCTCTGGCGAAATTTTGCGGTCTGCCTGGTCGGGCCGGTCGGTCCCGCGGAAGACTGGCTATCCGCCACCCGGGATTTCGTGCGGTTCTGCGCGGCCCAGGACTGGCAACCCGTATTTTATTTCGCGCGTTCAGAACTGCGACCAATTCTAAGCCAATGCGGCTTGAAAAGTTTCAAGGTTGGGGAGGATGCACGCCTAAGCATCACTGATTTCAATCTGAAGGGAAGCAAGTTCCAGAACCTACGGACTGCCTGTAACAAGGCTCGGAAAGAAGGCAAAGAGCTCCGCTGGTATCAACCGGGGGATGGACCCTTCGACTATGGACTTGAGGCTCAACTCAAGATCATTTCAGATGAGTGGTTGCGAGCAAAACAAGGAACGGAGATGGCTTTTGACCTTGGGCTGTTCAATCTACAGCAGATCCGAAAGCGTGGCGTAGCCACAATTTTTGATGCACACTCCAAATTGGAAGCTTTTGCCACTTGGCTACCATACAAGCAAGGTACCGGACGCAGTTTGGACCTGATGCGCAGCCATTCATCAGCGAAAGGTATAATGGATTTTTTGATTGTGGAATCGATCGATCATTTTCGAGAGCACGAGGTGGAAGAGGTAAGCCTGGGGAATGCTCCCTTGGCTAATGTCGAACCGAATCGACAACTTTACGGAAGAGAAGAAAAGGCGGTAAAGTTTTTGTTCGAAAAATTCAACCGCTACTACGGCTACAAGTCTTTGTTCGAATTCAAGAAGAAATACCAACCGATCTGGCAAGGACGATTTCTTGGATTTCGACCGAATGTGAATCTGCTTTTGGTCGCGCTGGCGCTGGTGAGAGTTCATTTGCCGCAAGGCCTTATCCGAATATTACGATCATGATTGCTCAGTACGCCCGCTGGTTTTTCGAACGATTCAAACGATCGTGTACCCGTTCTTTGTCTGGGATGGTTCTGCTCAATTTCGGTGGTTTCGGTCTTTTCCTATTCTTTTGCTATTGGTGGGTTTCTCGCGCCGGCGGCTTTCCGTTGTTCGATTCCGTTGAGCAAATTCCGGCCAATGAAGTCGCTCTCGTCCTTGGAACCGCGCCAGTGCTGGTGAGTGGACTTCCGAATCGCTACTTCGTTTCTCGAATCAATGCCGCAGCTGCGTTGTTTCATGCAGGCAAAGCTAAGGTGCTGCTCCTTAGTGGAAATTGCCGTGACGATGGGTACAATGAGCCGGCGGCAATGCGTGAAGCCCTGACGGTTCGAGGTGTCCCGAACGAAGTCTTGCTGGAAGATCCAGCGGGCATCCGAACGTTGGATTCAGTGGCCCGCGCGAAATCGGTCTTCGGGCTCGATCGATTAACTGTGATTTCACAGGAATTTCACAACCGGCGCGCCCTATTCTTTTGCAAGCATTTTCAAATCGATGGAATAGCGCTCAATGCGGATCCCGCTGTGCACCGCAGCTGGCGTTTGACTTGTCGAGAATTTGCAGCTAGAGCGGTCGCAGTTCTGCATGTTTGTGCGAAGTCGGTCCCAAGTAGCCGAGAAAGCGATGTCGCGGGTATAGCGAGATGACAGCGCGAGTTTAGCAGATAGGATCATTATTGTGCACATTTCTCTCCTTAAATCGAAAATCCATCGCGCTACGGTGACAGGAGCCAACGTGAACTATGAAGGCAGTATCACGATTTCGGCCGATCTCGCAGACGAAGCTGGCCTGGAAGAGTATGAACGCATCTTGGCTGGTAACATCACCAATGGTGAGCGATTTGAAACCTACGTGATCTTTGGTGCCAGGCGGCGCGGTTTGGTCGAGTTAAATGGCGCAACTGCCCATCTGGGGAAACCCGGTGATGTCCTTACGATTATGAGTTTCGGCTGGTACGATGTTGAAGAAGCAGCAAGTCATCAGCCTAATGTAGTTCTGCTCGGTGCCAACAATAGTGTGATTCGTCAGATTGCGGCGGTTTGAACGGACCGGGTATCGGTCTGTCAAATCTACGTCGAGCACGCCTGGGCCGGAATGGGCGATCAGATGTGCTCGCAAGAGCACATGCATTCTCGATTTTGGGTTTGTGTCGGACTGTATTTCCTCTCATCCGCTTTCGCGGATTCGGCTGAGACTTCGAAGATAACCGAAGTAGTTGTTTATGGCGATCGCGCTCGGATCTCGCGCGAGGTAACGGTGAATGTACCTGGGGGAGACTCTCAGTTTGAGTTAGCCGGTCTTCCTGGCGACTTGGACGAAAATTCTGTCGGAATCACCGTTCGATCCGGCAGTTCCGTAATCATTCGCGGCATGGACGTCCAGAGGGAGTTCTTGAGCGAGAATGCGGATGCACGCAGCTTGGATCTCCTGAAGCAACTTGATCAACTGCAGAATCAGAAGCGAGCCCTTCAATCGCAACAAGGTGTGTTCGAGGATAAACGGGAATTCTTTCGCAAGCTGAATACCGGCGGGGATCGCAACGATAAGCAGGTATTCTCGGCTGATGAACTCAAGAAGCTTTATGATTTGTATTCGGGGGAACTGGCGGCGATTGCCAGCGCGTCTCTCCCGCTCGACGCAGCGGATCGCAAACTGAACCCTGAGATCGAGCGGATAGAGAAGGAACTCGGCCAACTCAGTCAAAAGAAAGAGCAGCACCGGGTTTCGGTCACCGTTCAGTCCCAATCTGCTGCCGAGCTTCGCATCGAACTGCGGTACGTGGTTCATAACGCTTGGTGGCTTCCAGTTTACGAAGCACGAGTGGACACCTCCAGCGGCAAGGTTTCACTAATGTATGACGCGATGATTCGGCAGCGTACAGGTGAGGATTGGACCAAGGCGAGACTGACGGTATCCACTGCTCGTCCTGAACAGAATAATCAACTGCCGGAACTGGAGCCTAAGTACTTGCGATTCTCGCAACCAGTGCCGGCGTCCCCTCCTCGCTCGATGGCCTTCAAATCGGAGAAGCCAAGTGCGACTCCAACGGCGAAGGAGGAGGCAACCGAGCAAGATAACGTGGCTCAAATTGAGAGCGCACAGCTGGAAAGCAACGGACTTTCGGTGGCCTACCAGGTGGCGGTACCCGCAACCATTCCGTCCGATGGACAAGCGCATCGAACTAATCTCACCCAAATTGAATTGAGCGGTAAACTGTCATACGCGACGAGCCCCGGGTTGGAACCGGCCGCGTTCCTGAAAGAGCATCTAACAAATACCGGCCCCGATCCGCTGCTGCCGGGAAAGGTGAATCTGTTTCGAGATGGTGATCTGATCGGGAGCCTGCCGCTGCCGCTAATTTCGGCTGGAGCGGAGTTTGACCTGTTTTGTGGCCGAGATGACGCAGTAAAAATCGAACACAAGGAATTGGTAAATCGCGATGCGGAAATTGGAATTCTTTCGCACCGCAAACAGAATCAGCGGAAGTATCAGATTGCCATCCAAGACTTTCGCAAGAATCCGATCAAGCTAACGGTTTACGACCAGATTCCGATCTCCCAGGATAATGATATTACCGTGACACCTGGGCAATACTCCCTCAAACCAACCGGTGTCGACAAGGATACCGGGAAGATCACCTGGGACCTGGATTTGGCCCCAAGCGAGAAGAAAACAATCGAATTTGACTACACGGTTGAATGGCCTGCCGGAAAGACGATTGAATAGGGGAGCCGCCGGTCTGTCAGTCATTCTGAAAAAGCGCGGCAAAGGCTCCGTCCATATTATTCTGGAGCGGTCCGACTTTACGAGATTCCAAGCAGGCTAGTTGCGGAAATTGGTTGAGAATCTCCGAGACCACCTGCTCATTTTCTTCCGGTTCAATGCTGCAAGTGCTGTAGACCATCCGTCCGCCTCGGCGCAGATAAGGCACGATATTCTCGACCATGCGGAGCTGCAGATGAGACATTCTGCGGAAATCATCGGGGGTGAGCCGCCAGCGTACATCGGTGCGGCGCCGAATTACGCCGGTATTTGAGCAGGGGGCATCTACCAATATGGCATCAAACGTGGGACTTCCGGCTGGAAGCGGGCTCCTTAGCCAATCTACCAGGATCACTTCGGTATTGGTTACTCCTAACCGGACGAGATTTTGCTGTAACCGAGAGAGGCGCAGGGGTTCGTAGTCACCGGCAAACAGTTGCCCTCGGTTTTGCATCAATTGTGCAAGATAGCAGGCCTTCCCGCCAGGAGCGGCGCACGCATCGAGTACTCGCTCCCCCGGTTTCGGAGCAAGCAGCTCGCATGGAATCAGTGTACTCGGATCTTGCACGTAAACCACGCCGGCCGAAATCCACTCGGATGGAAGATGTTCTACCTCGAGACAGTCCTCTCGATCGGGCAAAGGCTTTGCGCCCGGCACGCTATGCAGCAGCTCGCCTGGGGTTACCCGAAGCTCGTTGGCCCGGACGTAAATCTTAGCCGGCTGGTTGTTCCATGCACAAAGTTGAGTGGCTTCCGTTTCACCCCATGCTCCCTGCCATTTGAGATAAAGAAATTCCGGATGGGAATAGCGAACGTGTACTGGCGCGTTTTCGAGTTCTTCGAGGACCGCCTCTTTTTCGGCAATTGATTTCCGCAGAATAGCATTCACCAGAGTTCGTGCCGGCCCGGCAATATTTACCGTTTCGTAGACAGCCGCGTGTGCGGGAATCCGCATTTTGTAAAGTTGATACAAACCAAGCCGTAAAACTTGGCGAGTCGCAGAATCCAATTTGTTTGCCCGAAACCTACGGATGACAAAGTCCAATAGGGTACGATTTCGGATTACTCCGTAAAAAGTCTCGGTGACAAAGGCTCGATTACTTTGTGGAAGGTCGGATTGTTCAAGCGTTCGGTGCAGGACTCCGTCGGCAAACTCGCGGCTGGATTCCCAGCGCTGCAGCGCTTTCAAACAACAGATGCGAGGATTACTGGCTGCCATAGACAACGCGCACAAAATGTTCTTTCCCCTTCCGCTGGCCCGGATGCTGAAAGTTAAGGTTCCATAAAATTTAACCGGTGCCACCGGTTTTGGGGGAACGGCTTTGGAAAGGAGAGGCTGCCGAATCCTCCAAATGGTCCGCAGATGGGTGCGGTTGTCTTTCCGGCTACGTGAGCTTTGTTGAAACGGCCGTCGAGGCGGACCACTGGCGTGGTTGGGACTGCCTATCGCCGGAGCAAAAGCGCTTAAGCCACAGCGGCCTTAGTCCATGGTCGCCCGATCGCGTAATATTGAAAGCCGAGATCTCTCATCGTTGCCGGGTCGAATAGATTCCTTCCGTCGAAAACGATTGGCGTGTGCATACGGCGGCGTACTTCGGTCAGGTCCACGTTGCTAAAATCCGGCCACTCCGTCGCTAAAACTAAAGTTTCCGCATCCTGCACCGCCTCGAGTGCGGAATTGGCCAGACGAACTCCTGGACAAAGCTTAAGTTCTTGTACTCTTTCGTTGCCTTTAGGGTCGTAGGCCGTCACCTGAGCGCCTTCTTGGAGAAGATCGTTTACCAGATCGACCGCCACCGAGCTCCGCACGTCATCGGTATCGGGTTTAAAGGTAAGGCCCCAAACCGCGATTCGCTTTTCCTTCAGCACCCAGAGCTTGTCACGTAACTTCTTTACGAAGCGCTCGCGCTGACGCTGGTTTATCCTCTGGACTTCCCGCAGGAGTTGGAAAGGTTCGCCGATTTGTTCGCTCAGGGCTATGAACGCGGCAATATCCTTGGGGAAGCACGACCCGCCGTACCCGAGACCGGCGTTGAGAAAGCTGCGTCCGATTCTTTTGTCCGCTCCAATCCCATCGGCAACCTTTTCGACATCTGCTCCACTCGCTTCGCAAATGGCGGACAGCGCATTAATATAAGAAATTTTGAGGGCAAGAAAGGAGTTGGCGGCGTGCTTGATCAGTTCGGCGCTATTGATGTCCGTGACCATGATGGGCGCCATGAACGGTTCGTAAACCTTTTTCATGATCGCTAAAGCGCGCTCGCTGTTTGATCCGATCACAATGCGATCGGGTTCCAGGAGATCGGCAACCGCGCACCCCTCGCGCAGAAATTCAGGATTGCTTACAACGTCGAAATCGACATTCACTTTGTTGTATCGCCGAATGGTATCGGCCACTTTTTCTCCGGTCTTCACCGGGACAGTGCTCTTGTCGACGATTACCCGGTATTCTTTGAGCACTGAAGCAATTTCGCGAGCGACCCGCTCGATGTAAGTCAGATCCACGCTGCCATCGGTTTGCGGGGGGGTCGGAACGGCGATGAATACAACTTCAGAGTTATCGACCCCTTCTTCGATGCTGCCGCTAAAATGCAGGCGGTGGGCCGAGACGTTCCGCTGAACCAGTTGTTCAAGACCAGGTTCATAGATCGGGACTTTGCCATTCCGGAGGGCCTTCACTTTGCGTTCGTCATTATCAACGCAGATCACCTCGTGGCCCACTTCCGCAAAACAAGCGCCGGTAACCAACCCAACGTAACCGGACCCGATAATTGCAATCTTCATAAGGACTCTGAAATCAAAGCTGTTCCAATAACGCCGTTTGCCCGTATGTCCAGCGAAAGCTCTTGTCTGGATCTTATAGACCGCTGCTCGGATTCAGATCAATCGGCAGACCGAAGCGAGGCAAATCTTTGAGTGTTAAGATCAGCTGAACGCCGACGTCTTGCTTTCCGCCGCCGTTGTCGCGGGTAATTAGCCCGAGAGAGGCGACCCAACTGCTTAAATCGCGATGGATGATATACCGCTGCTCTTGGAAGCGGCCGATCGTAGCCTCGTAATTCTCGTAAACGCTGAATCCCCAGTTATCATTGATGCGATAGTAAGTTTGCAGGTAAATTTGATGGCTGTTCGGGAAGTTGGGATTGTGGTCCAGGTAGAGGTCACCTAAAGAGATATCGAGGCTTGGCGTAACCGTCCAAGAAAGATACGTATTGACCTCCCAGAACTGTTTGTTGCTGAAAACCGGTAGCTGCGAATTTACAACCAGAGCGAGCCAAGGCACCGGGTTGAACCGGACATTGTTGACGAAGTCGGAGTAGTGGCCCGGCTGATACGGGTTTTTGAAATTAATATCGAAATAGTTGTCTACCTCCAGCCAGTTCATGGTTGTGTTATCGCGCCTGGTTTGCAGGCGATTCCGAATACCGAGTCGCCAGACGGTCGAATGGTCAATCGAATCGGTCGCGACAAATTGGGGGAAATCAATCGGCGGTATCTGAGAGCTTGGAATGAAGCGATCAAAAGGGAGTATATCGTTCGGCTTGAGCGTCGGATTCGAAACCCAGGAGAAGTTAGTAAAGGGTTGAATGACGTGGCGCAATCCATCCAAGCCCAGCCATCGGATCTGAACGCCTTCGTATGCTCGGGACAGCTTGAAGGAAGCCTCAACGCCAGCGTTGAACACAAGCCGCGTTCCTGCCCCTTGGCTCTGAACCGTACCTTCGGCCGGAAACGTGTTATTGAATAAAGAGTTCGCCTGGACGAATTGCCCGGTAGGGTCGTAGTACGTACCTCGAATCCCGACGCGCGGGACGATCGAAAGCCATCCAAAATAAGTCTTTGGGTAGGTAAGCTGGTGGAATGTATCAAACCGAAATGCGGCGTAGTTGGGATTTGGCGTGCTAGACACTCCGGGCGTAATCGGCGTGGTTGCGACAGACGGGAATGCTTCGCGCAGGTAACCGGCGCTGGTGGTCGCCTCATAAAAAATGGGGGAATTGAACAAGGGCGTGCGGGCCACTTCCCAGGAAAACTCGGGTAACCGCTCAGTGGTCTGAAAAAATGGGTTTACCTGGTAACGCACGAAACCGCTGAGCGTGTAAGCTTCTCCCTTTTTAATGACCTCGACAAAATTGTCTGGCTGCGGATTGGTCTCGAATTCAAATGGATAAAAATCCTGGAGCAGAAACGCGTCACTGAGTTTATTTACCTCGACTACGGCAGAGATATCGCTCGTGAGAAACGTCCGCGACTCGTAACTGAGCCGGTAGCGGCCGGGACTTATCCGTGGTCGTCCCAAAGACGTCTCGTTCAGGTTAGGCTCCTGGTCATTGATAAAAAAGGTCTTTAGGGTGCCGACGTTCTCGTCGTTGTCGCCAAAACTGTACTTGAGATCCAACCCAATCGAGGGACCGCGTAACGAGCTGTAGTTAAGATGCAAAGTCGCGTCAGTATAATCATTTACCGGAAACTTGATCAGGGTGAACAAGAACGCATTGTAGGTGCTGTTGTATCCAACGCTGGGTAAAATTGAGAATTCGTCATTCAGCGACTGATAGAGGTATGGGAACCAGAAGACCGGTATGGTGCCGACATATAAGGTGGCATTGGTAAAGATGACCCGATCATTCGGGTAAATCCGCATGCCTCTGGCTTTGAGGTGGTAGTCCGGTTTGGACGAATCGCTCGTGGTCAGCGAGCCATTGTAGACTTTGTATTCGTTCTCCTGAATGGAGGAGAGATTCTCTCCGGTAAATAGGAACGGCGTCTTAGCTCCACCAAAATCCGCTGCATTCAGTTTCTTGGTTTCGAGGTTGTAGACCGCCCGGTCACAAACAAACAAATAATCGCCTCGATAGATCCGCACGCGATCTTTCAGAAGCACATCGTGCGTGTCCGGGTTGTATTCGGCGTACTCGGAGTAGATCGCTACATCGCCGTAGTGAATGACGACATGCTTCTGGGCGATGGCGATGCCGCCTTCAAATTTGGTTTCGCCGGCGGTAATCTCGACCGGGAATTCGCCGAACTTCGGGAGCTCCGTAATGTCTTGTTGGGCCCGACAGATTACCGTAAATAAAAGCAAAAGAGAGAAGGCGATTAGCCGGCCAAACATGGGAGAGATCAGAGCATTGAAAATGAATTCCAGCGAATCGCGGCTAGGCGATAAAAGCAAGGAGAAACCTTTACTTAGACGACCAGCGGTAAAGCCACGGCGGCTAGCCGAGTCTTGCTAGACCGTCGTTTCTAATCCGAATAGCCGTTCGGGTGCTTTGCGTGCCAGGCCCACGCGCTCTGAACAATTTCGTGGATGTCCTGATATTTCGGTGTCCATCCCAACTGCTTTTTGGCTTTTTCCGATGCAGCGACCAGTCGCGGAGGATCGCCTGGCCGCCGCGATTTTTGCAGAACCGGAATTTTGTGTCCGGTTATCTGGCGGCAAGCTTCGATGACCTCAGAAACGGAGACCCCTCCGCCGGTTCCTAAGTTGAAATAGCCGCTCTCGGCCGTCGAAAGGGCAAGGATGTGGGCCTGGGCGAGATCCCGGACATGGATGTAGTCACGGATGCAAGTGCCATCGGGAGTGGGGTAGTCCGTACCAAATATCTCCGCATGCGTGCTATGCCCAAGAGCGACGGCGAGGATGCGCGGGATCAAATGAGTCTCTATCCGGTGATGTTCACCAAATCGCTCGGACGCTCCTGCCGCGTTGAAGTAACGAAGGGCAACATATTTGATCCCGTGAATTCGCTGGAACCAGCGGAGGATCTTTTCGAACATCAATTTTGACTCTCCGTACGGATTAATCGGATTTTGCGCGTTCTCTTCGTCGATTGGCACTCTTTCCGGGATACCGTACGTGGCGCAGGTAGATGAGAACACGAAGCTTTTCGCTCCTGCCTCAACCGCCGCATGCAGCAGGTTAAGGCCACCGTAGACGTTGTTATGAAAATACTTGTATGGATTCTCCATCGACTCGCCCACCAGCGCGTTTGCAGCGAAATGCAATATCGCCTCTGGTCCGGTTGAGCCGACTGCGGAAAAGACCGATTCGGGATCGCGCAGGTCCCCCGTGATTAGCCGGGCACGAGGATCGACCGCCTGCCGATGCCCCTCCGAACAATTATCGAAAACAGTGACTGCGTGTCCGAGGTTGAGCAGTTCCTCAACACAGACACTTCCGATGTAACCAGCCCCGCCGGTGACGAATACATTCACAGGGCGTGAGCCTAGCCGGATTTTCTGGGCTGCCTAGCGAAAAAAAGTCAGACGCTTTCTGATTCGGAGGCGACCGTTTTCGTGAGAGCGCAATTGCACCGGCCGAAGCCAGCTAGATTTTGGATTGAAGAATGGATACCATTCTTCGGACGTAGCCGGCGCGACATCGCGGGCGCAGAATCTTGAGACTGTCTTGGTAAGAACCAAGCTCGAGCAGCTCTATTGTTACATCTCTTGAGCCCCAGTAGCTCATCATTGCGCGAGTGGGCATATAAAGGTCGATCGTGTTCTTTCCCACCAGGGCAGAACCGTAGTCGTCAATGACATAAAGCTGTTTTTGGCCGAGAATCTTGAACTTGGTGCCCAGAGGGAATCTAGACCAGTCGGCGGCCGCGCTATTGCATCCGCCAACGGCTAATTGAGTACCAACCGCATTGCTCCTACCATATCGGCGATGGCCGGACTCCGAGTGCGTATATGCGGTCATCCTTACCTGCACGGTTTTCGGTGAGCCTTTGGTGGATGCCGCAGATTTGTTGTGAAAATCATCGAGCGCACAACTTGTAACCAAGAACGACAATCCCGCCGAGAGCAGGGGGAACAATTTCATAAAGCCCGGAAAGTTCTTGTTTCAATCGGGATGTCAACAGATATCTCCAAATTCCACATTGTCGTGAAACTGTCAGAATTAGGGGGGTGAGTCCGATTTCGCGACAAAACGCAGGCAAATTTTGTCGCTCTTTGCCCGATATTATGCCAAACCGCGTTTCGTTGGGAAGATAAAAATGGGCGAAACGGACGAGCGGTCGCGACGAGGCGGTGACCGACTAAACTCTTGGCAGACTATGCCCGTTAATCTACGCCGGCGACGCTTTCTTCTTTGATATCGCTAAATCGGGCAAACGCGCAGATACCGCGTTGAGAAGATCGGATGAAATTCCAGAACTCCTGGACCGAGGCCGACCAAGTCGTTTCCGCCGCACGTTCTATGGCCTCGGTGGTTTTCAAGCCTGAATGATACAAGAGTTCATGTGCTTTTTTTACCTCGGTTCGCAAAGCCGAACCGAATCCTGCCCGGCGCAGTCCCAGGCTATTGATCCCCACAATGCTGTTCATTCCGACCGCGATCGAGAAAGGAGGGATATCTTTGCTGATTGCCGCAGAACCGGCCACCATGGATATCGTTCCGATCCGAATCTTCTGGTGAAAGACCGCGCCACCGCCGAGAAACGCTCGGTCGCCGACCTGGACATGACCTCCCAGCAACACATTGTTGGCTAGAATGACATGGTTTCCTATCTGCGCGTTATGTCCCAAATGCGCCCCCACCATCAGCATGTTGTGAGAACCGACGATGGTCGCGCTCCCGGGTTCCGTACCGCGATGAATCGTACAATGCTCCCGGATGACATTGCCATCCCCTAGCTCTACCCGCGTCGAAGAATTGCGATCAAACGCGAGGTCTTGCGGTAGTCCTCCAATGACACTTCCATAGCCGATCAGGTTTCCGGATCCGATCCGAACTTCTCCAGTGAGGATTGCGTGGGCCTGAATCTCATTATCCGGGCCAATGACTGTTGGGCCCTCGATTACCACATAGGGCCCAATCTTTGTCCCCGGCCCAATTTCGGCACATGAATCGATAATTGCGCTCGGATGAATCATTCGGAACTAATAGAATGCTTCCCGGCGGTCTGTCGAAACATTCGAAGAAATGAACGCGTTCGATAAGGCGAAAGCCTGGTCGGAGGCGTCCGCAGCAGGGATCAGCACCTGCCGGTCCGAGGCGGGATCGAACGGACTGCCGACTAAGCCTCCGCCATTGCCGTATCGGCTGGGGCGACATCGCGACCTCGGCTCTTGGGAACCAACAGCAATAGCAGCGATGCGGCAGCAAGAAGGACCAGGTTAATTAAACTTGAGGTCACGAAGCCATGTGCGTAGTCCGCTGCCGTGGCATGAGAAGGAATTGCGGAGAAGACGATAGCGCCAATTACCGCAATACCGGCAGAATTAGCCACCTGTTGGGCCATTGATGCAACGCCGGCAGCGGAACCGGCGTCTCGCGCGGGTACCCCGCTAAGCACCGTATTGTAAAGCGGAGCAGTAACCAGACCCCGGCCAACTCCGTAGATGAAGCAGGTGAAAACAAAAGGCAGAGAGGCCTGGCCGTGGCTTGCGTTGGCCTGAATTGACATGCAAACGAGCGAGATCGCCAAAACTCCTGCGCCAAGATGCAGCGAATTCCGTCCGAGGAGACCGTTGAGCTTTCCAGAAAACGAAGATCCCACCAGGAATCCGAACGAGAATGGAGCGAGCAAGAGTCCGGCGTGAAATGGATCCAGTCGCAAGCTGAGCTGCAAGAACAGGCTTAGCACCAATATCATCGAAGTGTGGCCGGCGAAGTAAATGCAAGTGACCAGAATTCCGACCATGAATCCTCTGTCCTGGAACAGACGGGGCTCGATCAATGGGGATCCTCCGTCCAACGAGTAACGGCACTCGAATCGATAGAATGCCAAAAAGAGAGGGATGCTGGCTGCCAGGGCTCCCCATGCCCATTGTGGCCAGCCAGCATCTGTGCCCTCCATGAAAGGCAGCGAAAACAAAAACAGCGCGATCGTCAGTAATACCGTCCCAATCAAATCGACACCGGGCGGGTTCTTGGCCTTCGATTCGTCCAAGATGAGAGACGCGGCCAGAATGGTGATTAGCCCAAGAGGAAGATTAATGAGGAAAATTGGTCTCCAACCCAGGTGGAACAGATCAGCTTGGATCAGAAAACCGCCTAGGATTTGGCCGACAATCGAGCCGAACCCGATCATCGCGCCGTAAATGCTGAAGGCGAGACGCTTCGACGATCCAGTGAAATTAACCTGAATGAACGAGAGAGCCTGAGGAAACATGACTGCTGCAGCGCAGCCCTGCAGCAGACGCCAAAATACCAATGTTCCGGCATCGCCAGCCCAGCCACAGAAGGCGGACGTCGCGGCAAAGCCTGCCATTCCCAAAATGAAAACCTTTTTCCGGCCAAAGATGTCGCCTAGCCGGCCTCCGGTGATGAGACAGACGGCATAGGTCAGACCGTACCCGGCGACAATCAACTCGGCTTCGCTGAAGCCTGCGTGTAAAGAGTTCTTGATCGACGGGATGCCAATATTGGCAATGAAAAAATCAATGACTCCGAGGAAAGGCCCCACTAGCAAGATAAGGAGGGATATCCATTTATTTCGCTCAACCTGACCTGATCCAAGCCGGTTACCCATTTTAAGGCTGGCCGGTGGATGCCTGAGAAGCCGGAAATTGGCGTTCTTTTGGTCATTAGGAAAAGGCGTACGGACCAAGAGACGATTCATAGGCTGGGGCAAAGTAATTTGAATAGATCAATAAGTGAAATAGCTGGTTGCGCACGCTCCCATCTGAAATATAGATTGATCTGGCTGACCGGCCGCGCAGCCGCGCGTCCGTTTGTGAGCCGCATTAGGGCGGTAGGGATGTGCTCCCGCGAGTCCGTTCCGAACCCGGATCGGCCGGAGCTGGTCCTGACCGAATGCAGAGCGCACGCGCAGGAGCACGTCCCTTGAAAGGCACACCAGAACGGAGTGACGATGGAGCTACGACACCTACGCTATTTTAAGACCGTCGCGGAAGAACTGAGTTTTACCCGAGCCTCGGCATTGCTCCACGTAGCTCAATCCGCGGTGAGCGCGCAAATTCGGGATCTGGAAACCGAACTCGGCATCGCGTTATTCGAGCGCAACAGTCGTCAGGTTCAACTCACCGCAGCCGGTAAAATCTTCTTGAGCGGAACTGATCAAATTTTTCGCACTTTGGAAGATACCGGACGAAAACTCCGCCGGATTGGTCGAGGGGATGCTGCCTCCCTCGCTATCGGCTTCATCGGCGCTCAGAGCCACGAGTGGATGCCGCAAGTGCTGAAGCGATTCCGAGCGGAGCACCCTGGTGTCGAAGTCACGTTAGCGGAGATGGTACCTTCTCAGCAAATGGAGGCGCTCCTCGCCCGAAGTCTGGATATTGGTCTAGTTGGCCCGATCGACGGAAAACCGCCGCCTGGCCTTCGACTGGAATGTATCACCGAAGAAGATCCGATGGTTGGAGTTCCGAACGATCACCCCATCGCAAAGCTGGACTGGGTCTCTCTCGCGCAGCTTCGGGATGAGCCATTTATCTTTACGTCCAGCAAGAATTCTCCGAATTACCGAGCTTGGTTGTCCCGGTTGTTTAATCGGGCAGGTTTCACACCCAGAGTTGTGCAGGAGGTAGATCGGGCGCGCACCGGTGTCCAATATGTTGCCGCGGGATTCGGTATCTCCATTTTTGCAGAACATATCAGCCGGCTGCCTGCGCCGGGTGTCAGCTTCGTTCGGCTCAGGCCAGTTGGCCCCAAAATCCGATATGGAATTGCTTGGCGGAGAGGGCCGGTAACCGAAGTAGTTACCCGCTTTATCGAGTATTCGAAGGATCAGTATCGAAAGAAATAACGCTGACACGGTAACGCCGGTAATGCCGGGAATGGATCTGGCGCCTCGATTGTGGTGCGTTAGCAACTCTTGCCTGACTCCGTTAATTAATACCGGCTATTGGTATTACCGATTACCGATAGGTAATGACCGATACCCTCCCGCGCGGAAATCCGTTCGCGGCGTTCTCGGCGCTATCGGCGCTACCGTGCGTTGTCGGCGTTCCTCTACTTAAGCGATCACTCCGGCTTCCTTAAAGCTGAAATAGCCGGTACTGCCGTTGTGCGGTGTGCCGATAATCACATGATCGTGCAGCGTGATTGGCAAGATTCTCGAAGCTTCGGCGACGCGTCGGGTTAATCTGCCGTCTGCTTCACTCGGTGAGGGATCGCCCGACGGATGGTATGTGGACTGAATAGTTATGTGGGCGCCGCAGCTGTGATGCGCGCCTAGTCAGCCTGGGCAAGGTCCCAACGAATCAGCTGCTAAACATAACTGCGGCTTCGACAACCAGGAAAGGCCGCTCCTTTCGAACGACACCTCCGTCAAGCCTGGCAGCTTGACTCAGAATCTACGTCTGGAGGAAATGGCCACATGATTCGAAACTCACCGGAAATAATCTGGATGCCCCGCCAGATGAGTTTGCCGGCAAAGTTTGTCTCGGGTGGCTTTTTATTGGGCGCAGCTTGCAGGCGGAGCGTTCCGAACGCGAACAGGCAGTCTCCTCGAATCACGCAGCCTGTTAGATCGCCTGATGCAATCTGGAGAGCATCCCGACAAAAGTTTGCAACGCCGCGTAGTCCAACAAATCCTTGAAAGTACTTCGCTGAAGGTGAGGAATCAGACAAAGTCTGTTGCTGCGAGCTACCAGAAACAAGGGCCCATCTTGCTTGGTCGTCAACGACACTTGCAAGGGAAGCGGCGACGTGTCCGGTGTAAAGAGCCTCGCAAATAATTTCGGCGATTTCAGAGCGTTCCATCATACTTCTAGGTCTGGTCCCCTCTTATCGGCACTGAGGTTTCCGGCTTAAACAGGTATGTTATCGGCAACAGCGACAATTTAAAGCAGTTGCTAACGCACTACAATCGAGGCGCCAGATCCAGTTTCCGGCGTTATCGGCGCTCCCGTGCGTTTCCGGCGTTCCTGTCCTCAAGCGATTACGCCGGCTTCCTTAAAGCTGAAATAGCCGGTACTACCGTTGTGCGGTGTGCCGATAATCACATGATCGTGCAGCGTGATTTGCAAGATTCTCGAAGCTTCGGCGACGCGTCGGGTTAATCTGCCGTCTGCTTCACTCGGTGAGGGATCGCCCGACGGATGGTTATGAACGAGAATAAACGAGAATGCGGAATGCGTGATTGCGGCTTTAAAAATTTCTCGAGGATGAGCCAGACTTTCGTTGAGAGTTCCAAGGGAGATCTCTGGCACGGCGATGAGTCGCTGTTTGGCATCGAGTAGCACGGCTCGAAGGGATTCGCGGTCCAACAGACGCATCTCGGGGCCCAGCAGATCGTAAATTGTCTGCGGGTTATCGATCGGCTCGTTCCTGATCCGCTCTGCCGCAAGGCGGGCTCCGACCGCGAAGGATGCCGCCAGCTGGAGTCCTTTGGCTGAGCCGATACCTTTTACCTTCGCTAATTCCAAGACGGAAGTTCGAGCGAGACCGGCAAACGATCCGAATCGTTGCAAGAGCTCTTCGGCCAACGCGATGACGTTGGTACCGCGAGTCCCCGTCCTCAGCAGAATGGCGATTAGTTCAGCGTCACTCAGCGCAGAAACACCGCGCGATAATAGCTTTTCTCGCGGTCGCTCCTGTAAAGGTAGCTCATGAATGGTGCAGTCAATCACTGAGAAACATATAATTAAAGAGTTGTAATAACTGCAAGCTCGTTTTTGAGTCAAATAAGGGACCGAAACTAAAACCCTTTGGGTCGGTATCTCTCAATTTTGAGCAAGCAAACCGAGCATTCTGCGCCTACAATGCCAACCACATGAAAAAACTATTGCTCAGTTTGTTATCAATTGGGGCGCTCGTTGGTAGCGCAAATGCAATGGCGCCCTTAGGGCCGTCTATGATCAATCATTATCGGCAAGGTGACCAGCGCACCATAGTCGTTCCGGCCTCCGACGGGATCTATAATAATGCGTTTCTTGGACCGTTACACCGAAAGAGCAGCTTTGTGTTCCTTGGACCATTGCATCGCGGGACTAGCTTCGCGTTCCTAGGACCGTTACACCGAAAGAACAGCTTTGTGTTCCTTGGACCATTGCATCGCGGCGGTCGCTTCGCCTTTATTGGACCGCTCCATCCTGAGAAAGCCTAGTTTAAAATTCGTAGCCGCGAGATCCTGGCCGAAAGAAAACTTCGCGCCGGGATCAAGGTGCAATGAAGGTCGCGTGATCAGCCACGACTTTCCAGCCATCCGGGAACTTCCGGAAAATTGCCGTATCGGTTGAGTACGAATTCCGGTTACCGGTTCGAACAGTCCACCAACTGAGCGCGAGAGCCAGATCTGGACCGAGGCTTTGAATTTTGACTCGCTCGATCGAACAAACGGCCATGTCTCGACGATCAGGATAACTTCGCTGATATGTCGCCAGAAGATTGTTCCAACCGATGACTTGTTCCCCATCCGACACAATCAATAAATTGTCTGACTTCCAGAAACACTCCATGTAATGCTCAATATCGCGAGCGTTCCACAGCGCTAGCATTTGGTTCATCACACCGTAAATTGCATGGTCGTCCGCATTCGCGGGAGTTGATGGCACTGAGGGTTTGTTGGAATCGAAGGTCCAATCGCCGTATGACTGGCCATCCTCGGCAATCAAGGCCTGCGACAACGAGACCAGAAAGATGGCAATAAGAATTCGCATTACGGTTGGTTAAGGCCCGGGCGATTTCTGACCCGGCCCACTGAGGGTAGCAGGCCGAAAAAGCAGAAGGCTATCTAATACGTAAAGTTTTTTAATCAAGGAGTATGTAAAGTTTTTCAGGATCAAGGAGTTGCAGTATCGAAAAAGCGATGATTCTGAGGTCCAGCGATCGGCTCCTCCTCATCGCAGCACTACTCCATCGACTCGATCGCTCCGCGAACGAGGACGACCGTTCGATGCCCTCGCACCCGGGTTGAGTTAGCCCAGTAGTCCGAGACCGAGCTGAGGGAATATGCCGAAGAGGAAAATCAGAAGCACCAGCGCTGAGATGGTTACGGTTGAGAGCCGGCTCACCGGAATTACCGAGTTATTGCCGACAGCGGTTTGCCAGTACATGGCTCTGACCACTTTGAGATAATAGTAGAACCCGCAACCTACTGTGACGACGCCTAATACCAGGAGCAGGAATTGCTGTGATTGGTAAGCGACTTTGAACACCAGGAATTTGCCTAAAAACCCAGCGGTCAGCGGTACACCGGAGAGTGACATCATCGCGACGAGCAGACCAAAAGCAAGAAAAGGAGAGCGTTTTCCGAGACCATTGAAATGCGCAATGTCGTCACCTTCGGAATGCTTCGCCACGATGATCAAAATAAGAAAGGAAAGCAGAGTCATCAATAGATAGGCCGCCAGATAGACGACCACCGCCAAGCCGGCATCAAACGCCCCTACGCTGGCTACGGCCATAAGCAAGTAACCGGCGTGCCCAATACTCGAGTAACCAAGAAGCCGCTTAAAATTGGTTTGCGGGAGAGCCGCAAGATTGCCGTAAATCAATGTCGCGGCGGCTAAGACAACCATGGCCAAAATCAACTTGTCCCCGATCGCCGGTAGACGCTGGAAGGTTTCGACGACACGTAAAAGAACGATGAATCCGACCGCCTTCGACCCCACTGATAGAAACGCAGTGATCGGAGTCGGCGCCCCTTGATAAACATCCGGAACCCAAAACTGAAATGGCGCGGCCGCCACTTTGAATCCTAGACCGACCAGGACCAACATCAAACCAAACAACAAACCGTGCAGGTTACCGACCGGAATTGAGCCGAGCGCCTGACCGATGTCTGCCAAGTTGGTGTGGCGCGTAATTCCATAGATCCAGGTAACGCCGTACACAAAAAAGCCGGTCGACAACGCACCGAGAATCAAATATTTCGCACCTGCTTCCAGCGAAGCGGCATTCTTCCGCGTGAAAGCGACGAGTGTGTAGAAAGAGACGGTGACCAATTCCAAGGATACAAAGATCAAGATGAAATCGGTGGCGGAAGCCATCCACATCATTCCTGCGCAAGTGAGTATCGGTATCGAATAGAATTCTCCCAAGCCAGCGTCAGGTGATGTCCCATGAACATAGGCGCGGATGGTGTCCGCATAGTCGAGCGACATTACTAAGATAACGATCGTGGTCAGGACCACGAATTTCTTAAAGAATAGAGCCGCTGCATCCTGGGTATAACCAGCTACCCCGCTGTGGCTTGAAACCGAACCAAACTGCAAAAGCAAAAACACCGCGGCCAACCCGATGATGCCCAACCAAGCGATCAGGTTGCGACTTTGTTTTTCCGCGAATGCCTCAAACAGGAGAAGGCACAATCCCAACCCGAGAACCAACAGCTCTAGAATAATGGGCGACATAAAGGCTATTTGAGAAAGAGGCGAAATCCCGGTTCAACCACCTGAAGGATTATCTGGGGGGCGAACCCAAAAAACAGAAGCGCAGCGACTAACAGCACCACCGGCCAGCCAACCGATAGACTGACGTCTTGTACGCCGCTCCAACGCTGGGAACGTTCGCCGAAGAATATTCCACGATAAGCCCGGAGCATATAAACCGCGGAGATGACAAGGCCCCACAATCCGCCAACCGCCGCCCATTGAAAGCCGTTGAATGGCGAACCGGGAGTCGCGGTCTTAAAGGCGCCGAAAAAGATCAAGAGTTCGGAAGCGAAGTTGGCGAAGCCTGGCAATCCGATCGAAGCAAAGGTCGCCAGGCCGAAAAGAAAACTCAGCAACGGCATCGACTTCGCTAGGCCGCCCAGATCGCGGTAATCCAGTGTTCCGGTTTGTTTCCGCAGCTCACCGCTAATGGCGAATAGCGCGGCGATCGACAGTCCGTGCGCCAACATGAGCAAGGCGGCACCATCGACTCCGATCAAATTTGCGCTTACCACCCCAAGAAAGATATAGCCCATGTGCATCACGCTGGAGTAGCCCAGCGTGAGGTCGAGTTGCTTCTGCGCGATAGTTACGAGACCGACGAAAATAATGTTTCCTATCAGCAACAGAAGAATCAGCCAGGTCCAGTGCCGAGCTGCCTCTGGCATTAGCGGGAATGCGATCTGCAACAATCCATATAACCCAAACTTTTTGAGCACGCCGGCATGAAGCATCGAGACTGGAACCGGGGCCGAAGCATATGCTTGTGGTGCCCAGGTATGAAAAGGGAATAGGGAGACCAGCGTGCCAAAGCCGATGAGCAAAAGCAGAAATATCGAATTGGCTCCAGATCCGGCGAAAACACCCGAAGCGGCCATGGCCTGCAACCGCGGAATATCAAAGGTGCGCTGCTGATCTGGAACCAGCAGATAGAGACCGATCAATCCGACCAAAAGGATAATGCTACCGATAGAAAGATAGATTGTGATTTTCCAGGCAGCAGTTTGGCGATTGCCGGTTCCCCAAATTCCAATCATCAAGAACGTCGGAATTAGTGCAAGTTCGTGAAACGCGTAGAAAAAGAAAAGATCAAGCGAGGCAAATGCCCCTGCGGCAGCAGCCGCGATGAACATAATGCAAGCCATATAACGGTGAGAGTAATCCTCGACCGTTGGTGATACCCACGTCGCGGCCAGCGCCACCAGCGACGTAAGCAAAAGCATCGTCGCGTTCAAGCCATTGACGCCGACGACAAATTTAAGATCCCAAGGGACGACTAAGGGAAATCCAGAGACAAATTGATATCCACCTGCGTGGTGATCGTATCCGAGGAAAACGATGAGCGCTGAGACCAGAGCCACGATGGTGCCGGTGATGGCAGTTCTGCGAGCGGGCAGCCCGGCCAGAATCGCGAGTCCGGCGACCAATGGCGCGAGATAGGTGAGGTGAACCAGCAGCGTAATCATGATGCGAACAGGATGAGGTAGAGCAGCAGGACCACTCCAAGACCGAAAAGGAACGCATACGCTTGGAGATTCCCGATTTGGAGAAATCGAAGGGCAAACCCGCAACTCCAGGTCATACCGCCGAGCCCGCGAACAATACCGCCGTCAATGATCCAGCGGTCAACAAAACCGGCAATCTGAGCGAGCAAATCCTGAGTCCATTTGACCAGCGCAGAGTAAAATTCGTCGATGTAAAAACGGTTAGCAAAGAGGGGAATCGATATTGGATCTTTCGATTTCTCCCGATAGAAAACAAATCCGACAAAGCTGCCGCCCAAAAACACTGCCAGCGAAACCACGATCGCCAGGACCGGTACGCCCTCGCGTTCGGGCACCTGAAGGAAGAATGTGGAGAGTGGAGGAAAACCGATGATCGCAGCCGGAATCGCTAGAAGGACGAGGGGGATCGTCATTACCGGAGGTGATTCCTTGGCGTGAGCAGCGGCTTCGGATCGATGCGCGCCGAGAAACGCGACCACAAAAAGGCGCGCCATATAGTATGCCGTGAAGAACGACGCTAACTCGATCACTAAGGCGGCTACGATGTTGTGCTCGAAAGCGGAAGCTACAATTCCGTCTTTGCTCCAGAATCCGGCGAACGGAGGACAGCCGGCCAGGGCCAAGGCGCCAATCAGAAAGGTCCAGAAGGTGATCGGCATTTTGCGTTGCAATCCGCCCATCTGCCAGATGTTCTGCTCGTGATGCAGGCTGATAATCACTGAGCCTGCTCCCAAGAACAGAAGGGCCTTAAAGAAGGCGTGAGTGAATAGATGAAGGAGTGCAGCCTCGGGCACTCCCAGCCCCAGAGCAGAGACCATCAGGCCGAGTTGGGAGAGCGTCGAGTACGCCAGGATGCGCTTAATATCATCCTGTTGCGTGGCCATTAGAGCCGCCAGAAGCGAAGTGATCAGGCCGATCCAGAGAACCACGGTCAAAGCGATCGGAGCTGGCTCAAAGAGGAAGAAAACTCGGGCCAGCATGAACACACCGGCTGCCACCATGGTCGCGGCATGGATCAGTGCCGAGACCGGGGTCGGACCTTCCATCGCGTCAGGTAACCAAACGTGGAGCGGGAATTGAGCAGATTTGCCAACTGCGCCGCAAAAGATAAAAATGGCGGCCACGTTGAGGTAAATCGGATTAAGCCCGAGTGTGGACCATTTCGGTCCTAGCTCCTCAAACATCACCGTGCCGGAAGCCGACCAAACCATTAGGATTCCGATCATGAACCCGAAGTCACCGAGGCGGTTTACGATGAATGCCTTATTCGCCGCGTCAGCTGCGCTCGCTCGAGTAAACCAATGGCCGATCAGTATATAGGAGCTGACACCTACCAACTCCCAAAAGATGAACATCATGATGAAGTTGTTGGCCAGCACAATGCCGAGCATCGAAAACATGAACAGCGACAAGGCCGCGAAATAACGCGAACGCCCTCGCTCATCTTTCATGTAGCCGATCGAGTAAATGTGGATGAGCAATCCCACGCCGGTTACTACCAGGAGCATCATCTTGCTGAACTCGTCGATCTGGTAACCGAGCCGGACTTGGAAGACGCCGAGATCGATCCAGTCAAAGCTGGCGTTTTGGTGGGGACCGGCAAAAACCGTGAGACTGGTAAGGAACGAAATTGCCACTGCCGTCACCGAGAGGTAGGAGCTAGCCTTTCTGAACGGCTGAGTGGCCACCGTGATGAGCGCGGCGGCGATCAGGGGCGAAAAAAGGATAATCCAAGGCGCCGAGTTGTTCATTTCATCAGAATTTCAAAGAGTTGAGATCCTCAACGTGCGTCGTCTGTCGAGCTCGGTAGAGCGCTACAATGATCGCAAGCCCGACGGCGACCTCAGCCGCGGCGACGGTGATGATGAAGAACACCAAAATCTGCGCGTTATAATCCGGCAATCCGTTTTGAGTATTGAACCTGGAAAATCCGATTAAGGACAGATTTGCCGCATTGAGCATCAACTCCAGAGCCATGAAAATGGCAATGAGATTACGCCGCAGCAAAACGCCGGCAAAGCCGATCGAGAAGAGCAATCCACTGACAATCAGATAGTCGTTCAACGTGACCATTACTATTTCAACTCTCGTTTGCTCAATACGACGACGCCGATAGATGCGACCACGATCAGAGCTCCGATGATCTGGAGCTGTAATTTATACTGCCGGAAAATTGTCAGCCCGATATACCAGACATCAGCATGTTGCCCGTGCTGGATGGCGGGAAATGAGGCAGATCCGTCCTGGAAGCCGTAGCTGACGTCAAAAAGAATCTTAACAAACAAAGCGACAACAACGATGCCGCCAAAAAAGGCGGGTAAATTCAGCCTGCGGCGCTGCTCCGCTTGGAGATCCAGCAACATGATGATGAAAAGGAAAAGAACCATCACCGCTCCGGCATAGACCAGGATCTGAATCACTCCGATAAAGAAAGCATCGAGCGATACGTACAGTGAAGCGAGGGCCAGGAAGCAAACGACTAAGCTGAGCGCGCTGTTCACCGGATTGCGGCAAATGATGACCATCAACCCGAAAAGCAACATGATCGCGGAGAAGGTCCAGAATAGCGGAGGAGCCATAAGGTCACTTCTTCTCGTTCCACTTATTGACTAGGCCGGTCATCGTTCCGCCCAGTTCATACAAGCGCTTTTTATCGTGCACCATTTCTGCTCGGGTTAGCCCGGTGACCGCGTAATCCTTTCGCAAAAAAATGGCCTGTTCCGGACAAACTTCCTCGCAGAGCCCGCAATAGATGCAGCGAATCATGTCAATTTCGAACTCTTCCGGAAATTTCTCCACCTTCCGCCAACGATCCTTCTCCGGTATTTCTCCGGGCTTGATCGTGATCGCTCGGGGCGGGCAAATAAATTCGCAGAGCTGACAGGCAACACATCGTTCCCGACCATAGTCATCGTTCACCAAAGTCGGTGCGCCGCGATAGTGAGGCGGTAGATGGGTATCCCATTTTTCTTCGGGATACTGCATAGTCACCTTCTTTTTCCCGGACAGAATAGCGAAAAAATGTCTAATGGTGATCCCGAGACCGGTTAGCAGAGCTGGTATGTAAGCCTTCTCGGCCAGAGTCAATTTTGGGCGCGGAATGGTATAAGCCATAGGGTCCTTTACTTGGGCATTATTGCCAGAATGATGGCCACGAGCAGGATATTGACGAGCGCAATCTCAAAGAAGAAATACCAGCCGAGTCGCATCAGCTGATCGAAGCGGAAACGGGGTAGGGTCCAGCGGACCCAAATAAAGAAAAATAGGAGAAGCGCAACTTTCAGGAAGAAAGCGGCGATATGAGCGAGACCAAGCAGGACACCGAGCCAAAACGGAAGCTGTTCGGGGGCGGTTGGCAATAAAGGAATGTGCCATGCGCCAAAGAATAGCGTCACGATAATCGCTGAGCCTGCGATCATAGCGGCGTATTCGCCCAAAAAGAAGAGAGCGAATTTCATCGACGAATACTCAGTATGATAACCGCCGACTAGTTCGGTCTCTGATTCCGGCAAATCAAAGGGAAGGCGATTGGTTTCGGCGAACATTGAGACCAGGAAAACGATGAAAGAAACAAAAAGCGGAATCCAAAGCAGGAATTTCCAGATGCTGATAGAACTGATCAATTCCTGAAAATTGATCCCGGTAAAAGAGATGCCTTTTAGCCAAATCGGCGAGATTAACCAGCCATTTTCAATTTGGTATCTTACGATCGCCGGCAAGTTGAGTGTCCCGCAGATGAGGAAGATGGGAATGACCGACAAGCCGAGCGAGAGCTCGTACGAAATCATCTGAGAACTCGAGCGGATGCCGCCGAGAAACGGGTACTTGGAATTAGAGGACCAACCGGCCAAAACAATTCCATAGACCCCAAGCGATGAGACGGCGAACACCCAAAGCACCCCGACGTCGACGTTGGCGACTACCATCGGCTGCCCAAACCATGTGCTGCCAAAAGGAACAACGGCCAGCGCCATGATCGAAGGCGCCATCGCGCAGGCCGGAGCAAGCCAGTAATAAAATTTGTTTACATGGGCCGGTGTGAAATCCTCTTTCAAGAGCAATTTCAGGGCATCAGCGATCGGTTGCAGTAGACCGAGCGGGCCAACTCGATTCGGACCAACCCGATCCTGAATCATGGCACTTACTCGGCGCTCGGCGTACACCGTGTAGGAGACCATCGGCAGAATGACGGCGAATAATAGTCCGAGCGTTTTGAGTAACGAGATGGCGATACCAATGAGAAGATCGCTCATACGTGGGCGTTTTCTGGCGCAGCCGCTTGGACATCATTCTGTTCAAGCTGAATCCCGAGATCCCCGATCTTGCTCAAGCCAAGGCCGTGCAGATGCGGGATTCCTTCAGCCATCTGTTTAAAGACGTCTTCAATCAGATAGACACCATTGGAACCGGTGAATCCCTGGAGGAGATCTCGTAAGATTTCCCAGTCATCTCGCGCTTCTCCCGGGCCTCGAATTGCTCGATTTAGTCGCTGCAACCGGCCTTTGATATTGACCATCGAACCCCGTTTCTCGGCAAACGAGTAACCAGGTAACAACGCGGTGGCGTAGGTGCTCGTCCGGTTTGGAAGGATATCGATCAGGATAAATGCTTCGAGTTTTTCGAGATCAGCCGTGGTCAGCCCTGCGTTCATTACGTCCTCACTCAATGCCAGAACCGCCTTGATGCTGCCCGCCTGCACCCGCTGGAAGATTTCCGGCAGCAGGCTGCCCGGTTCTTCTTGGGCCACCCCAAAAAGATGGGCTCCGACAATATTTGGATTGCGAAAGCTGCTGAGAAGTAATTCATCACTCTCGCCAACGCGGGGGACAATGTCGTGGTATTTGATGCCAAGAGCCTCAATCAGCTTCTTGCTGAGCCAGAGTTCTTCATTGGTCATTTTACCAGACGCAATCATGGCGATTTCGTCTCCCTGGAATCGCCGAAGGTCATCGACTGCACGAGCGATCGCGGTCGTCCAGCTCGCGTCTTCCTGGGCGGAGCCTAGCCGAACGCGCGGTTTGGTTAATCGCTCCGGCGCGTTAACATAGTGAAAGTTGAGTCGCCCGTAATCACACATCCACGAAGAGTTAACGCTGTTGTTTTCGCGCGGGGTCTGCCGATAGATGACGTTTTCGCGGGTGCCAACAATGGTATTACACCCCGTCGCGCAACTTGTGCAGATGCTTTTGGTTTCCTTCAGAAACCATACGCGCATCTTGAAACGGAAATCGGTGTTGGTCAGTGCACCGACCGGACAAATATCGACCGTGTTTAACGAATAGTTGCTATCCAGTTTTCGGCCTGGATGGGCGGTGAGATAGGTGTGGCTACCCCGGCTGGCAAATCCAAGGACATCGTCCTTCGCCACTTCTTTCATGAAGCGAATACAGCGGGAGCAAAGAATACAGCGCTCATCATCAAGCGTGACCCGTGGCCCAAGTTCCACTCGCTTCGGTTTTTTGACTTTTTCCTCGAGAAACCGCGAGCCGCCCGTACCATATTGTACGCTGAACTCCTGTAGCTGGCATTCTCCGGCCTGATCGCAAATCGGACAGTCGAGCGGATGATTGATGAGAAGGAATTCCATTACGCCGTGCCGGCATTCACGGACCAACGGTGAATCCGTTCTGACACCCATTCCATCCGCGATATCCTGCGCACATGAAATTTGAGGACGCGGGATCCAGTTGATAATCGGTTTACCGTCCGTTCCAGTTTCCGGCTTGCGGTCCGGACCGAGTCTCGGCATTCCCATTTCGATCAGACACATGCGGCAGTTTCCCGGAGAGCTGAGCTTCGGATGATAACAATAGTGGGGAACGAATTTGCCAGCCTGGGAGCAAGCCTCGATTACGCGGGTTCCTTTGGGGAACTGATGCCACACGCCATCGATCTGTACGTTCAAAAGTTCTACGGAAGCACTCATAACCTCGAATCAAGCCTGCTCCGTTTTGGAGCCATTCTTTGCGGCGTAGGCCGCGAATTCATCACGAAACTTGGCGACGAAGCTCTGAGTAGGCCAAGCGCAAGCCTCGCCAAAAGCGCAAATTGTTCGTCCTGCGATGTTATCCGCGACGCTCGTGAGGACATCCGGATCTCTTTGGTCCCCTCCACCCTGCAGCAGACGACCCGTCATTTTGCTCATCCAGAGCGAACCTTCGCGGCAGGGAGTGCATTGGCCGCAGCTTTCATGCGCATAGAATTCGTTAATGTTATTAAGCGCCCAGACCATATCCCGTGAGTCGTCCATGACGATTACTCCGCCCGAGCCGGCCATGGAGCCGACCGCAGCCAAGGAATCAAAATCCATTCGGATATCATCGATCCCAATTTCCTGTTCGGTCACCGTACCATCGGACTGCTTGCTTTTGATCTTGTAGCGCTCATCGGCGCGCAGCACTTTCGCCGAGCTTCCTCCCGGAATCACCGCTTTCAGTTTGCGACCCGGTTTTAATCCCCCGCAGACATCGTAAATCAGCTCGCCCATCGTCAAGGCGCCCACCTCCAACTCGTAGTATCCGGGCTTTTGTACATCACCGCTGACGCAGAGAAGACGAGTGCCGGTATTATTGGGACGCCCGATCTTGGCAAACTCCGCACCGCCCATGCGGACGATATGCTTTACATTGCAGAGCGTCTCCACGTTGTTGACGACTGTCGGACTCATGTACAAACCGAGGACCGCCGGAAAGTAGGGAGGCTTAATCCGAGGATAAGGGCGTTTTCCTTCCAAAGATTCGATCAGACCCGTCTCCTCCCCGCAGATATAAGCGCCGGCCCCCCGATGGACGTAAATCTCAAGATCAAAGCCGCTGCCCAAAATGTTCGAGCCGATATAGCCGCGACTTTTTGCTTCAGCGATCGCCTGTTCGAGAATCTTGGCGCCGAGCGGAAACTCGCCTCGAATATAAATGTACGCCAGTCGGGCATTCACGGCGTAACAGGAGATGATCATCCCTTCCAGTAGTTGATGCGGATCCTGGTGAATGATGTAGCGATCCTTGAACGTGCCCGGCTCCGATTCATCGGCGTTGCAGATGAGGTAGACCGGCTTGGAACCGCCTGGCTTGATGAAGCCCCATTTGGCGCCGCAAGGAAAGCCGGCGCCGCCACGTCCCCGCAGACTAGAGGTTTTAACCTCATTAACGATTTGCGCGGGCGTCATTCGGAATGCGGCGCGCAAATCTTCGTAGCCGCCATCCTTTTCGTAGCAATCGATGTCTGTAGTCCAACCTTCCCGGTCGATGTTTTTGAAGATGATCCGCTTTTCGCGAGGATGCGGGGTCCGTAGGATTGCGGCCATGGCTATTGATACTTTTGCAGCAATTGCGGAGCTTCATCCTCCGAAACCGCCTCGTAGAAATCATCGTCGATCATACAAACCGGACCGGTGCCGCAACTCGCCAGACACTCGACAAATTCAAGACTGTATTTTCCGTCCGGGCTTTTTAGCACGTGGCTGCCATGTTCATGCTGTTTTGGATCAATCTTGGCATGCCGGCAAAATGTCTTCAGTAGCGAATAGCTACCCGCCATCGCACAGGACAATGTACGGCAGACCCGGATGTGGTGCTTTCCATAAGGCTCCTGACGAAACATCGGATAGAAAGTCACCAGCTCCAAGATGTTGATCGGTTCCAGCTCCAGCTTTTGGGCAACCCAGGTGATCGCTTCATCCGTAATGTAACCAAAGTGTTCCTGAATCAGATGGAGCAACGGCAAGGAAGCACTACGCTTCGAGGCCGGGTAATGGGTGATTACCTCGTCGATCCGTGACTCCAGCTCGGATGGGATTTCCATGTTTAATGTTCGGTTAAATGCTCCGGTTCTTTGACCAAATGCCCATTCTGAAATCGAAGAACGATCGTCTGGTTGCCTTGCTCATAGTAATAAGTAAGCAACGTTGCCGGTTTCTTATCGATTTCCCCGTCCTCTTCTTTTTTCTCCCGGTTAGGGCTTCCTAAAATTGTCTCCACTTCCTTCGGACTCATATTGAGTCTGACCTGCTCCAGATTGCGATTGGCGATCTCGCGGTTACAACCTTCCAGGAAAAACGCCGCGGTGAATACCACGATGATAATCCGGAAGGCCATAACCTCAACGGTCGCACTCGCCCATAACAAAATCCAAACTGCCGAGCACTGCGACAACGTCCGACATCATGTGGCCAAGTAAAATCTTCGGAAGAATACTGAGATTCACAAAAGAGGGCGCCCGGATCTTTAGACGATAGGGAACGCCGCCACCTTTGCTATGAATGTAGAATCCAAGCTCACCCTTGGGATTTTCCGCCCCAAAATAGATTTCGCCGGCCGGCGCATCCACCCCTTCGGTGTGGATAATGAAGTGATGGATGAGTTCCTCCATCTTCAACAGGACATCTGGCTTGTATGGCGGGTAGTTCTTTGGATCGGAAACGTGGATTGAACCGGAAGGAAGGCTCTTTATCGCTTGATGCAAAATCTTGACGCTTTGTCGCATTTCTTCGATGCGGACAAGATAACGATCGAATGCATCACCCACGGTGCCGATCGGGATATCAAAGTCATACTTTTGGTAGTCAATGTACGGCTTTGCTTTGCGGACATCATAATCAATCCCGCTACCTCGAAGGTTCGGTCCGGTGATTCCATAGTTAATCGCATCTTCCTTCGAGATCACACCGAGATCCTTCGTGCGATTGACAAAGATCGGATTTCGGGTCAGTAGCCGATCGACTTCGTCAAGTTGCGGCACGAACTCGTCCAGAAATTTGTTGAGAGCGGCTAAAAACCCGTCTGGTAAGTCCCGCGTTTGACCACCGATCCGGGTATAGGAGGTCGTGAAGCGGGCTCCGGTCAGTAGCTCGATAAGATTGTAAAGCTTCTCCCGTTCCGTGAATGTGTAGAGGAACACAGTCATTGCGCCGACATCCATGGCAAACGCTCCGAGGCCGAGAAGATGGGCCGAAATGCGAGCCATTTCGCAGCAGATTACTCGGATCGCTTTTCCGCGAGGCGGCAACTCCCATCCGAGTAGTTTCTCGACCGCTAAAGCATACGCGACGTTGTTTGAAAGCGGTGCCAGATAATCAAGCCGGTCCGTATAAGGAACGAATTGATTATACTGCATGTTCTCCGCGATTTTTTCGTCGCCGCGGTGCAAATAACCGATGTCTGGAGTAGCCTTAGTGATAATCTCACCATCGAGTTCCAGCACTACCCGGAGCACCCCGTGCGTAGCCGGATGGGAAGGCCCCATGTTGATCGTCAGCTTTTCGCCGAGAAGTTCGGATTCATCGATGGTCTCCAGCGACTTGGCCGTCCGAGTGAACGAGTCCGGAATTTCTATTTCGCGCGAAGTAGCCATAGGTGCGGGGTAGGGCGAAGTTACATAGCTCTTATTTGGCGTCGCAAGCGATTATTTGTGAAAAATTTCACAAGCAATCAAAAATGTATGCTCTTTCCTTTTCACTCGACCCCGATCTTTGGCCCGAAGCTCGCCTGAATAACCGAGCCGCGCTGCGATCCGGTTTGCTTCCGTTTGTTCAATCGCACGTCTTGGGATGACTCTCACCGGTACCTGAATACAGCGATCAGGCTAATTCGTTGCCCAGCAATGGCTCCTTAGCTCGATGGATAGGTGCGCTTAGGCCGCGATCACCTTATTGTAGCCCATGGAAGCACCCGTCGCTCCAATCGAAACGTTGCCGAAGGTTGTCATCGTAGGAGGAGGCTTTGGCGGTCTCTATGCCGCAAAAGAGCTCGCGGAAAAAGATGTACGCGTCACTTTGGTCGACCGCACGAACCATCACTTATTCCAGCCGCTCCTCTATCAAGTAGCTACAGCGGGGCTTTCGCCGGCGGACATCGCACAACCGATTCGGCACATCCTGAAAGAGGCCAAAAACACCGAAGTGGTAATGGCGGAAGTGGACCGCATCGATACGCAGTCAAAACAAGTTCACACCACTAAGGGCCTGATCTTTTCATATGATTACTTGATCGTCGCCGCCGGAGCACGGCATTCTTATTTTGGTCATGACGAATGGGAGCGGTTTGCTCCAGGTCTGAAGAATCTGGAAGACGCTCTCGAATTGCGGCGCCGGATTTTGAAGGCCTTCGAGGCCGCGGAGATAACTAATTCCGAAGAGGAACGGCGAGCTGCTCTGACTTTTGTTGTGGTGGGAGCTGGACCGACTGGAGTCGAAATGGCAGGTGCGGTTGCAGAACTCGCGGGCCATACGTTAGCCGAAGATTTTCGTCACATTGATCCGCGCGCGACTCGCGTCTTGCTGGTGGAAGGTGTCGCGCGCGTGCTACCGGCTTTCCATGAAGATCTGTCCCGCTCAGCACTGAAGCAGTTGCAAAGTATGGGTATCGAAGTGCGTACGGGGACGTCGGTCAAGGAAGTCACGAATCATGGCGTAACCGTGAACGGAGAATTTATTCCCAGTTGGACCGTGATCTGGGCAGCCGGAAATGCCGCCGCGCCGGTTGGCAAGAGTTTGGGCGCGGAAACGGACCGAGTCGGCCGAGTAATCGTAAATGAGGATCTAACGGTTCCGGGCCACCCGGAGGTTTTCGCGATCGGTGATATGGCATGCTTCAAACACCAAACCGGCGAACCATTGCCGGCTCTCTCACCAGTCGCGATGCAGATGGGCCGGCATGCCGCGAAAAACATTCTTTCCCGCCTGCAAGGTCAGAGGCTGGCAGCATTTCGTTATTTCGATAAAGGCACGATGGCAACGATTGGCCGGAACAAGGCGATTGCCGACCTCAAGTTTGTTCGTTTCGGAGGATATCTGGCTTGGCTAAGCTGGCTATTTGTCCATCTGATCTTTTTAATCGGTCTCCGTAATCGATTGCTGGTTTTCTTCCAGTGGACCTGGGCTTACCTGACCTATGGTCGGGGAGCACGACTGATCTACGGGACGTTCAAACCGCAGGTCGACAAGATTAAGGAGAAAGAGGAGAAAGTAGAATCCAGAGTTTAGACTCTGGCATCGCGCTCAAGACGCGTTGCGCACCTCGAAGGGGTGCGTCTATCGCCCAAACGCCCAGCGTCTAACGCCCATGCTCGATAGGATCCGCCGAATTCTTCAGTTCATCCGCTTTTCTCACACTATCTTCGCCCTTCCATTTGCGGTTGGATCGATGCTGGTGGCTGCCCACGGTCTTCCGGACTGGCCGCTTGCCTTGCTGATTCTGTTGGCGATGGTCTTCGCCCGGACCGCGGCGATGGCGTTTAATCGCCTGGCCGATTGGGAAATTGATCAACGCAACCCGCGCACGGCCGCCCGCCACAAGCTGGTTGCCAAACCGATGGCGATATTGCTCGTGGTTCTTCCGGCGGCCTCCTTCATTGCCGTCTGTTGGTTCATTAATCCACTTTGCTTTCTGCTTTCGCCCGTCGCGCTCGGAATCATTTTCTTCTATTCCTACACCAAACGGTTTACCTCGTTTACTCAGTTTGTACTGGGACTGTCTCTGGCAATTGCTCCGATCGGAGCTTGGCTGGCGGTTCGCGGTGAGTTCGCTTTACCTCCGCTGATACTCGCTCTTGGCGTGATTTTTTGGGTCGGCGGATTTGATCTGATTTATTCGATCCAAGATTACGATTTCGATCGTCGGACAGGCCTGCATTCGATGGTGGTCAAATATGGGATTCCTTCGAGTCTTCGCCTTGCGCAGATCATGCACGGCGCTCTGCTGCTATGCCTCATTGGTTTTGGCTGTGTCAGTGGACTTGGCTTGGTCTATTATGGAGCGCTGTTGTTGGTTGGTGGTGCCCTTTTCTATGAGCATCGCGCCGCGTCCAAGCTCGACTTAAAGGGAGTCAACCAAGCGTTTTTCCAGAGCAACGCATTTGTCAGTATTGTTTTCGTAGCGGCAATCGCTCTGGATCTTGTGATTCGCTGAAACCCTTAGTGGTACAAGCGGCCGTACCCCGATCCGGCGGCTGATTTTTGGTCTGAGGCTATCGGTCTGCAAATGATCCATCAAAGTATCATGATGGATCAATATATCGTTTGCGGCTCCCTTTTCGCCGTGCTAGCTTTTGCTCCTTGTCGCTATGGCGAAGCAACTTCCTCAATCAAGTTCATTCAATATATTAGACGCGCTCGCCCAGCGCATCCTAATCCTCGACGGAGCGATGGGTACAATGGTTCAGCGGTTTCGCCTCCAAGAGGAAGATTATCGCGGTGGCCGCTTTCGAGATCATCCGATCGGCCTGAAGAACAATAATGACGTTCTCAATCTGACTCAGCCCCAAATAATCGAACAGATTCATCGTGAATATCTGGCGGCGGGTGCGGATATCATCGAAACCAATACTTTCAATGCGACTGCGATTTCTCAGGAGGACTTCGGCCTGCAGAAATTGGTGGCAGAGATGAATCGTACAGCGGCGGAATTGGCCAAGGCTGCGGTCGCCGAGTGCATGGCCGTGGATCCTTCTCGGCGGCGATATGTCGCTGGATCAATTGGCCCGTTAAATCGCACGCTCTCGATCTCCCGCGACGTTAACGATCCGGGCAAGAGGGAGGTGACCTGGGAGCAAGTGAAAAACGCCTATGGCGAGCAAGCGCAAGCGTTGCTCGAGGGAGGCGTCGATTTGCTATTGGTGGAGACGACCTTTGATACCCTCAATCTGAAAGCGGCGTTATTTGCGATCGAAGAGGTATTTGCCAAGATAGGCTATCGAGTGCCGCTGATGGCCTCCGGAACAATCACTGACGCAAGCGGACGTACGCTGACCGGACAAACGACCGAGGCTTTCTGGATCTCAATCTCCCACGCTCCGCTACTCAGCGTCGGGCTCAATTGTGCTCTTGGGCCCAAGGAGCTTAGACCGTACATTGAAGAACTGGCGCGGATCGCACCAATCTACGTTTCTTGCTATCCTAATGCCGGCCTGCCCGATCCGCTGTCGCCGACTGGTTTTCCGGAAACGCCGGAATCACTGGCTCCTCAGCTGAAAGAGTGGGCAGAGTTGGGTTGGCTGAACATAGTCGGTGGATGTTGTGGAACCACACCGGAACACATCGCCGCGCTCGCCAAGTTGGTAGGCGGTCTTCCGCCTCGGAGACTACCGGAAAAGAAAATCCAAACTCAATTGAGTGGTTTGGAGCCTTATCAATTTGGCTCAACCTACACCGTCATCGGTGAGCGAACCAACATCACTGGCTCACCGAAATTTTCGAAACTCATCTTGGCTGGAGATTTTGATGGAGCGTTGGCCGTCGCTCGCCAGCAGGTCGAGGGGGGAGCGAACATTCTCGATGTTAACATGGACGAAGGAATGATCGATTCCGAAGCGGCCATGCGGAAATTTCTGAACTTGGTTGCAGCTGAACCGGACATCTCCCGATTGCCGATTATGGTGGACAGTTCAAAATGGTCCGTGTTGGAGGCTGGTTTGCAGTGTATTCAAGGTAAAGGCGTTGTTAATTCGATCAGTTTGAAGGAGGGCGAGGAAAAGTTTCGAATCCACGCTGAGTTAGTGCGCCGGTACGGCGCTGCCGTTGTCGTGATGGCATTCGACGAAAAAGGACAAGCCGACACATTTGAGCGCAAAATCGAAATTTGTGCGCGGGCTTACCGGCTATTGGTAGAAGAGATTGGCTTCCCTCCGGAAGATATCATTTTCGATCCGAACATACTTACGGTCGCTACTGGTATGGAGGAACACAATTCCTACGCGAAAACATTTATTGAGGCGACAAGATGGATTAAGGCCCATCTGCCGCACTGCCGGGTAAGCGGAGGAGTTAGCAATATCTCCTTCTCATTTCGGGGTAACAATGCTGTCCGAGAGGCGATGCACGCGGCTTTTCTCTATCATGCGATTCAGGCGGGTATGGACATGGGAATCGTGAACGCTGGACAGCTGGCGGTGTACGAACAGATCCCGGCGGTTCTCCTCGAGCTGGTCGAAGACGTGCTTTTCGACCGGCGCAAGGATGCGACGGAGCGGCTGGTAGATTTTGCCGAGCGGGTAAAACAAACCGCCAAAGCAGAGGTGAAAGACGAGGCTTGGCGATCTACCGAGGTGGAGGAGCGGCTGGCCTATGCTCTGATCAAAGGCATCGTCGATTACATCGATGTTGATACCGAAGAGGCGCGCCAAAAGTACTCTCGACCAATTTCCGTCATCGAGGGTCCGCTGATGAAGGGAATGAGCATCGTTGGCGATCTATTCGGATCCGGGAAAATGTTTCTTCCCCAAGTGGTAAAGAGCGCGCGGGTGATGAAAAAAGCCGTCGCTTATCTCATGCCGTTCATGGAAAAAGAAAAGGAAACTAATCCGGAAAGACGAGCTCAGGGCAAAATTGTGATCGCCACGGTCAAGGGAGACGTTCATGACATCGGTAAAAATATCGTTGGTGTCGTGTTGGCCTGCAACAATTTCGAGGTGACGGATCTCGGGGTTATGGTACCCGCCGAAAAAATCTTGGAAGAAGCACGAAAGCGAAACGCCGACGTAATTGGACTGAGCGGATTAATTACTCCGTCGCTCGATGAGATGGTCCATGTCGCCCAAGAGATGGAGCGACTGGGTTACACCGAACCGCTGTTGATCGGCGGAGCAACCACCAGCCGCGCTCATACCTCGGTGAAAATTGCACCGCACTATTCCGGACCGGTTATTCACGTGCTGGATGCGTCGCGAGCCGCTGGGGTGGTGTCCTCTATGCTGAGCGAAGATCTCAAGCCGAGCTTCATCGCGAAAAATGCTGAAGAACAGAACAAGCTTCGTCTGGAGTTTCAGCAAAAGATCAGCAGTAAACCTTTACTCTCGATTGGAGCGGCCCGAGAGCGGAAAGAACCGATCGATTGGAGCACGGCTCAGATTGATCGACCCAGCTTTTCTGGAGCGGAGTCGATCGGAAGCCAGCCGCTCGATGAACTGGTTTCTTACATCGATTGGTCGCCATTTTTCCATACTTGGGAATTACGTGGGCGATTCCCGGCCATTCTCGATGATCCAGAGGTGGGATCCCAGGCTCGACAGCTGTTCGAAGACGCGCAGAAACTACTCCAGGATATCGTGAACAGTCGTCTTATCACTGCCAAAGGAGTCTACGGATTCTGGCCGGCTAATAGTGTGGGTGATGATATTGAGGTATACCATGAGGAATCCCGGACGAACGTGCTTGCAGTCTTCCGCATGCTCCGTCAGCAAATGGATAAGCCCTCGGGTCAGTTCAATCATTGCTTGGCCGATTTTATCGCTCCGAAGTCGAGCGGACGGGCTGATTATCTTGGTGGTTTCGCGGTCACCGCCGGACATGGCGCGGATGAGTTAGCGCGACAGTTTGAAGCCGACCATGACGATTACAATGCCATCATGACCAAAGCTTTGGCCGATCGATTGGCCGAAGCTTTTGCTGAATACCTGCACGAGCGGGCCCGAAGGGAATGGGGGTTTGGCGTCGAAGAGAAACTGAGTAAAGAAGATCTGCTCCGAGAATCATATCGTGGGATTCGACCAGCGGCTGGATATCCGGCCTGTCCGGACCACACCGAGAAGCGAACGCTCTTCGATCTTTTGCAGGCGCAGAAAGCGACCGGCATACAGTTGACAGAGAGTTATGCGATGTGGCCTGGTGCTTCGGTCAGCGGGCTCTATTTTGCGGCTCCCAACGCGAAGTACTTCGGAGTTGGAAAGATCGGTCGCGATCAGATCCAAGATTATCAAGTTCGCAAAGGGTTGCCTTTGGAAGAAGTCGAGCGCTGGCTGGGTCCGTATCTAAATTATCAACCTCCGAGCGCGGTAGCAGCCAAGTAACGATCTCACATTCGCAGGATCCATCGGCGCCCGAGTCGGATGTGTTCGTTCCGTCAGGAATGCGGTGAAAGTAGGCCAGTATTTTGTAGCGCCTGCGATCAAATGTTCCTTCGGGACGGATCGAAAAAAAGATTCGCGGCCAATCAGGGCTGGCAATTTGACCATGACCGAAAAAACTCCTGGCTATAGGCCATCTCCACCGATCCTATTCCTTCTGCGTGCCAGGCTCAAATTTCTCCAATTCGGCAAATACATATCCGACGAAGATATCGGCTTCAACTCGCAGTGGGATTCGATAATTGTCGTCTGAAATCCATCCCCGGCCGCTCTTGAACCGTTTGTAGGTCTTGAGCTGTAAATGTTGATCGATCGATTTGAAATTTAGATTAACTTTGATCGCATTGCGGTCGGTGTCGCCGATTCGAATCTTTTCTCGGCCAGCTACCTGCAGCGTAGCCAGGTAAGCGGCATTATTTGCATAAATAACCATCACCTCTTTTTCGCCCTCCGTCAGCGGCTGGCTCCGGAGCCAGAAGTATGCGGTCTCAAAGCTAAAAATCGGCGCGAATTCTATGGTTCGCGTTTTGGGTGGTTCTTTTGCTGGAGTAACATCCCGCAAACTAGTGGTTGTCTTGGAATTGAAATCAATGGTCGTTTTGACATCTTGTGACGCATACTTTTCGTTCTGGACGATACGCGTCGGCAAGAGAGTCGAGCGACGGGAAAGACATTCATGCTCGAGGTCTAAACGAAAAAGGGCGCGTGCCAACCCAACCGTTCCCCCGTTCGCCTCGGTTTTCACCAGATCACCCTCCCGCGTTAGGTGGACGTCCGCTTCTGCAGCGGTGATTCCGCTCCAACCAAAGCGATAGGCCAAATGGGCGTTGGGCGGGAACGGAAAAGTTCCCGGGCCTTTGCTGGTCGTTACGGAATCGGCCCACGGCGGCATCTCGGCCGCCCGACCCACCGACAGAAGAATGACGACGCAAAATGGAAGGAAGATCTTCATTTGGGTATGATGCGCTCGACGCTCTGGGTATGAATCCAACCGCTCGAACCATTACTGAGACGACAAAAGGTCCAGTCACCCCGTTCGGTTGCCAACCTCAGTTCCTGACCGGCACCCATTGTTACCACCGTGCGCGAACTTGCGGCCGGTCCGAATCGAACATCCGCACTTTGGTCGACGAGCACCGCGAGATTCGGATCTTTCATCCCGTTGCCGACCCAAAGCGTGACCGCCAAGCTCAAAACCAAAAACGGAGCAAAAACGAGCAACGCGATTTTGGCCGCGGTACGAAAGCGCTGAATGGTCGCCCACAACAAGGCTGCAATTGCTGTGAGCCAAAAAAAGATTGCGGTGCTAACGAACCAAAAATCGGACCGTAGCCTCAGCCATTGATAAAAAGGATGCTCTTCGGTACTGCCGATCGAATGGAGGACCGCAGCGAGATTCTGCTGAGCAGGAGCGAAATTTGGGTCCAACACCAATGAACGACGGAAATTAAGGATCGCTCGTCCTTGCTCTCCTTCCTTCAACCAGACGTTGCCAAGATTGAAAAAAAGCTCCGGGGCCGCTTTGCCGGCCGAGATCAGCTGTAGATAATTGGCTCTCGCTTCCTCGTATTTTCCTTCGCGATAGGCCTGATTCGCTTTCTCCAGCGTGATCAATTCGGCGCCAGAGGCAGCGACATTTGCAAGAAGGACCCAGGTGCTCGCCGCGATCAGCAAACGTTTTATGGCGCCTTTTCCCATGCGTCGATCAATTCTTTGATTTCCGTGTGCTCGGCCGCAGAAAGGGTATACGCCTGCCCGGCGTAGACACAGTTCGCGCGTTTCTCGATCACACGATTCAGACCGTTCCGGATTTCCTCCGGTATCTCTTTTTGTTGCAGCGCCTCTTCCGCCGTGATGTGGCGAAGAGCCCCTTTGGATCGGACGAGCGGATCCAGCTGGATGAGGCGGACGGCTGCCGAGAGGGCCACTTCAGCTTCGGGAGCGGCAAGTTTTCGCCGCTGGGCACGTCGATCGGCTAAGAGCACTCGGAGAGGTGCTCGCTCTTGTGACCGCCGTTTTCTCCAATGGCTGATCGCTAACCCAGCCGCGATCGCGGCCGGAATGAGTTGGATTAACCAAAAACCGGGATTTCGGTTGACCGGTTGAAATGACCCCCGGGTTTCGCCTTTGGCGACGAAGTCGGTCAGACCCAAATTTGGCTTTTGCGCGGGACTGGCCGGCTGGGGGATATTCGGGGTGGGCTGGGAGCCAGGTTGTGATAGTTGCGGACCCTCTACACTGATCTCTTTAGGAGCAAGATCCAACGTCACATACTTTTCCTGGTCCGGATCGAAGTAGGAGAAACTTGCGGCCGGCGATTCGTGAACCGGCGCATTGGCCACGATCGGATAATGGAAGGTCTTAACCGCGTTCAAGCCAATGTCATCCTGGGCCTCAATTTCGGATGTTGCCTGGTGGACGTGCCAAACGGGGCTTGCGGCCAGGGTGGGCGCTTGAACTCGATCAAAGCTGCCGTTTCCAGAAATTTGGATCTGTAGATCAAGCGGATCGCCCACGCCAGCGTGACTTGGGTGAACCGAACCCGTCATCGTAAATGTCCCGACCGCTCCAGTGAAGTTCGCCGGACGACCGTCCGTGGGCAAGGCCTTGATTTGAATTGTCGCACCGTTGGTAGCGATCGACGCTTCTTTCCGTTCATATCCGCTAAACCCATTGCTAAATGGTGACCGATCAAAGTCATCATCAAAACCGGGTGGAGCGTTTCGTAGCACCGGAACATGCAACAGAAATTCTTGCGTTGCCGACCGAAGATCCAGTCGTCCGGCTCGGACTCCGGTTATCGCCGTTTTGTAGATAAGTACTCGATACCAGCGGCCATTCACCTGGACCTCTTTCTCGGCCGGGTCCGGGTACTTAGCCGTTACGAAACCATCGCCATCTACGATGGGAAGTTGTCCCTGCGGATACGGCTGATACCAGATTCGCCGATCAAAATAATACCGAAGTTCTACCGGAACCGGTTCTCCGACGTAAGCGGAATCTTTCGGAACAACTAGCTCTCCGAAATACGACTTGTTAGGTTCGGCTGGTTTATTCGTTTCCTCTTTAAGAACGGTCAGAGTCAAAGGCGCACTTTGAATTTCGCGGCCGTTGAGATTCAACTTCACCGGTGGAATCGAGAATGTGCCCTCTCGTTGCGGAGTGATCACGTAAGTGAAATTGACACTGAACAAAGTCTCGCCATTCAATGTCTGCATTCGCGTCGATTGGCCGGCAAATCGAATCGAAAGACCATCTGCCGAGATGTTTGGAGGTTCTGCCATTCGGAGGTTTCGGACTTCTACTTCCAACTGAACGGGCTGGGAGACGGTAGTATGCTCGCTGGACAAAGTTGCTTGAACCTTTGATTCGCCCGGATCGGTTCTCGCGACAACGCAAATTAGGAAAAGCAGAGCCAGCTTCATCTCACCAATCCTTGAGTACCGGTCGATCGGTTTTTTTGCGCCGAGACAGATCAACGTGGTCCTCGTCGTCTCGGAACGAATCAAGCAATCCGTTTGCTTCTTCCGGACTCATCTTTTGCCCATTAGGCATCTCGCCCTCCGGTTTCTCTTTGGTTGCGTCGTTGGGTTCGATTGCACGTAAATCTCCTTCCTTCTTCTTCTCCGGACCAGAATCTGCATCCGGGGGAGCCGCTTGGCCGTTTCTAGAACGATCTTGAGAAGGATCAGAACCTCGGTTTGACTGGCGGCCGCTGTTTCCTTGAGATTGACCTTCTCCCGAGGGAGGGCCCTTTGATTGCTGTTTCCCGTTCGAGTTACGGGCTCCTCCTTCCTGCTGCTTTCGTTTTTTCAGCTCTTCGATACGGCGTTTTACCAGAGCCAAATTCTTTTTTGCTGCCTCATCATTTGGATCGATCGCAAGCGCTTGTTCATACAAGTATTCCGCATCTTGGTAACTGGTCAGTTGCCGCTCAATATCTTCTTGCCAATCGCCCTGTCTAAAAAGGGCGTTTCCACCATTGTAGTAGGCCTTTTCGCGAAGAGTCGTATTGGGACTTTGCAGAACCTCAGAGAAATTCTCGAAGGCTTGGTCGTATTTTCCCATCCGGTAGGCGGCAGTGCCGGCATTGAAATTCAGTATCGGATCGTGCGGCGAGCGTTCCAATTCCTGCCGCCATTGCCGCAGCGCTCCATTGTAATCTCCTTGCTGATACAGATCAAAAGCGCTAGCTGCCTTGGCCGATGTGCCGATGGCAAATGTGAGAATGAGCAATAATGGGACAGTCGCTCTTTGGAATCGCTGACGTTCGCTAAGAATCGAAGAAATCACCAGGAAGAGTAACCCGCAGGCAAGAGGCCAGCGATAGCGCTCAATCGGGATACGGAAAGTGTGCTGGCCAAGCTTGGACTCACTCAGGCGATTGATACCGTCGCGAACTAGGCGCGAAACGCTATCCGGCTGCAGACGGAGGTAAAAGCCGCCGGTCGCTTGCGCAATGCCTTTCAGGCGGGCCTCGTCCAGCTTGGTTCTCACGGTCTTTCCACTACTGTCGCGGAGTAGTTGCCCATTTGGCAACGGGATCGTTGCTCCGTCTGGAGAGCCGATGCCGACGGTGAAAATCCGAATGCCGTTTTTGGCGGCACGGTCTGCTTCGGCAACACCATCTTCGTCCAGCTCCTCGCCATCGGTGACCAGAACCAGAGCTTTGTAATTCTCGCCGTTGCGCCCAAGAATTAGTTCACCTGCTCGGATGGCGGCGGCAATATCGGTGCCACCGCGAGCAACCGTGTTGGTATTGAGTTCGTTGAGACTGGCGATAACCGTGTCGTAATCAATCGTGAGTGGTGCTTCGACCTGTGCTTCCCCGGCAAATGCCAGCAGCCCGAATCGATCTCCCGGCATGGATTCAATCAAATCTTCGGCCGCTAATTTGGCGCGAGCTAGTCGGCTAGGCGATAGGTCGGTACTGAGCATACTTTTCGAAGTGTCTATCGCCAGGAGAATATCGCGCCCTTGAAAGTTCTGCGTTTCCCGAACTTCGCCCCATTGTGGTTGGGCCAACGCGAAAACAAAGCAAGCTAAAGCGATAAGAAAGAGAACGCGCCGGCAAAAGCGGAGACGCTGGTCAACCGTGTCGGTCAAAGAGGGTAGCAACCTGGAGGCCACAATCCGCTCGAGCCGTTGGCGCACGAGCCGGTCGCCTCGGCCCATCAGAATGGCCGCGACCGGCACCAAAATAAGAAGCAGCAGCGCAAAGGGTTGTCCGAAACTCATGGTGCGCTCCTCCAAATAGTTTCCCCTAAAATAGTGCCAACCCCCAGCAGAACCACTCCCGCTCCGACGAACCAGGAAAAATAGTCCCGATAATGTTGAGTCTGTCGAACATCCATTTCGGTCTTCTCCAAACGATTGATCGCGCTGAAAATCGCTTCCATGCCTCTCGTATCGGTCGCTCGGAAGAATTGACCACGGCCAATGTCCGCAATTCTTCTACAGGTGTCCTCCTGAAACGGCATGTATTCCTCGGTATAGAATTTATTTCCGAACCGATCAGTTTCCGGAAAAGGCACCAATCCATTTGTGCCGGTACCGATTGTGTAAATTTTGATGCCAACCGCAGCGGCTGCCTCTGCTGCTGTGTACGGAGGAACGGAGCCGGCGTTGTTGTCACCATCTGTTAATAAAACGATAACTCGGCTCTTGGCCTTGCGATCCCGCAGTCGGTTGGCAGCGCTCACCAAAGCGGATCCGATTGCGGTGCCGTCCTCGGTGAGGCCGATCTGTAGCCGGCTGAGGTTCGCGAGCAGCCAGGTATGATCCAGGGTAAGCGGACTGACCAGAAATGGGCGGCCGGCAAACGCAATCACTCCGATTCGATCGTTGGGCCGCCCTTCAATGAACCGTTCCGTCACCTGCTTCACCACATCGATACGACTCGCTCGCTCGCCTCCAATGGTAAAATCTTCCGACAACATCGAGCGAGACACATCCAGCAAGAGCATCACATCAATGCCGCTGGCGTGAATCTGGGAGCTGGTAGTGCCGAACTGGGGACGCGCCAAACCAAAAATGAGGCTGAGAATAGCGGAATAAAAAAGTATCCTTTGGATGAAGATTCGCTTCCATCCAGCCGATTTCAGCCCATTTCGAAAAACGCGAACTGGCCCAAACTGAAGGCTAGGCGATTTCATTCGCCGCTGGCAGAACCAAATCAGAGGCAGCGCAAAGAGAAGTAACAAGAACCAGCTTTGCTCAAATCGGAAGTGCATGGTCAAACGGTCTCGTCGATCCAGGCCGTCGCCTGACGCAGTAAGTTAATCGGTGCTGTTGCAATTGTTGCTCGCGCGAATTTGAGCCGATCGCAACCCTGGAGAAACTCTTGCAGACGCTCTCTCTGCCCGGCAGCGAATAATCTCTGTGGTGCGGTATGCATCAAAAATTCTTCCGTCGATTGCCGGCACGCTCGCAGCCCATATTGGCGCTCGAGAAAACCCCGCAGAATCCACGAAATTCGAAATGCGGCTTCAGGTGGGTCGAGGGTTGCGATTTCGCCATCCAGTCTGGTTAATTCAGAGTGCGCCCATTCCTTGGGCAGGATGGGAGGCAGGACGACCTTTCCTCGGTTCGGCCAAAAGGCATAGGCAAGTAAGGCGACTACCAGCAAGGCGGTCAGGATGCCGACAATTCCCCAGAGCGGATGCTGAGCAATCGGTGGTCGGATATCCTCGATATCCTGGACGATCTCAGTCAGACCGAGGAAAATGAAATGAGTCATCATCTGATCCGGAGTAGCCGCTGACGGCGGACAAAAAAGCTCCGCAACGCGGGAAAATAATCTTGATCTGTTCTCAGCGGGATTATCCCGGCCTTTCCTCGCAAAAAGATTGCATCTCGATTCTTCCGCTGCTCGTCGGCTAGGCGAGCGAACTCGCGGCGGGCAGCAGTATTCGAGAAATCAATTTCCGATCTGACGCCAGTTTCTGGATCCTGTACTTCTACAATCCCGGCCGGCGGTAGTTGCCAGTCTCCAGGATCTTCGATCGGAACGGCAATCAGATCGTGTCTTCGCGCACAGATCGAGAACGGCTGCTCAAAGCCGTCCGCTTGAAAGTCGGATAACAGAAAAATCACTGCCTGCCGGGTGGTAACGCGATTAATGAACTCCAGCGGCTTCGCCAGATCGGTGCCGCGACCCTTCGGTTCGAAAAATAAAATCTCGCGTATTAGTCGGAGGGTATGGGTTCGTCCCTTCTTTGGCGGTATGTAAAGTTCGGTTTGATCGGTAAAGAGCAAGAGACCAACGTTGTCATTATTTCGGATCGCACAAAAAGCCAGGAGTGAAGCCACCTCCGCCGCCACCTCGCGCTTGCTTTCCGAAACGCTGCCGAAACCTCCGGAAGCGCTAATATCGACCAGCAACAAAACGGTGAGCTCGCGTTCTTCCACATATTTTCGTACGAATGCTTCCCCCATTCGAGCGGTAACGTTCCAATCGATTGAACGGATTTCATCACCGACTTGGTAAGGACGAAAATCATCGAAATTCATCCCGCGCCCTCTGAAGACACTATGATACTGTCCCGCGAAAGCGGTTTCTACCATCCGCCGAGTGGTTAATTCCAACCGACGGATCTTTTTGATAATCTCTTTGGTTGAGCGCATCAAGGCACCGGTAGGCCGGCGAAGATGCGTTGGACGATCGTGTCGCTCGTCACCTCTTCCGCCTCAGCCTCGTAGCTAACAATGATTCGATGGCGAAGAACGTCCGGCCCTATGGACTTTACATCGTGTGGTGTGACATATCCCCGACCTTCAATGAACGCGTGGGCACGGGCCGCCAGCGTCAAATAGATAGTGGCTCGCGGCGAAGCCCCGTAACGTACTAATCCCTCCATTCCCAGCTGATAATCTCCCGGACGTCGCGTTGCCCAGATAAGATCGACGATGTAGTCCTTTACCCGGTCATCGATAAAGATGCGGTTCACAACGTCGCGAGACCGAATGATCATATCTGGAGCGGCGACCCCCTGTACCGAAAAATTGGGCGCGGATGTGCCCATCAGATCTAAGATCTGGCGTTCTTCAGTCTTGCTGGGATAATCCACGTTTAATTTCAGCATGAACCGATCCAACTGCGCTTCCGGTAGCTGATAGGTGCCTTCTTGTTCAAGGGGATTTTGGGTTGCCAGAACAAGAAAAGGGTCGGGTAAGAGATAGGACTGCTCTCCAATGGTCACCTGTCTCTCCTGCATCGCTTCCAATAAAGCGCTCTGTACCTTGGCCGGGGCCCGATTGATTTCGTCCGCCAATATGAGATTAGAAAAAATCGGGCCTAATTTTGGTCGAAAGTCTCCGTCCCGGGGATTGTAGATTAGCGTTCCGACAATGTCAGCCGGAAGAAGATCTGGCGTAAATTGAAGTCGGCGGAATCCAGTCTGGATACAACCGGCCAAAGTCCGAATCGTGAGGGTTTTCGCCAATCCGGGAACACCTTCCAGCAAAACGTGTCCATTTGCCAGCAGACCGATCAGTAGACGATCAACCAAATATCTTTGACCGACCACCACCCGTGAAATTTCGTTCTGGACGGCGCTAACCCACGTCCCCGCGGTCTTCACCTCCTCAGTTAGCGCTTCTGTAGAAATCGTCATAAAGGTCTTTTGATAGGATGCAACAAAAGGCTTCTCGAAGAAAACGCAAACACCCGTTGACTTCTTGTTCGAGGCCCAGCGAGCACCAAGATAGCTTCGAGCGACCGACTGGCTGGAGGCGGTTGGGCAGCCGCCTCTGATGGCCAGTTTATGATCGCCAACGTTTTACAATGATCTCCAAAGTGAGGTACATCGCTTTTCAATCCACCAGCTGCGATTGGAATTGGGTTGAAACCGTGCTGAAAATTCCGCATTTTGAAGCAGTTTGTATCCGACTCCCTGGCAGAGGAAAACCCTTTGGAGTGCGATCACTTGCGTCTCTCTCATAGTGATCGCGGCGGTTATTTTCTTAACCGCGTTGGTGGCGACCCGGACCGTCCTTTTTTTACAGCCTCTTTTGGTACCGTTTGCGATCGCCGGCGTTCTTTCCTATCTGCTCGAACCGCTGGTCAGCTGGCTCGCCCGGCGCGGTTTACCTCGGCTTATCGCGGTCATTATCGTATTTGCCGTCTTCGTTTTGGGCGGAAGCCTCTTATTTATTGGGATTGGTCCGTCAGTCTCATTTGAGAGCCAGAAATTTTTCACCGCCCTGCCGGGTTATTTGGAGAGAAGCTGGGGCTTATTCGACGATTACCTGGAACATAGTCTGACCAAAATACCTCAGCTAGGACCCCAGCTAGGACCCCGGCAACCGGACACAAATCCGGCGCCTAGCCCTCCGCCTGATTCCATTACTTCTCCCGGCCCGACGGTGAGCCCAATTCCCGGTAGTGCTTTTGAGCGTTACCGAGACAACCCCTATGTCCAGCAATCGCTGCAGTATCTAAAGGATCAGCTGCCGGCGCTTGCTCAGCAGACATGGACATTCATCCAGACGAGCTTGACCGGGGTGTTCGGCGTTTTTGGCTATGTCTTCGGCCTTTTTATTGTACCGATTTATCTGTTCTTCTTTCTCAAAGAGAGTCCGCGCATTGCGTCGTCTTGGAGTAACTTTCTGCCGATTCGGAATTCGGAATTCAAAGACGAAGTTGTCACCGTTCTTACCGAGATCAACGGCTACCTGATTGCTTTCTTTAGGGGCCAATTGGTGGTTAGCCTGATCGATGGCACCCTGGTTGCCGCCGGTTTGTCGATCGTCGGGCTCCAGTTCGGGTTCTTGATCGGGATTTTCTTAGCCTTCATCGGGATCATTCCCTACGTCGGCTACGTTGTCTGTTACGTTCCCGCGATGATCATTGCTTTCGTGCAGTTCAATGATTTTGCCCACCCATTTTGGGTCACGGTCGTCTTCGTGATTGTATCGCAGATCGACGGAATGGTCGTAGCGCCGCGCGTTGTCGGCAATTCCGTTGGCCTGCACCCGATCACGGTGATTTTCTCGGTTTTTTTCTGGACACTGGTTTTTGGCGGACTAGTGGGTGCGGTCCTGGCTATTCCGCTCACCGCTACGGTCAAAGTGTTGATGCAGCGTTATGTTTGGGAGCGTCGCCGGAATCTGTTTTTCGACAAGGTCGATCCCAAGGACGAAGATAGCGAGATCGAGATCGCTACGTGATGAAGAAGCCAGAAGCTAGAATTTAGAATCGAGAGCTATGGACCGGTGACTCGGGACAACCGATTGCTGCGTGCGAGCGCCCTACGAGGATAGTGGATGGCCGGTGCTGGCGTTTCCGTTCCACGGTTCGCAATTCTAAATTCTAGATTCTGGCTTCCGGCTTCTGGCCTCTAGTCTCTCGCCTCACATGTGCGCGATGATGTTATCGCCGAATTCGGAGCACTTGATCTCAGTTGCTCCCTCCATCAGCCGAGCAAAATCGTATGTGACTCGTTTGCTGGTAATCGCTCCATTGAGGCCTCGAATGATGAGGTGCGCCGCTTCAGTCCAGCCCAGGTGACGTAACATCATTTCACCGGAAAGCACCACCGAGCCAGGATTGACCCGATCGAGATTTGCGTATTTTGGAGCAGTACCGTGGGTAGCCTCGAAAATAGCGTGTCCCGTATGATAGTTGATATTTCCGCCGGGAGCGATGCCGATTCCTCCGACCTGGGCAGCCAAGGCGTCGGACAAGTAATCGCCGTTAAGGTTAAGGGTAGCGATCACGTCGAAGTCGTCTGGCCGAGTCAAAACCTGCTGTAACGTGATATCGGCAATGGCGTCTTTCACGATGATTTTGCCTTCGGCCTGCGCGGCTTTCAACTCATCATTAGCGGCCTTTTCGCCCTGAGCGGCTTTGGTCTTTTCCCACCGAGCCCAGGAGTAAGTCTGATCCTTAAACTGCGTGTCAGCCAGTTCGTAACCCCAATCGCGAAATGCTCCTTCGGTAAATTTCATGATGTTCCCTTTGTGGACCAGGGTGACCGATTTTCTCTTCGCTTCAATCGCATAGCGGATCGCGGCCGCGACCAAACGATTGGAACCGAGGCGGCTCACCGGTTTGATACCGATACCGACTTCCATTTCGGTCCGGCCCAATGTGGGCTCAAAACTGAGGAATCCTTTTATCGCTTTCTCGGTTCCAAACCGGACTTTGGCGAATTCCTTCGGAAATTCTTTCTCCAGGATGCTGAGAAACTTCTGCGCCTCGGGTGAACCAGCTCGAAATTCGATCCCGGCGTAAATGTCTTCGGTGTTTTCTCGAAATATCACCATGTTTACCTTCTCCGGATGGCGAACTGGAGAAGGCACCCCTTGGAACCATTGCACAGGCCGAAGGCAAACATACAGGTCGAGAAGTTGTCGCAGAGCAACATTGAGTGAACGGATGCCGCCGCCGACCGGGGTGGTCAACGGCCCTTTGATACCGACCAAAAACTCTTTAAATGCCTGAACGGTATCGTCCGGTAGCCAAGTGTCGAACTTCTGTTTGGCAGTCTCTCCGGCAAAAACCTCGAACCAGGAAATGCGTCTTCGTGCCCCGTAGGCCTTCTCGACCGCCGCATTAAACACTCGCTCGCTGGCTGCCCAAATGTCACTGCCGGTCCCATCGCCGCGGATGAAAGGAATCACCGGATTGTCCGGACAGTGAATCTTACCGTTTTCAATCGTGACTTTGCCACCGGCCGGTGGCTGGACAGTTTGATATGACATAAAAATTTGGATGAAACCGGTCTCGCGAACGGTTGGGAATTATTCCGTCACCCAAAAAATTAGCCAACGCAAATAGAAACCGCAGTGCGTTTTGACGGCCGTGACCTCCGAGTTTGGAGGCGTGAAATTCCACGTTTTGGGGTGGGGGGTGCTTTATTTGCAAATGTCACCCCCTGTGCTTTACTGCCCAGGCCATAAGTTAACCTCGTTAAATTTCTATCTTGCTATGATTGTTACTGAGCCGAGGGAGGAAACCGAAATCCATGCGCAAGCAGAGGAGTTGGCTCAGATTCTGATGAAATTGCAGCGGTCTTTTCTTGCTCATCTTTCGGCGGAATTGAGCCGAGGCAGTGTCTCTTTCCCGCAGTACTTCCTCCTGACCTATTTGGAGCACAAGGAAGTCATCAGCATGTCCGAGATTGCGGCAAAAATGGGGCACACGACTGCCGCAGCTACCGGGCTGGTCGATCGGCTGGAGCGACTGGGATATGTACATCGTGCACATGCAGTGGACGACCGGCGCAAAGTGATGGTAAGGATCACGCGCAAAGGATCGAACCTGGTAACGCGAATCCGTCAAGACATGGTGGACACAATCACGCTTCTGTTGAAAGAACATCTTACCGCCGAACAAGGCAGGACCTGGTTAGAGGTCTATCGGAAAATTACGCAGTTTTGCGATACAACCGTAAACAAAGAATGAGAATCTCTTTATTCGCCTTAATCCCATTGACCGGATTCACTGCCTCGCTTTTGGCCGGCGAGTCAAACGGAGGCTATCGCAGTCACGCTTTGACGATCGACGAGGCGGTCCAGATAGCGATCAAGCAAAACCCAAATATTCTGCGGCAGGTTCAGGAATTGAAACGCAACAAAGGATTAGTCTATGAAGCGCAGGCGAGATTGTTGCCGCAGGTGACCGCCAGCACCAGCTACACGCAGACCGACCCGGGACTGGTGTCGAATACGACTGGTGGTGGGAGAACAAACCTCGATTTGGTTACTACGCAAGGTATTGCTTTTCCCCTCAGCTCACTTCTTTCCAGCCAACGGTCGGCCACCGAGAATTGGACGGTGCAAATCCAAGTGACCCAATTGCTTTACGACGGCGGAGCCACTATCGCTTCGCGGAGAGCGGCCCGGATCAATGAGGATGCGGCATATTACACTTTGCGAGATACCATCGATTCGACAGTGGAAACGGTGCGAACGCAGTTCTACCAGATCCTTCTCAATAAGGCGCTGGTCCAGGTCCAGGAAGAGTCAGTCAACCTGCTGCAAAGCCAATTGGAAGATCAGAAAAGCCGGTTTGAAGCGGGGACTGTACCTCAGTTCAACGTGCTGCAAGCTCAATCACAGCTGCAGAATCAGATCCCGCTACTGATTCAAGCTCAGAACAATTATCGGATCTCTATGGTCCAGCTGGCCAAAACTCTCGGCATTCCGGCCGGTCGCCAATATTCCACCGATGAACCATTGCCGGTTGCCGGCCGACTTACGTACACGCAGATCAAGTATGATTTATCCAGCGCGCTGATTACGGCGCGAGCAAATCGTCCATTTCTCAAGGCCCAAAGATCAAACGTACTTTCCAGTGTCGAGCAGGTCACCGTTTCCGCCTCCGGTTGGAAACCAACGATTTCGGCTAATATCGGGCTCAGGCAGACAAATAGTCCTCGAAGCGCTCAATTGGATAATACCCTGCAAGGCTGGTTTTTCGGATTCACCGGGTCCTGGAATATCTTTGACGGCGGCAATACTTATGGAAGCGTGAAAGCCGCTCGAGCGAGCTTGGAAGAGAACAAGGTCACCTTGGATGACTCGACCCGGCAGGTTGAGCTCGACGTATCGACTGCTGTCGACAATCTGCGGAATGCGCAAGAGACTATCGCGGCATCGGAAACGGCGGTTCAAGTCTCGCAAGAAGCCCTCCGCTTGTCCAATGAACGTTTAGCGGCCGGAACCGGCACGCAGTTGGATGTTCTCACCCAGCAGACTGCGCTGACCACCAGTCGTTCCAACTTGGTTACGGCCCAGTTCAACTACATTGCCGCGGTGGCCCAATTCCAGTTCGCAACGGGTACTGAGACCAAATACAACGATACGTTTGATAGCCCAGATAAGCGGCCTTTGACATTAACCAACGGGGAAGCGAATAAGGCGCTCCGTTCTCGGTATGACTCTCCATTGGATCCGTGTAAACCCGCTACCACCAAGGCTAAGAAAGAATCTTTGACCCCGCCATTGGGCAAAATCGAGTTCTCTAACGATTAAGGAAGGGATTGAAGGAGACGCTCCCAGTTCAGTTCTTTCCTGCGCTATCTGAGGCCGGGGCCGTTGAGCACGGATTTATTCTGCGGATTCCCGGCTTGGATGTCCAGACCGACCGGGAATCCGCGTTACAACGGCTGGAGCATTACCATCGTGACCAGTTAGCGTCGATCGGAACTCGATCGCTTAGGTTAGCCGAACAGATTCACGGTAATGGCGTAGCTACGATCGATGCCGGATCGGCGGCAAAGACCAAGGAGGTCGATGGCTTGGTTACAATGGATCCGAACGTTGTCCTCGGGATTTATGTCGCGGATTGCTGCGCCGTCTTTCTGGTGGATCCCATTCGTCGAGCGATCGGGCTCGTGCACTCGGGCAAAAAAGGGACGGAGCGAAATATCGTGGGAGCAGCAATTCGAAAATTGCGGAACGAGTTTCATTCTGAGTCCAAGGATTTGATTGCCGTGCTGAGTCCCTGCATTCGACCGCCATATTACGAAGTCGATTTTGCCCAGTCGATCGTGGCCCAAATCCGGGCCGAAAATGTCAGCAAAATTTATGATGACGGAGAAAATACCGGGTCTGACCTCGAGCGATTCTACTCTTACCGGATGGAAAAGGGACGAACCGGACGAATGCTGGCCTATCTGGCCTTGCGAGATAGTTCTTAGCCGCTGGGCTACCTGTCCGGGTTCGTCGACATTACTGAGGCGGCCCGCGCCCTCTTCTCTTAGTCCGGACGCTGTGTAGTCGCTCCGTAAAACCGCCCTTTTCAACAAAAGCGGCAGCCAACGAAGCGATCTGTCGGTCCAGAAGACTGCATGCTACCGCAATCAGAACAAGTGCCGCATTTGCGGCGAGTTCTCGATAGCTGGACCGTTTGGACTTGGCGGACGGCGTGGACCTGTTGGACGGTCCACAATGTTCATGTTGTCCATTGTGTCCATGCCAGTTCCCGAACCCAATCCGCTACGGCGTCAGCCGTGGCACAACGTTTGGCAATCAGTTCATCTTCGCCGCGGATCTTCGCGGCTCCACTGCTCCAGCCTGCGTTGGCGCAAGTAGTCTTCATAGTCGAGTCGGAGTTCTTCCAGGCTGGCGCGCGCCACATTCGTCAGCTTTAGCTCTGTTTTTTTCGAAGTAGCGCTGGCCTTGCTTCCTTCAGCGATATTTTGTGCGCCACTGCGCGCAGCTTGCACCATCTGATCGTGGGTACGGTCGCGCCTGTCACGTACCGATCGCAGAAACGCACCGTCCCATCGAAGCAGAGCTGAGCTACCTGAAAGCTTTTGAGTTTTCGATAACCGCCGTGGACTGGAATCAAATCCTCGGCGGACTTCGATAGGTTCCGGATCTTTCATCGCGTTAGAATATTGGTATCGGATTAGGGGGGCGATCCCTCAGCAGATATAATAATACATATATAAAGAGTTGTATTTAGGTCACGATGAAATTCGATAACCTTTGTCGCTTGCCATTGGCTAGGCATTCACTAATCACCTCCCAGCAATCGGTTCTGCTTCCTGAGCCACGAAGATCGGGCGGCCTCGCATTATCTGCTATCTCCCCTCACCACTCGGATCCGCCATCGATGGCAATTTGCGCGCCGGTCGTCTTTGAAAATGCGGAACCGCAGACCGTCACCACCAGCTCTGCCACATCTTGACTGCAGATTTCGGTCCGCAGAAAATTAGCTCGGCGGTACTCGTCGACGGTCATACTCCGGCATCTCGCCCGTTGCGCAAGGACCTCCGGCGTCCAGATCCCGGTATCAAAAACATTATCGGGGTGCACGATCTGCACTCGGATTCGAGACACCCCCCATTCTGCAGCGGCAGATCGTACTAGCTGGGTGAGGGCGGCTTTCGCCGCGGCATAGGCGGCAGTTCCCTTCCCTGAGGGTGCGAGATTTTGCGGCGAAACTACGATTATCCGACCGCCGCGCGGTGATTCATTGAGGTACGGATAGCAACTGCGCAGCAAGTTGAAGTTCGCGTCCAGATTAACTCGCATTGCGTGCTGCCAAGCGCCCAGTTCCAGATCAACAATCCGTCTGGCTGAAGGCAGGAAACCTGTATTCAGAACTAAAATATCGATTCCACCGAAACGCTGCACAGTCCGGTCCAATGCATGGGCTACCTCCTTTTCGTTCGTGACGTCGGAAGGAAGACCAAGAAATGCGGAAACATCGGTCAAAGCCGAAATAGCGGGATTCAAATCCAAGCCCGCGACTGCTGCCCCCCTCGCCAGGAATGCCTTAACCGTTGCGCGACCAATTCCTGATGCCGCGCCAGTGATCAGAGCGATTTCCCCGGCGAATGCCAACTTTCTCTCCGAATCGGTCTTTGCGGTTCTCGCGAATCCGAATCGCAACAGATCGAACTCTGAGACGGGTTGCCAACTGCCCAACTGCTCTGCCTGAAGGATGATTTTGGCTGTGTGCTGGAAGGCTGTGGCTACGAGATCGGCTTCTTCGGGTTTGTCTCCGACGGCCAGAAGTCCGAGCGCCGGATCGATGATGATTCGCGGGGTCAGGTCGGGAAGCTCGCCTATATTGCTGGCTCGCTGGAGGAAGTAGTCCCGATACCGCTCAACGAAAGCTTGAACATCGCGTCCGGCCAAAGGCGATCGTTTCAGGAAACGAAGATGCTCTGGTGATGCTGGACCGCGGTTGAGCAACACGACCGCGTCCGGGCGAGCCATGAGCTCTGGAAGGAACTCATTCTGGTGAGTTGAGAGGATCATTGGTCTCCCGGCCAGCTCGGAAAGTCGGCGCCTAAGCTGTGCCAATTCAGTCCGTGCGACTAAACCACCGGCGTTTGTTGTTCTAGTGACGCGTGCTGGGCTGAGTGATTTCTGAATTCTCTCTTCCGCCGCACTCACTAAATGTAGCATTTGCCGATACGACTCCTCGGGAGTCTCGCCAAAAGTACATAGACCTCGCTTGGCCAGAACTAAACCGTCTGGTTTCTTTGTACGCCGAGCTTCTAGTGCTTCTGCAACCGCTTTTGCGAGATCGAAGTTGGATTGAAAATAGGGAATAAGAAGAATGTTCCGCCCGAAGACCGACTGGATCAGCTCGGCGGCGCGTGGCGTATTGGTCAGGCTCAAAATCGCATCGGCGCTGACCTGATCTACGTATTTGGCTGGAATCACCGCATGAAGCAATGCGTCCAGTGTCGGCTCTGCGGAATCTGGTTGGTTCGATGCTAACCGGATCTGTAGTTCCAGCCCGCGGGCCGAGAGTCCTGGCAGACTGAGCAATCGAAGCAGGTGATCCCGACGCAATGGGATAAACTGCGCGAATTCGATGTGCGCGAGATTAGTGCCGGTCGCGTGAACATATATCAACTCGGCAGGTTCTCCGAAGAGATCCTTCTCCGTGGTTTTGACCGAGACGGTTCCTCCGAATGTGCAACCGAGATCAGGTTCCTTAGCCAACAAGCGTGCGGAATAGATTCGCTGTTCGAGTTCGTTTGAATTCCACCGTTCGCTTTCAGCAGAGTTCCAAAGACTTTTCATGCCACGTTGTTCCCTTCCCCAAAAATCCGCCCCCCCAATCGAAAGACCGTACTAAATTATTAGATTTGGTTTTCGTTGAAAGAGAGCAGTTTTGTCTTTGATTGCGTTTTTTGTGCCAAGTGGTGACGAACTTTCTTCAGCCTCACCGGAAATTTGATCCTTCATTGACTGAGATCATGGATCGGCCACAACCGATATCGGATGATCTCCGGCTTGATCTCGACAATATCGAAAAATTGAATCGTCGATTTGGGAGTTATGACCTGATTCGTCACTTTCTGAATCGATGGATTCTTCCCGCTGAATCGGTTTCCCTGCTGGATCTATGTACCGGCTCGGGCGACATCCCAAGGTTCATAGCCGATTGGTCGCGAGCACAGAATTCGATCGTCAGAATTCATGCGGTCGATTTCCAGCCTTCGACGCTTTCTATCGCCGAAGCTAGATCAGTGCATTATCCTGAGATTAGCTACGAAGCAGCGGATGTGCTTCGCTTTAGGCCGGCCCAACCATTCGACATCATTATTTGTTCGCTTGCCTTGCATCATTTCGCATTCCCTGACGCGGTCAATCTATTGCGGAGAATCCGGGGTTTCGCGCGCCGCGGCGTGGTAGTAGCGGACTTGGCACGTTCGGATTTCGGGATTGTAGGGATTTACCTCCTGACCAGCTTGTTAGTTAAGCATCCAATGAACAGATTTGACGCTCGGCTTTCGATGCGTCGTGCCTTTTCCTTTCGGGAACTGGCAGCCGCGGCAGTCGCGGCGGGGTGGTCGGGATTTGGCCATCGCCGCTTTCCGGTAAGCCGACAGGCGATCTGGCTGGAGAGTAAAGCGCCGGCTTAGGAGGCGGTTGAACCACGGGCGCAAGTTACAGGAACCAACAGCCTCCTGGCCAGTCCGTTTCAGGTAATCATCTTTCAGAGCTCCTTCATCCAGTCGCTCCATTGACGAAAGGGGACGAATCGCTTAGTCAACATAGACGCGTTCCGATGAACATCCGAACTGTATTGCCGCTGATTCTCTTCTCGATTTCGGCTCGGATCTATGCGGACACGGCAATCGATCTGAACCGATTTCAAGTAAGGGTAGAAAAGGGAGCGCAGGCTCGAGCAGAGATCGTAGATGACACCGAGGCAGGTCAAAAGGCGTTACTCGTGACAGTATCGAAGCCTGGTCCAGAGTTCTGGAGTGTAGAGTTGCGCGCGCCCGGTTTCCAATTCCAGGCGGATAAACATTATGAGCTCAAGTTTCGAGCGAAAAGCGCACCGGGCGAGTACGTCTATTTCGTGGCAGAGAAGAATTCGGGTAATCAGGAATCGATTGCTCTAGGGACAACACTGAAAATCCCCGAGCAGTGGACAGACTGCACGGTCGTTCTTGACGTAAACCAGAACGGTGACCCAGGGCGGCTCACCATTAGCGATCTTGCAGTCGAGCCATCCAGTTTTCGATTCTGCGATTTTGAGCTGATAGAGAAGTAGCTCTAGAATTCAGAAGCCAGAAGCCGGAATCTAGAACGTCCGTTGCCCAATGCCGCGACCGACCATTTGTGGTTCCCAGATTACGAATTCTTGCTCCTGGCCTCCGGGCTCTGGCTTCTGGCTTCTGAATTTTGCCTCTCGGCCAAATACTCTCGCGCTAAGTCGCTGCGCTTCAGCTTGCCGCGGGCATTGACCGGGAGAGAAGAGACCAGTTTGAAATCGCGTGGCACCTGCCAGTCGGCCAACCCAATTCGGCAGTGCGTCTCGATCTGTTGTCGGGTAGTCGATTCATGAGCGAGAACAAGCGCGACCAGATCCTCATTGCGATTCAGTGAGGGAACACCGAAGGCGATGGCATCAATGATCCCAGGCAATTTACGCAAATGTTCTTCTATGACCGAGGGATGGACTTTCTTACCAGCGACGTTGATTGAGTCCGACGCGCGACCGTAAAGTTGTGCACCGTGCTCCAGCCATCGGACCAGGTCTCCCGGGACGAAGCGCATACCATCAAGGACCTCGGGTTCCGGATTAGGGAAATAACCATCGCCGACATTCGGGCCATGAACTTCGATCCGATCATTTTCGCGAGGCCGGATTTCCACACCATTCATCGGGGTACCCACAAATCCGGAAGGAGCATCCAGTTTTCCTTTTCGATCAAAAGCGATCCCACCGCATTCAGAAGAACCGTAAAAACTGTGAATTCGCAGCCCATAGCGAGCATGAAATTGCCTGATTGTTTCTGCAGGAAGCGGAGCTCCGGCTGAAATACAAAGCCGAACCGAGCCGAGCTGATCACTGCCGTCCAAGGCACTCAGCGCGTGAAAGATTGCCGGGGTGGCTGGCAGGATGGTCGCTGCAGAGTTTTGTAGGTTTTTACCTATTGCCCGTGGCAATCGATCGCTGGAACAGACCAGAGTGGTGCCTTGATTTAAGAGAGGGGTAATCAGGTTATTAAATCCATAGGAATGAGCAAATGGAATGACTCCAAAATTAATATCATCGGGCTGTAGCCCCATCGTTCGACAGATATTGCGACAATCTGCCACCAGCTGGCTCTGTCGAAATCGAACTACTCTGGGAAGCGCGGTTGTTCCAGAGGTCAACTTAAGAAATTCGGGGAGCGGCTCGTTCCACGCGATCGGCGCGGAATCAAGGCGATTGATCGCATTTGGTCGAACAATGCCTTGTGCTTGGGTTACCCGCAGGATCTTTTCGAGCGCCGAATTTGCAACCTCGGGTTCCAGTGGGGCCATAATCAGTTTGAGATCAAGACAAGCCAGGAACAGTGCAGGCCATACTGGCTCATTGCCGAACTGGACCAAAAGCACCGAGCCGGACGGAAATGACGCAAGTCTCTCCCGCCAGCTGTAGCGCTCTGATTCGATATCTGCGAATGTGCGAATCGTTTTTCCGTCTTCGGAGAAGATAGCGACATCAGAACTGCGCCTCTCGAGGACGGCCTGCCAAAAGGTTGAAAAACTTGGATCCACTTGCGTCAACTGCACACTGTGTTAAGCTAAGCGTCTTTCGACATGAAGGCAGACATTCATCCCAATTATCAAGAGACCACGATCGTTTGCGCTTGTGGCGCGGTGTATCACACGCGATCGACTCGCAGGGATATCAAAATCGGTATCTGTGCCGCTTGCCATCCCTTTTTTACCGGAGAGCAGAAGTTTGTCGACACGGCTGGACGAGTCGAAAAATTTGCGCGCCGGTACGGTAAGACCTTGCTCTCCAAAGGCAAGAATAAGTAACGGCTGCGTATTTACCTTTGGTCCGTCGTGATCGGAGGATTTTATGGACTTCGCTCCACTGGTTGAGCAAAAACGGCGACGGTTTCAGGAATTGGAAACCGAAATCGCAACGCCCTCACTGTTTGAAAATCCCAAGAGGGCGCGCGAAGTGATGCGTGAGCATTCGCAGATAAAGCGCTTGCTCGACGACTGGGCGGCCCTGAAAAAGTCCGAGAAAGAGCTGGAAGAGAACCGTGAGCTTTCTGCATCGAGTGATTCGGATTTGGCTGAATTAGCGGCTTCCGAGATTCCAGTCTTGGAAAAGCGAGCCGAAGAGTTAGCGAGAACGGTGCAATTCGCTCTTCTGCCGCCCGAACCGCACGAAGATCGAGACGCGATCATGGAGATTCGCGCCGGAGCGGGAGGTAACGAGGCCGCGTTGTTCGCAGCCGGTCTATACCGAATGTACTGCCGTTTCGCCGAGGCTCGAGGCTACAAAGTTGAGGAGCTCGAGAGCAGCCCGTCTGAGCTGGGTGGCCTCAAAGAAGTGATCTTTCGAGTTGGCGGTGAAAACGTTTTCCGCGCACTGCGCTATGAGAGCGGAGTACACCGAGTGCAGCGCGTCCCTGTGACCGAGGCGCAAGGAAGGGTTCACACTTCAACTGCGACTGTCGCTGTACTACCGGAAGCCGAGGAAGTAGATATCGAAATTCGGCCGGAAGACCTCCGAATCGAAGTTTGCCGAGCAGGCGGTCCTGGCGGCCAAGGGGTTAATACAACCGATTCGGCGGTTCAGGTATTACACATTCCCACCCACACGATCGTGCGTTGTCAGGATGGCCGGAGTCAGCAAAAGAACAAAGAAAAAGCACTGGCAATCTTACGTTCACGCCTGCTGGAAAAGAAGGAACAAGAGGAAGCGGAAAAGTATTCCGCCCATCGGAAAAGCCTTATTGGTTCCGGTGGCCGCGAGGAGAAGATTCGAACCTATAATTTTCCACAGAATCGTGTAACCGATCACCGGATCGGCCTAACGCTTTACAACCTCGATCTATTCATTGAGGGCCAAATGGACGAAATGCTGGTGGCGTTGCAAAATAGCGACATGGAGCAGCGGTTGAAAGAGGCAGGTCTGGAGCCGATTCCCGCCTGAAACAATGTAGCCTCGCACATCCACCTTCGTTCTACCATGACCCTCAACTTCGGCAGACAATCCAGCCTTATAAACGGGATTGGGAAGAGTTGGATGGGAATTGATGATTAGCGCGGCACGAGGATTTTCCGATGTGCGCTTTACCGATCACCACTCACCTTTCATCAATCACCTTTGAGTTACGGTGACCGTTCTCCAAGTACTGCAAAACACAGCCGATTTTTTTGCTCGAAAAGGCATTGAGTCACCCAGGCTCAACATTGAGCATCTCCTTGCCGATGCGCTTGGTAAGCGGCGGATCGATCTCTATTTGGAATTCGATCGAACTCTCTCCGAGAAAGAGTTGGTGCCATTACGTGAGAAAGTGCGGCGGCGTGTCGATGGAGAACCACTCCAGTACCTGCTGGGTTCCTGGGATTTTTTCGGTCGCGCTTTTCGGACCGATCAACGCGCGTTGATTCCGCGGCCCGAGACCGAAATTCTAGTCGAAATTGCGCTAAAAGTGATCCGAGCTCAGCCCAGTTCGCGAAACCGTCTGCTAGACATTGGCACCGGTTCAGGTGTCTTAGCGATCACTTTAGCGCTTGAATGCTCGAGCCTGTCGATCGTTGGTTCGGATGTTTCTCCACTGGCGCTTAACCTCGCTCGGGAAAATGCAGAAGAGCAGGGACTGGAGCGTCGAATCGAATGGATTGAATCGGATTTGCTTAAATCCGTTACCGGACCTTTCGATTTTTTAGTGGCTAATTTGCCCTACATTCCGACAGCGGAATTGCCGAAACTGGCCTCCGAGGTTCAGCGGGATCCGCAAATAGCACTGGATGGTGGCCCTGACGGATTATCTGTCATCCGTCGACTCGTGCAGGATGCGCCGAATGTTTTGACTGGCGGCGCATTTGTAATTTTGGAGGTTGGTTTTGACCAAGCTGACCGGGTCGCCGATCTGATGACAGCCCAAAAATTTCGCGACATTTCGGTAGAAAACGATTACCAAGGAGTGCGGCGCTTCGTGACCGCTTGGTATGGATAAGATCATCGTGCATGGGGGCCGAGCTTTGGCAGGGACAGTCAAGATCAGCGGATCAAAAAATTCCGCCTTGCCCATCCTTGCCGCGACTTTGCTTACCAAAGAACCGTGTGTTATTCACCGAGTTCCGGATCTAAGCGATGTGCACTACATGCTGCAGATCCTGAACCACCTTGGCGCTGAAGTGGAGAGGGCGAGTGGTGTTGTTACGGTAAAGGCGGAAAAGGTGAGCACCGTCGCGCCATACGAAGTGGTCAGAAAAATGCGCGCCTCAGTCTGTGTTTTGGGCCCGCTTTTAGGGAGAGAGAAAGAGGCGACTGTCTCGCTACCTGGTGGGTGCGTTATCGGAGACCGGCCGATCGATCTTCACCTGCGCGGTTTTGAATCTTTGGGAGCAGCCGTTCGGGTTCATGCAGGCGATATCAAGGTCTTCGCGCCCCAGCTTCGAGGTGCGAGTATTTCCCTCAAAGGCAAGTTTGGCTCAACTGTGCTTGGTACTGACAACGTGATGATGGCTGCGGTTCTGGCCGACGGAGTGACGGTTATTCAGGATGCCGCTTCGGAGCCGGAAGTGGTCGATCTGGCGAATTTTCTCAACAAGATGGGGGCTAAGATTGAAGGGGCCGGCACCTCCCGAATCGTGATTGAAGGAGTACCAGAATTACATGGTGCGGAACACGAGGTAATTCCTGACCGGATCGAGGCAGGTACCTTTTTGATCGCTGGAGCGATTGCCGGGAAAGAAGTAACAATCACCAGAGTTAACCGGCGGCATCTCACGGCGGTGACCAACGCGCTTGAATCGTCAGGATACAAGCTCTCCGGTGACAACGGTTCCTTGACCATTCAACCGAATGGCGCGCTGAAACCGCTCGACCTACGCACTGAACCTTATCCCGGCTTTCCGACTGATATGCAGGCGCAAATGTGTGCCTTGCTAGCCACGGCAGAAGGGGATAGTGCCGTGACCGAAAATATCTTTCCGCAACGCTTCATGCACATTTCCGAGCTTAAGCGGATGGGCGCAGCGATCGAGCTGGATGGAGCGACGGCGAAAATAAGTGGGGTAGATGGACTCAGCGGAGCGCCAGTGATGGCGAGCGATTTGCGTGCTTCAGCCGCGCTGATTCTGGCCGGTCTCAAAGCCGAAGGCATGACGGAGATCAACCGTGTCTATCACATTGATCGCGGCTACGAACTAATTGACGAAAAGCTGGGCGGCTTGGGCGCCCACATCGAGCGGGTCAAAGTTTGAGCAGTGATGATTTCCAGGTC